>NZ_JBEZXR010000008.1:0-180703 GCF_040638135.1 Streptomyces sp. NPDC026673 | reverse complement strand
GGCCCGGGGTTCGTGGTGGAGGGACTGGTCCACGACGCCGAGGGCGTGCCGGTCAAGGGGCTCCACCCGCTCCGGGGAGGCGGGCCGCCCGGCGCGAAATCGCCCTGCCCCTGCCCCGGCCGCCGTGCCGCCGTGCCGCCGTGACCGCGTAGCGGCCATACCGCCGTACCGCCGTCACCCGGAGGCATCGCCGCAGCGCCCGAGGCAGCGGAATCTGTCACAGCTTGGCAGCAAACCCCCTCCAGAGGCGGGGGGCTCCGTCCTCCGCCCCCGCGACCGGGTACGTTCGAAGCGTGGCTGGATTCAGGAACGGACGCGGACGGGACGGGGACGTGCAGCACCCGCATCAGCAGTACGGCGGCTACCCGCAGCAGAACACCTCACCGGGCGGGCAGCAGCCCCACTACGGCTTCACACCGGCCGCCGACGGCGAACCCGAGTACTTCGGCGGCGCCCCGGCGTCGTCCCCCTCGTACGACAACAACCCCGGGCACACCCGCGCCTTCTCCATCGGCGACGCACCCGACACCTACGACCCCTACGAGGCGCAGTCCCCGCAGCAGCCGGACCAGGTGTCCACCTACCGCGCGGGCCACACCATGGCGCCCCCCGCCGGCCCCCGGCTCGGCTGGAAGCAGCTGCTGAGCGGCGTCGTCATGCGCCCGGCCGCCACCTTCTGGCAGATGCGCGACTACCAGGTGTGGGGTCCCGCCCTGATCGTGACCTTCCTCTACGGGCTGCTCGCCGTCTTCGGCTTCGACAGCGCCCGCGAGGACGTGCTCGACGCCACCCTCTCCAACAGCATCCCGTGGGTGATCTGCAGCGCCATCGCCGTCATCCTGTGCGGCCTGATGCTCGGCGCCGTCACCAACGCCCTCGCCCGCCAGCTCGGCGGCGACGGCGCCTGGGCGCCCACCATCGGCCTGGCGATGCTCGTCACCGCGCTGACCGACACCCCCCGGCTGGTCTTCGCCGTCTTCCTGGGCAGCGCCAACACCTTCGTCCAGTTCCTCGGCTGGATCACCTGGATCGGCTGCGCGGCCCTGCTGACCTCCATGATCTCCAAGTCCCACGACCTGCCGTGGCCCAAGGCGCTGGGGGCGGCCTCGATCCAGCTGATCGCGCTGCTGGTGCTGTTCAAGCTGCCGGTGATCTGACCGCGGCGAACGGGGCGGCCGGCCCCGTCTCCCGTCTTCACGGGTAAGGGGCGCCACTCCTGGAGTGGCGCCCCTTACCCGTACATCCGGTTACCCGTGCAGCGGCCGCTCTCGCGGTCCCGCTCGGCCCTACGCGTCCAGCACCTGGCCGGAGCGGCGCACCACGGGCGGTTCCACGCTCCAGGGGAAGTTGATCCAGTCGTCCGTGCGCTTCCACACGTAGTCGCACTTCACGAGCGACTGCGACTTCTCGTAGATCACCGCGCTGCGCACCTCGGCGACATGGTCGACGCAGAAGTCCCGGACGAGCTTGAGCGTCTTGCCGGTGTCGGCGACGTCGTCCGCGATCAGCACCTTCTTGTCGGAGAAGTCGATCACGTTGGGGACCGGGGCCAGCATCACCGGCATCTCCAGGGTCGTCCCGACCCCGGTGTAGAACTCCACGTTCACCAGGTGGATGTTCTTGCAGTCCAGCGCGTACGCCAGCCCGCCCGCCACGAAGACCCCGCCGCGGGCGATCGACAGCACGATGTCCGGCTCGAAGCCGTCCTCGGCGATCGTCCGCGCCATCTCGCGCACCGCCTGCCCGAAGGCCTCGTACGTCAGGTTCTCCCGTGCGGGCTCGCTCATCCGCTCACACCTGCGTCCGATGGAAGTTGAGGTAGGACCGCGACGGCGTCGGGCCCCGCTGTCCCTGGTACCGCGAGCCGTACTTGTCCGAGCCGTACGGGAACTCCGCCGCCGAGGTCAGCCGGAAAAGGCACAGCTGCCCGATCTTCATCCCCGGCCAGAGCTTGATCGGCAGCGTCGCGACATTCGACAGCTCCAGGGTCACGTGCCCCGAGAAGCCGGGGTCGATGAAGCCCGCCGTCGAGTGGGTCAGCAGTCCCAGCCGGCCGAGGCTCGACTTGCCCTCCAGCCGCGAGGCGATGTCGTCCGGGAGGGAGATCACCTCGTACGTCGAGGCGAGCACGAACTCCCCGGGATGGAGGATGAACGCGTCCTCCCCCTCCGGCTCCACCAGCCGCGTCAGATCCGGCTGCTCGACGGCCGGGTCGATGTGCGGATACCGGTGGTTCTCGAACACCCGGAAGAAACGGTCCAGCCGCACATCGATGCTCGACGGCTGCACCATCGACGGGTCGTACGGGTCGATGCTGACCCGGCCGTTGTCGATCTCGGTCCGGATGTCCTTGTCAGAGAGAAGCACGCAAGCAGGTTACGCGGGGACGGGGCTCCGGGCCGAATCGAGCCGACCCGGCCCGGGGCCCCCGCTTCACGTCCGACCTGCGCGGTCAGGGCGTCCGGCCGCCGGCGGCTACCTGCCGCCGCTCTCCACCGGCTCCACCGGAACGGCACTCCGCAGGCGCGCGCAGCGCGGGCACCTGATCAACCGCCCTGGGCCCAGCCGGCCGGCTCCCAGGTTCTGCATCGGGAACGTAGCGGTGCTGAAAACGTGCCCCTCGGCACAACGAACGACGGTGCGATCCATCGCTCCCCTTCTCCCCGGTACCTCAACGACGAAAGCCACATTAGGGGATGAATCCACCCCCACCTCACGCGGCACTCCGCCCGCTCCGGCACCTCGGGTCGCCCACACCGTACGCCCCTCCACCGCTTCCCCGCACACCCTTCCGTGACAACACGAAGGCCCCGGGAGGCATGCGCCCGGGGCCGGGCATGGGGTACAGTGTGCGAGGTCAGATACCTCAACAGGTGTCTTACGCGGGTGTAGTTTAATGGTAGAACATGAGCTTCCCAAGCTCAGAGCGCGAGTTCGATTCTCGTCACCCGCTCCATGCAAAAGCCCCTGGCACACAGCCCGGGGCTTCTTTGTTGTCCAGACCTCCTTATCCCTCCCGTGCCCGTTGCGTGCCCGATGAGCCGTCGTCGTGCCCGTCGATTGATGTGCGGCCAGCCCGCACGCGAGCATCGAGCGCGGCGGTGATCTCCTTCTGCCGCTCCAGCGTCGAGTGCTGGTAGATCAGCGCAGCACGCTCGGAGGACTGGCCGGCGCGGACCATGGCGTCCTTGAGCGTGGCACCCGACTGCGTCGCCAGCGTGTGGCCGGTGTGGCGCAGATCGTAGAAGCGGAAGTTCTCCGGCAGGCCGACTTTGGCGCGGGCTTTCCGAACGTGGCACTGCTGGATGCCGCGATCCATGCCGCTGCGGCGCTCGACCCCAGACCGGGCAGGACACCGCCCATTTCCGCTCCACCGTCCGCGCGGTAGTGTTCCCGCGTGTATGCCTCATTGATGTTGGTCTCCGGCTTCGGGCTCGCACTCCTCGGCGTGCTGGCTTTGAACGGCCGAGGAAACGCGGGGAATGCAGGATTGCCCATGGTCGGCTGGGGTTTTGTGACGATGGGTGGTGGCTTCGCCTTGGACGGCGGGCCGACACTCCTCGGGCTCTCTACCGGAATGAGGGCAAACCTTGCCGGTGTGGCCTTGGCACTCGGCGTGCTCGGTGGGGTGCTGGTGCTGTGCGGCAGGGTGAGGGCTCGTCGCGTCGAGAAGTCGCAGGTGACAAGCTCGGCAGACTGGACCCAGAAGAACTGATCAGGGCTACTGGCACCGATAGCCAAGACGATCACCACTATCGTGCCGCCGTGGCCGAAGACTCGGCGATGATCAGCCTGACTGGCGACCAGGCCATAGCAGCGTGATTCCTGGCAGCCACCACCGGATCACTCGATCCACTCCGCTTCGACATCGTCGGGGACCCAGGGGAACGGAATCCACGGGTGCCTCGCGGGCCGCTGGACATCGAGGTCGCATGCGAGAACAGCATCGACGAAGGCGCGGGGCGGCAGATAGCCGTGGTCGACGACGTAGTGGCCGATGAGTGTCGGGGCCGCAAAGGCAGTACCGTACGCGCCCGGGACGCGGATCTCGCCGCTGCCGCAACTGGCGCGGTGGTTACCGGGCCGCGGTGTGTACCACGGGTGCGGATCGTCAAACGGGATCTTGCAGAAGTCGCAGGGGTGGATGCCGAGCATCAGATTGATCGCTTGCGCCTCGATGACGGCCAGCAGGTTGTCCGTGAAGCCGACGGGGGCCCGTCCGCATGTCCAGGGCTCGTCCCCGCTCAGCCAACCGACGTTGAGGCGCTCATACGGGGGCTGAAAGCACACGAATCGCAGACTGCCCGGGTCGGGGTCGGAGAACGTGTCGCCGTCGTTGGTGTACTCATAGCGGCTGAGATCCTCGTAGAACATCGACGCATCAGACCATCCCTTGAGGCGAGCTGTTACAGGTTTCGCTCGGAGTCGTCCAAGTTGGCCCCTGTCAGGGGCTGTTCACTTACGGGTGTGGGCTTATCGGCCGCGTGACCCCCGCCGTAAGGTTCTGCCATGCGATCTGGTGATGCCGCTGGAGGTCCTGCTCGGACTGGTACGCACTGGGACCCGTCGAAGTTCCCGGAGAGTGGCCGCGACGACATGGAGTGGTTCTGCAAGAACCCGGTCGCCGTGCTGACGATCGCCATGCTGATCCTGACTGTGGGAACGTGGTTCATGGCTGCCGTGGCGCCCATCGCCATCGAACTCCGAGATGGAATCCACACCACTGGCGCCGCGCACAACCGCGGGACAGGCAGTGACGCTGAATGGTGGGTCACTTTCAAGGTTGCCGAGAAGACCGAGACCCACCGTCTTTTGCCGGAGAAGGTCGGCCAGAGACTGCTCGACGACGGCGATCGAATCGACATCGTCTACAACCCGGCCAATCCGTCGCATGTTGCGCGAGAAGGAGATACCGGGCTGCGCAATCTGTTCCTGCCATCGGGAATGCTGCTGGTTGGGTTGATCTTCTTGGTGACCTCCGGTGTCCTTTGGTTTCGCCGTCGCCATGCTGTACGGCAACGAGGCACAGCAACCTAGGCACTCACGAGCTACCGCAACCGATTCCAGGTGACCGACTGGCATGCCCCGCATGACGGCCCTGGCCCGCGTTCTCTTCCTAGCGCATGGGCATGACAGTTTCTCCGCGGATAGAGTTCCCCTGGGAGGTGTCGTGAACGATTCCGATGGGACAGGCAGGTTCGAGCAGGAGGATCCTTTCGAACACGGGAAGGTGACCCCGCGGACGGTCGCCCTGTGGTTCGGCCTGGGCGTGATGATGTGGGTGATCGGCATCGTGTACGCGACCGTGTGCATCGGTCTTCGGAACCCCTAGTACCGACTGGCCACACCGGGCGCCAGCCCCCCGGATTCCGCGCCGCCTTCGTGTCGGGGAACGACGCTCCCTCGTCTTGGAGCGCTGCGACGACGATTGACGCACGTGCCGGATGCGTGCCCCATCGAGCGGGCGACAGCCGTGAACCGTGGGGCCCCTCGCACATGGCACAGGGGCGCCCCGCGTCTTGGGGCGCCCCTTTTGTCCGGCGACTCGAGACCCGGGAAAGCGCCTGCGCCGCAGCCGGGGCGGCGACACCGTGGAGAGGGTGGTTTGACCTCACATTCCGGGCCGTGGAAGAAGCCGAACCTTTCCAGTAGCGTGAAGGTCCCGCAGATAAAGGCAAGATCGCCTACCTGTGCGACAACGAGGCTTATCGTTCGCACGAATGCCCGGGGAGGGCGATGTGAAGATCGGAGAACTGGCCGCCAAGACCGGTGTCGCGCCGCGGCTGCTTCGTTACTACGAAGAGGTCGGCATCCTGACGCCGTTCCGGAGCCCCAACGGATACCGCACATACGGCGAGCCGGCCATCGACCGTGTTCTGCAGATCCGCGAACTCCTCGAAGTCGGTTTGACGACGGAGATGATCCGCGAGGTCCTGCCCTGTCTCGAGTCCGCCGATGGCGATGCGCACACCCGGGAGTGTCCGGACGCAAAGGATCTGGACGGTCTGCGACGTCAGCTCGGCAGCATCAAACGGCGCATCGACGTGTTGCAACGCAACCAGCGCGCGATCGAGGCATATCTGCGCTTCCAGGAGGACGCCACAGCCCCGTTGCCTACGACCGCGGATGGGGTCCTGGACCTGGTTGCGCAGTGACAACGGCGAGACTCACGCGCCGGCGCTCGCCCGCCGGAAAGCGCTACCGGTGAAGCCCAGGGCTGGGGCTGCCGGCGAGACGGAGACGGGCCGGACGCTTCGACGGACGGATTTCCCGGCGGCGGGGCCCCGGTACCGTCCGCTGTGGTCCTGGCACCGGAGCCCCGCGCGTTGGGGGCGCTCCCGAATCAGATGCTGAATCCGCCGTCGACGGTCAACCGTGCGCCCGTGATGTACGCGGCGTTGTCGCCGGCGAGGAAGACGACCGCCTTTGCGATGTCCTCGGTGGTGCCCATGCGCCCCAGAGGTGTCATGGCCACCTGAGGGGCAGCGTTCGGCCCGTCCGCGGGGTTCATGTCCGTGTCGGTCGCGCCGGGCTGAATGACATTGACGGTGATGCCGCGCGGGCCGAAGTCACGCGCCCACCCACGACCGAGCTGGTCGATCGCCGCCTTGCTTGCCGCGTATTCGGCGACACCGGGGACGGGAATGCTGTGTGCGACGGTGCTTCCCACCAGGATGACGCGCCCACCGTCGGGCAGATACCGCGATGCGGAATGCGTGGTGACGATGGTCCCCAGCACATTGGTGCCCATCATCTGCTGGACACCTGCGAGAAGCTCCAGGTCCAACTGGTCGACGGTACCCATGACGGCGACTCCGGCAGAGTTCACCAGCACGTCGATCCGGCCGCCCAGGAACTCGGCGGCCTGTTCCACAGCGGTCGACGCCTCGTGGGGAACGGACTGATCCGCCTGTACGGCGAGCGCCTTCGCCCCAAGGGCGGCCAGGTCGGCGACAACCTCTTCCGCCTGCTCGCGCGACTTTCGATAGGTGATGACCACGTTTGCACCTTCGCGCGCCAGTTCACGGGCAATCCCCGCACCGATACCCCGCGACCCTCCGGTCACGAGCGCAGTCCGTCCCATCAGAGCCTTGGACATGGCAATGTCTCCTTGCGCCGTTCAGCTGGCTTTCAGCTACTGAACCGACGCTAAAGATTCGCATTACTGTGAAGGTCAAGCCGCAGCGTGATCTTTCCACGGGCCGCCGCGATGCGTTCGTGCCGGATCCGTGCCGCGACGGACGGTCGGGCACGGTCGACCGCAGGGCGTTCTTCTCCCGGGCGGCGCGCACCTTCATGCCCTTGAGCGTCGTGCCGGATCGGGCGGCGGGACGTGCGACCGCGTCGCCGAGGGTGCGCGAAGGGCCCGCCCAAGGCTGGGCGGGCCCTTCGCCATCTCGCGGCCGAGCTGTCAGGACTGCCGCTCAGGTCCTGACGGTGAAGTACTGCCAGGCACCCCAGGTGCTGACATTGGTGGTGTCCTTGCTGCTGTGAACGTATTCGGCGGCCAGGCGGAACCTGCCGTTGATCGCATGGCTCAGGCTCACCGATCCAGCGCCGGTGCTGGCGGAGCTGAGGGCGTAACAGGGCGAGGTGGTCAGCGTGTGCCAGGCGCCGCTGTAGTACTGCTGCACCCGGTAGAGCACGCACTGCCCGGCCTTGTTGGGCGTGACCGTGACGTTGAGCTTCTCCTTGGCCGTGTGGTGGTAGACCCGGTAGAGGGTGCTCCCGTAGTGGGTGCTGGTGTAGTACCCGCTCAGCGTTTCCGCCACCTTGACGCGGTCGTTCACGGTCCGGGTGGCGGTGGCGGGGGCGTAGCGGTAGTCACCGGCGAAGGCCGCGCTGAAGACGGTGTTCCGGCTGAGCTTGTAGTTCGCCACCAGGTTCCCGTGGCTGTCCACGGTGCCGGTCTTGACCAGCGTCTTGGTGCCCCCGTGGGGCTGGGCGTAGATCGAGACGGTACGGCTGTTGTAGGTGGTGCCGAGGTGTGCGGTGACCGTGGCCGTCGCGCCGTAGGAGTACGTCGAGGCGTTGCTGGTCACCGACAGGGCCGAGGCGGTGCGCGAGACCTGGACGGTCGCCGACGCGGTGGAGCCCTTGTGGGTGCTGTCGCCCGGGTAGCTCACCGTGAAGGTGTTGCTGCCGCCGATGGCCGGGGTGTCGTGGATGGTGAAGCTGCCGTTCGCACCCACCGTGGCCGTGCCGATGCTGTAGCCGGAGGAGTGGGCCAGGTCCTTCTTGGTGATCCGGACCGTCTCGCCGGCGGTGTACGGTCCGCCTGCCAGCGTGCCGGTGAGGGTGAGCTTCGCCGTCCGGGTCGAGGTGGCCGGGGCGGTCAAGGTCATCGTGGAGGCCGACTTGGCCACCTGGACCTTGTACGAGGCGTTCGAGGGCAGGTGCTTGGAGTCGCCCTCGTAGGAGACCCGGTAGGTGGTCGCCCCCTCGGTCGCCGGGGTGTCCGTGACGGTGAACCCGCCGTTGGCGTCCGTGACGGCGTCCGGCAGGGCGATGCCGCCCGGGTTCGCCGGATCGACCCGGGTCACCTTGACCTGCTGCCCGGCGGGCATGGGGTTCGTCGAGACAAGCGATCCGGTCAGGGTGAGCTGCCGGGTCGGAACAGCCGTGACGGGCCCGGCCAGGGTGAGCGTGGAGGCGGACGCCTCGGGGTCGGACAGGATGTGCAGGGTGGGGTTGGCGCCGTAGACGTCGGCCGTGACGGCGAAGAGCCGGCTTCCGTCCGGGGCCCAGGCGAGCCCGGAACCGGCCAGTGTGCTGCCGGACCCGAAGTCGTATGTGTTGATCGGGGACGACTGGTGGGCCTGGTAGACGTAGACGTCCTTGTCATAGGACGCGTCGCTGCCCGCGGCGACAGCGCCGTCCGGCGCGATCGCCACCGAGTTCGGGTAGGGCGTGCTCGGGTAGGTGCCGTCCGCCGAGAGGTCGGAGAGCTTGAAGACCTGGTGGTAATACGGCGCTCCGGTCGCCAGCACCACGTCCTGGCCGTCCGGCGTGATCCGCATGTCGCTCACGTTGGCCGAGTCCTGCAGCCAGCGGCGCACGCCGACGACCGGACTGCCCGAAGACACGTCGTAGCGCGTCAGATAGGGCGGGCTGGTGTCCTGGTCGGCGGCGAGCAGCACTCCCGGGGCCGACGGGTCGGCGGCCAGCGTCGGTGCGCTGTACCACCCGCCGGCGGTGTCGAGGCTGACGGTTGCCGGGTCGCCGCCGGTGTCGATCGACCCGATGTTCCCCTCGGTCGCCCCGCCGTAGCCGAACCAGAGCTTGCCACCGGTGTAGGCGACGCTCCGGGGCTCGCTGCCGGCGCCGGTGCCGTAGCGGTGGGTCTCGTTCAGGGACGTGGTGTCGATGGCCGAGATGGCGTCGCCGTTGTAGAGCGCCGCATAGACGGTGCCGCCGTCGGGAGACAGCGCCAGCCCGATCGCCCCGGGCTCGTTGTCGATGGTGCGGACAGTGACGCCGTCGTAGTCGGTCACCAGGATGGTGCCGCTGCCGACGCCGCTGCTGAAGAACAGGTGCTGGTGGGCCGGGTCGACCAGCATGTGCGAGTAGTGGGGCAGCGGCAGTGTCACTGCGCTGTCGGCCCAGGCATCGCCGCTGAGGCCGACAGCGGTGGTGGTCAGCCCGGCGAGGAGGGATATCGCCGCCGTGAGCGAGACCTTCTTGAGGTGCATGAAGCTCCCTCTGAAGTAAACGGGAACAAGCGTCCGGACGATAGCGCACGCTGTTGAACGCGGCGGAAACACGTCGACCAGCCTGCCGCCGGCCGGTCGGTCGCGGCGGCTCGGCGGAAACCTCCTTTACCGTTCCGACCCCTTTGTCCGCCACGCCCGTTTCCCGCTTCGCGGTCGGCGCGGCCGGGTGGTCGAGGGAGGCGCTAGCCTCCCCGGCATGCTGAACGACCCTGACGTGTCGGTGGAGCTGCGGGGTGGAGTGCAGACGCGCTTCCACGCCTGGCATTTCGTGCGCTGGTTCGCCGACGCGTGGATGGATCGCCCACTGCGGGCGGAGGACGGTTGTCCCGAGGAGGAGTTGGCGGCCGCGGAGGCTGATCTGGGCTTCGGGCTTCCGGCTGCCCTGCGTGAGGGTTACGGGCTCTTCGGCCGGCGGGACGACCTGACCCGACAGCAGGACCCGCTGGTCCGGCCGACCGGGCTCTACGTCGACGAGGCCTTGAACGGCGTGCTGATCTTCCGACGCGAGAACCAGGACTGCGCGTACTGGGGGATACCGCTGGACGAGATCGAGCAGGAGGACCCGCCGGTGGTGGTGGAATCGTCCGAGGGGTGGATTCCCTTCTTCGACCGGATGTCCTCGGCCTGGGTGGAACTCGTGCTCAGCGAGTCGCTCTTCGGAGCGGACGCGGAAGACCTCTACAACGCCTGCGAGCTCCCGGACGCGCTGATGCCGAACCTCCGCACTCGCTATGCGCGGGTGGACCTGCCCGACCATCCGATGTGGGCGAGCAGGGACGACTCGCCGGTGCGCTGGTATGCGGCTCCCGGCCGCCTGGTGCGCAGGGACGGCATCGAGGACCAGTCATGGATTCACGCGTGTGGACGTACGCCAGCCGATCTCGAAACCATTCGTACGGAGCTCCCCGGGCCGTGGGTCCGCTGACCCCGAGACCCGCCCGCGTGTCTCCTGGACGGGCGGATCGGTGGGCGGGCCGTCAGGAGGTGACGATACCGATGCCGTCACCCAGCAGTTTCAGTCCGAGGACGAGGAACAGGACCGCCATCACGCCGACATTGTGCTCAGCCGCCCAGTCCTTCCAGTCGCCGAGTGTGGTCTTCGCCCGCTCTCCTCCGAGCAGGAAGACTCCCAGTGGTGCCAGCAGGCCGAGGGTGGCGATCAGGACGAAGACGGCCAGCGATGCGATCTGCTGCCCGACCGGCAGCCCGGCTGAGCCGATGGTGGCGCTCGCGGCGATGGTCAGCGGTGCGTTCTTGGCGTTGAGCGCTGCCAAGGCCAGTCCGAGTCCCAAGACCTTCGCCGGTGTGAGGCGGTCTATCGCGCCCATCCACTTCGGCAACCGTGCCTGCGAGGGATCCCTCGGGCGCCGGTGCCACAGCCGGGCGCCGAAGAGGACGAGGAACAGGCCCAGAACGAGCTTGAAGACCCCCACCCAGGTGGCCGGGTGATCGTGGGCGGAGGCGCCCGCGGGGGAGGCGACCGCGAGCATCACCGCCCCCAGTGCCGACAGTCCCAGGATCCAGCCGACGGTGAAGAGGACCCCGTTGAGACGTCCCCGGGGCGTGGCGAGGATGAGGATGAGGGCGATGATCGGGAGCGGGCTGATCGCGACGGCGGCCGCGAAACCGAGTACGTCACCGAGGACTGCGCCCATGGTTTCCTCCGTGCGCGATCCTGTGGAACCGGGCTTGCCGGAAGCGGGTGCCCCGACCGCCTGGACGGCCCACCGGGTTGTTCCGCGATCGGCTGCGCCGCTGTCTTCTCATCTCCTGTGCCGTGCGCAAGTGGCTGCCCGAGTATGGGGATGAGGACGTACTCGGCAGGTCCCGGTTCCATCTTCCTATGCGTGGCCGCATCTGTCCTCGGGGCCGCGGTCGGCGCACCCGCGGAAGGCCGTGACATCCGTGCCGACGCGTGCCGACGCATGCCGACGCATGCCGACGCGTGCCGACGCGTGCCGACGCGTGCCGACGCGTGCCGACGCGTGCCGACGCGTGCCGACGCGTGCCGACGCGTGCCCGATCATGAGGTGAGCCACGGTCGATCGTCACCCCTGAACCTCGTACCGGCGTCCACGATGCCGTCTCCCGGCTGGTCGGGGACATGGTGATGCGGACGGAGGTGACCTTGCCGAGGCGGCTCCTTCCCTAGGTGAGCTCGATGCTGAGTTGCGCACCCAGTTCCCGGAACCCGAGAGCGGCCGCGACCCGCCGGGACGGGAGTGGTCGAGCGCGCCATTGCGGAAGCAGTCCGGCGGCGCACGCATGCGCCACGGTCGCGGAAGCCGTCACCCGGGCGAGCCCTCGTCCACGCCAGGCGGGATCGGTCAATACGCTGATGTGGGCGACCCCGCCCGGCCAGACCTGGTAACCGGCGGCGGCGACCACCCCGCCACCCGCGCGCACCACGAACGCCGGCGAGGTGATGTCCCCGAGAGCGGCCTCCGCGGAACTCTCCTCTCCCGCGGCCTCCTCCAGGCCTCGCAGTTCGGGGTCGAGGCGGGGGAGTCGCCGCACGGCCGAGGCGCCCGGCGGGGCCGAGCGGAACGCGTCCGGGGTCAGGTAGGACAACGCCGCGGGACCCAGTACCCGAGCCACAGGCAGGACCTCGCGGACCGCGTCGGCATCGGCGACCGCCGCCACGGGCAACGCCGCCAGCCCCTCACGCACCAAGACTGCCAAGCGCTGCGTGGGGGCGGTGGCGACCGCCGCATCGCCAAGGGACACGACACCGACCCAGCCGGCGGGGCACAAGCGCGACTCGGGCGAGACGACAACGCTGACGCCTCCCTCCGGTGCGAAGGACACCGGGGCTGCCGCCAGGCCCTCCCACAGCGCACGGGCCCTGGCCAGCAAGGGGTCGATCGACATGGTCGGATCCTGCCAGTTCCGGACGAGGCGGGCCATGGCCGTCGGTCGACGCCCGGCATCGCACGGCCCCGTCGCACGGGCGGCAGCGGACCGCGGTCGCGCGAACGGGCAGCCCGGCGGCCGACTCGATCGCGGCGGCCACGAAGGTTCAACCGGTGCCACCGCCGTCGGCCTTCGCAGGAGGCACCGGAGGGCGTCAGCGGCGCAGGGCCTCGGCGGGCTGGATGCGGGAGGCCCGCCAGGCCGGGTACAGGCCCGCCAGGACCCCCGTGACCAAGCCGATCACGGGCGCGGCCAGGACCGTCGCCGGATGGACGACCGGGGTCCAGGAGCGGGCCGCGGCGACGCCCACCACGGTGATCACCCCCAGCGAGGTGCCGACGAGGCCACCGAGTGCCCCCAGCGCCCCGGACTCGGCCAGGAACTGTGCCGTGACGTGGCGACCCCGCGCCCCCAGGGCGCGCCGCAGGCCGATCTCGCCGGTGCGTTCCAGGACGGCCACCAAGGTCGTGTTGGCGATCCCGACCGCGCCGATGACCAGGTAGATCGCCGCGAGCAGCAGGAAGAGCCGGCCGAGGTCGTCGCCCACTCCCGTCCGCAGGGTCTTCGGGTCCGGCGGCGGTACGGCCTTCAGGTACTCGGGGTGGTCGGGGCGCAGCGCGGTGGGGACCAGTTCGGCGACCTGGCGGGCCGCTCCGAGATCCGTGGCGACCAGCATCGACGCCCCGCCACCCTCGGGCGGGCCCCACACCTTCTCCGCGGTGGTGCGGGGCACGATCACCGACAGCAGCAGGTCCGCCTTGCGCTGGGTGTCGTCGATGATCCCGACCACGGTGAACGGCTGGTCGCCGATGAAGACGGCCGGACGATTGCCCAGGGTGGCGATGCCGAGCCGCGAGGCCACACCCGAGCCGAGGACGGCGACGAACTCGCCGTCCTCCTCCATCCTCCGGTCGTACAGGCGCCCCTGGGAGACGCTGGGCCGGGCGGCCTGGAGGACACCCGGGGAGGCCGCGACCACGTCGATGTCGGAACCCCGTGTCGCCTCTCCGACCAGGGCGGCCCGCACCTTGGTGTCGGCTCCGGTACGGACGGTCCAGTACACGCCGGCCGCCTGGACTCCGTTGAGCCCGCCGATCCGCTCGTCCGCGTCCTTCGGGAACGCGGGCCCCGCGTACGGGTCCTGCTCGGCGGCGACGTCCTCGACGGTCACCTCGGTCGCGGTCAGCGCGTTGAAGCGGCCGTCGATCTGCGAGGAGGTGGTCGCGGTCAGACCGAGGATCGCCACGAAGGTGCCGACACCCAGGACCGTGCCCAGCGCCGTCAGCACCGAGCGGCCGGGACGCTGGAGCATGCCGGCCAGGGCCTCGCCGAGCAGGTCCCGCGGGGACAGGACGGACAAGGGCACGGCGCGCGCACGGTCGCGGCGGCGGATCCTCATGGGGCCACCGCCTCGGCGGGCTGCTCGCTCAGCACGCCGTCCCGGATCGCCACGGTACGGCTGCCGCGCCGGGCCACGTCGGTGTCATGGGTGATGACCAGCACCGTCATCCCGTCCGCGTGCAGCTCGTCCAACAGGGCCAGGACGGAGCGCGCGTTGGCGGTGTCGAGGTTGCCGGTGGGCTCGTCGCACAGCAGCAGGGCGGGACGGGCGACCAGGGCGCGGGCGATCGCCACCCGTTGCCGTTCACCGCCCGACAGCCGGGTCGGCACGGCGGCGGCCCGGTGGCCGAGGCCCACGCGTTCCAGGGCCTCGCGGGCGTGCGCGCGGCGCGTCCGGTGCGGCGACCCGTTGTAGACCAGCGCCAGTTCGACGTTCTCCTGGGCGCTGCGGTGCGGCAGCAGGTGGAACGACTGGAAGACGAAGCCGATCCGCCGCCCGCGCAGCGCGGTGCGTTCGGCGTCCTTGAGGACGGAGGTGTCCAGGCCGTCCAGCAGGTAGCGCCCCCCGGTGGGGCTGTCGAGCAGGCCGACGATGTTGAGGAAGGTCGACTTGCCCGACCCCGACGGGCCGACCACGGTGACGAACTCCCCCCGCCGCACGATGAGATCGCACAGCTTGAGAGCCGCGACCGGCGGCGGGCCCGGGTAGGTCAGCACGACCTGCCGGAACTCGATGACGGGTGGGGCGGATGCGGGCGTCAAGGCGCCGTCCCACCGGAGGCGGCCGACGCCGGCCGGCCCGCGTCGACGCCGGTGACCACCAGGTCGCCGGCCTTCAGCGCGCCCTTCGCCACGGGCTCCACGGCGACGTACCCGTCGCCACTGGTCCCGGGCCGGACCTCCACCCTGCGCTGCCGCCCCCGGCCGTCCGCCACCGTGACCACCGTGCGGCCGTCCGCGCCCGAGGAGATCGCGGTGACGGGCACGACGAGCACCTTGTCCCCGGTCGAGGCCGCCTCGATGGTGAGCCGGACGTCCTGGCCGGTCAGCCGGGGGTCGAGCGCCTTGTCGGGCGTGATCCGCACCAGGTATCCCGAGGCACCGCCGACCGCGCTGCCGCCCTTGTCCCCGCCGTCGCCCGCATCGTCTCCCGACGACTGCCCGGGCATGGTCATGGTGTCGGCGACGGAGGCCACCTTCCCTGTGGCCGTGACGCCGCTGAGCTCGGAGTGGATCTCCACCGGCCGGCCGGGCCGGAGCAACCCCTTCTGGTACTCGGGTACGTACGCCTCCACGAGCAGGCGCCCCGACGAGACGACCATGACGGTACCCGTGACCTGGTCCCCCACCCTGCCCTGCACCGAGGCCACCCGGGCCGGGAAATCCTCCAGGAACACCGCCTCGCCCGCCGGAAGCATCGGGCCGGACCGCGCCTGGGCCTCGGCGAACGCCTGCCGGGCGTCCGCGAGATCGTCCCGGGCGCGGTCGACCGCCTTGGCCGGGCTGCCGCCGCCGTCCGTCGCGGCGGAGTCGGTCCCCGCGGCGCCCCGGGCGTCTTCGGCGTCCTCCAGAGCACGTTCGGCGCTCTTCACCGTCTCCTCGGCGGCCCGCAACGCGGCGCCGTCGTCATCCTGGGCGGGGCGCGGGTCGTAGCCGATCGACGCGTAGAACGCGGCCAACGCGGCCTTCGTGCCCGCTCCGAACGTTCCCTCCGGGTCGCTCCCGGTTCCGTGCCCGAGGTCCCGCAGCGCCTTCTGCACCTGGGCGACGTCCTTGCCGGTGGCCCCCGGCCGCAGGTCCCGGTAGACCGGCACGGTGCCCTTGAGGACGAACACCGGCCGCCCGGCGACCTCCAGCAGTACCTGGCCCTGCTTCAAGGTGGACCCGGACTGCGCCGCGATCTTGGTGATCACCGCGCCCGAGACCCCGTCGCCGCCCGATATCTGGGGGGCGATCCGCGCCGTCTGCCCCGCGGCCACCTGGCCCCGGGTGATCAGGGACGACACCAGTACCCGGTACTCCACCGGAGCGGTCAGCACGTCCCGAGGGGGCGCTCCGGCCTCGGCCGCCGCCTGTGCGGGCGACTTGATCACCAGCGAGGCGCCCAGCCCGCCCATCGCGACCAGCGCCGCGCCGGCGGCCACGACGACCACCCAGCGGCGCCGCCTGCGCAGGCCGCCCGCGGCGGAACCCGTCGACGCCGCCTCCGGCGTCGTGGTCTCCGCCTCATCGCCCGTTCCCGTCACAGTCCGGGACTCCCCGACACCGACGACCACCTTCGCCCCTTCCCTCCGCGCTGCCGGCCGTCCGCTCAGCCGCCGACGACGGGGTCGCCCGCACGGGTGTCCTGCGGCCTGCAGTCCTGCAGGGCGGCGCGCAACTCGGGATCCTCCTGGACTCCCGCGGCGGTCAGGTCGACCGCACCGGTCTCGGGGTCGGGATCCGGGTAGTCCTCGAAGCCCTTCTCCCGCACGCAGGCGCTCACCTCGCGCTCCAGTTCCAGGGTCTCCTCGGAGACGGCCGCATCGGGTATCGCCTTCTGCAGATCCCGGCAGGTGTCCTCAGCGGCCGCGGCCACCGCCTCGTCCGTGTTCTTGTCCTTGTCCACGCGCAACTGCCCTGGATTGGGCGTCTCGAGGACGAGTCCGTTCTTCTCCAGGCACCGGTAGTAGGCGATCTCCTCCGCACTGACCGACGCGGTCGCGGACGGCGCAGCCGACTCGTCCGAGCCGGCGCAGCCGGTCAGCGCGAGAGCCGCCAAAGCGGCACCGGAGACGAGAAGAGCAGGGCGCATGCGGCGACTCCTGGAGTGAAACCACGCGCGGAAACCAGTGGGATCCTGAACTCTGCTCAAAACCAAGGGAGTTGATGGTCCGAGCATGGGACGTCCGGGCAACCTACCAGTTCGTCAAAGGCTCAACGACTGTCCCTCACGCCAGTAGACACCCCGCCGGATCGGGGGGTTGGATCACCGAGCGTTCCTGCCAACGGACCACCCGAAATCCCACAAGGAGACGTGATGTCCAGAGGCACGGCTCACCGCCTCGGCGTACTGGCGGCCATCGCTGCCGCGACGGCCGGCCTGATGATCAGCACCACACCCAGCGCCGCGGCCATCGGTTTCAGAGACGGCGTCCTCGAGGTGAACGAGTTCGGCCTGTACTACAACTCGGGGAACGCCGGCTGCGTCTTCGACGTCTACGACAGCGACGCCAACTTCTCGAACGACAAGTTCAAGGGCAGTTGCAGCGGCTCGGGGCAGACCACCGACGACAACACGGCCTCGTACTGGAACCGGGACAGCATCTTCGACTACTACGTCTACACGGACCCTGACTACCACGGCTCGTGGGGCACCATCCCGGCCGGCTACAGGGGCAACGCCTCCGCAACCTTCAAGAACGAGATCTCCGCGACCAACAGCGGCTGACGCCGCGACGTACGGCCGTCGCTCCGCCCGCTCTCGGGCGCGGCGACGGCCGTACGACTCGTTTCGACCTTCTCCGAGGATCCGCATGCCCTCTCCCCTCGTCCGGTGGATCGCCCCCGTGCTGACCACCGTGTGCACACTGATGCTGACCGCCTGCGCCGACACCGCCGGGTCCGCCGACAGCACCGCCGAACCCGATCTGGGAGAGATCCCGGTCCTGCTGGAGACGAAGCGCCTCGAATTCCCCATGGCCGCCTACGAGGCCACGGCCGACGAGCGGGAGAAGCTCAACAGCGCGCAACGCGCGCTCGAGGTCGCGTGCATGTCCCGGTTCGGATTCACCTACGCACCCCCCGCGGGGCGACCCGCCCCGGTAACGGACAACCGCTACATCTTCGGCGTGGTCGACGCCGAGGAGGTCGCCCGGTACGGCTACCAGAACCCGCAGGCCGGTGCCGCCGCAGAACGGCGGCGTACTCCCCGCGCCCCCCTGTCCGACACCGAGCAGCTGGTCCTCGGCGGCGCGGCGGACACCGACCCGCAGTCACTGCCGATGAGCGAGGAAGCCGCCCGACGCGAAGGCGGCAGCGGTCAGAAGGTCAACGGTCGGGCCGTGCCCCTGGGCGGCTGCACCCGCGAGGCCTTCCTCAAGCTCTACGCCCCGAAGGCGAACGCCGTCGACATCATGTACGTCTTCAATCTGAGGAGCGAGGCGGAGTCCCAGACCCGCGCGGACTCCCGCGTGCGGGAGAACGACAGGAAATGGTCGGCCTGCATGAAGTCGGCGGGATACTCCGTCACCGACCCCATGGACGCGTCCAACGAACTCGGCTTCGAGGAAGGGGAGCTGTCCTCGTCCGCCGCCATCGCCGCGGCCGGGGCGGATGTCGCCTGCAAGAGGAAGGTCAACCTGGTGGGCGTCCGCTACGCGGTGACCACCGCGTACCAGAAGCGGCTGATCGACAAGAACGCCGAGACCCTGAACCTCGCCCGCCGGCAACACGAGGACCGGATGAAGCTGGCGGCCACACTGCTCTCCTGAGAGCCCGTACAGGCCGCCTCTGTTTCACGGGCCACCTGATTCGCGCCAAAGAACGACCGAAAGCGATCGAACACACTCTCCCATGATCACACACGCCCAACCATGGAAGGCATGTACGCTACAACAGAACAGCGATCGGGCGAGTTGCCCGCACCCCTCCCGTCACCGCTCACCGCGGCCCTGGCCATGACGGGGACGCTCAGCGACAGAGAGGCCGAGGTCTTCGCGCTGCTGGCGCACGCACCGTCCTACGAGGAGGTGGCGGAGCGGCTCGGCATCAGCCGACGTACCGTGCGGTTCCACATAGAGAAGATCCGGCACAAACTCGGCCCCTTGCAGTACCACCAACTCTGCGCGGCCTCCTACCTGAGATCGCTCACGACAGACAGCGGAACGAGACGGTAGGGAAGGGGACCGGGCCCCAGCCCCGCACGGTGGGCGATCCACCGGCACCATCGCCGCGGTGTCGGCCGGGAAGCCGGCGACCGCGAACGCCACGACGTGACCCCTCGTCGGCAGCCGGCGCCTTGCGGCTACCGAATCCCCACCGGGGGACCGGCGTCCATGGCGTTCACGGGGCGGTGATGCGTCACAATGCGTCAGGTGGGAATCCAGTCGGGCCACCACGGGGGGATGTTGCTCGGCGGGCACAACCCGGAATCGCCGGGATAGCCGTCAGGCGACGCCTCGGCCATGAAATACCGGGCTGCCAGGAATGCCAGCGCCGTCACGATCAGCAGCACCGACACACAGATCCGCAGAGCGGTCGGCGCGCGAAGGGTCAGCAACCAGCCGAGGCCGTGCATGGCGAGCGCGCACAGGCCGAAGCCGATGACGCTCGCCGGGAGCTCCACGAAGAGGAACCCGAACCTGTCGCCGGCCTCGTAGCCGGCATCGCAGTACGCGCGCGCGTAGACGACCAGCAGCCATGCGCCACCGCCCGCGAACATTCCGAAAGCGGGTGCGCCGACCCACGGGATCCACGCGTACGACCTCGACCGGGTTCGGCTCATGCCCGGACATGACGCCCGGGACCGGCGCGCAGTTGCACGCGCCCACGCGAAGGGCAGCGGCCTACGGCACCCACAGGGCCGCATCGCAGCGATCAGCACGGCCCCCAGGGCCCCCGGCACCAGTGCCCGGTGAAATGTGAGGACACGCCGCGCCGACCGGTCAGTGGCTTCGACGGACGTTCAGGAGTCGTGGCGGTGCGTGAACGGACGCCCGGGGCATGTGCGGCACTCGAAGAGATAGACCCCGCCCAGGTCGCCGAGCACCAGGGCCGGCCCGTCCAGCCGAGCGTCGCGGTCCTCGACAGGAGTCCACGCCTGCCGGCAATCGGCCTCTTCGGTGCTCTCCACCGTCAGCAGATGATCCATCGGTGCCCGGCAGTCCGGGCAGTTCGGCCACTGTGGGTCCTGACACCAGCCCGGGTAGCCGCCCAGCTTGATCCCCGGCGCGGTGGACAGGTGGTACTGGTAGTCCCAGCCCGTCTCCTTCTCCACCTGGACGAAGCGGTCCTCCAGGGCGTCCCAGAGTTCGTACGGCAGGTCCCAGCTCGGGTACTCCGTCACCAGCTCCGGATGTACGACACACGGCCGCGGCACCTGCCCGTATGCGGCCTCCGTGGCCGGTGGCGCCTGCCGCACCTCCCCCACGGCCCCCGCGGACCGCCAGCAGACCTGCGGAACGACCCACCCGCCCTCGTGGCTGCACGGACACCAGAGCACCTGGAGCAGATCGCACCCGTCCGGGAACGGCACGACGTCCGGTACGTCGGAGCGGTGAATCTGGGCAACCGGGACCATCGGCGAGCCCCTCCGGTGCTCGGAGCACTCGGGCCAGGGCTCCCGCGCCGGCCAGAGCAGCGGACCGCCCACCGAACTGTCGCCGCACGTCGGCGCGCCCGCACGGGGATGCAGCCGCACGGCCTCCCTGCGGAACGGGACGACCTCGGGAAACAGCGCTTCGACGTCCAAGGGGCGCGGTGGGGTGCGACGGGTCACGCGGGGACGGTAACCATTGCCGCGGCCGCGACGCACCGGAATTTGTCCTCCCCATGCCCGGCGGGAACGCCGGATGCGGCCTCCCACAGGGGCAATTAGGCTGGTTGGGGTCACGTACCTCTCCTCATGGCGGTGAGCGATCGTGCCGGTCTACATCACGCTGCTGAGCTGGACCGAACAGGGCATTCGCGCCTACAAGGACACTGCCGAGCGTGCCGACGCCTTCGGCGCCGCGCTGCAGGGGCTCGGGGCCAGGCTCGTGAACATCTACTGGACCGTCGGCCCGTACGACCTCGTGGGCATCATCGAGGCTCCCGACGACGAGACGGCGGCCGCCGCGCTCCTGCAGCTCGGCAAGGTGGGCAACGTCCGCAGCACGACCCTGCGGGCCTTCGGCCGGGACGAGGTCGAGGGCATCCTCGCCAAGGCCGCCTCCGCGTGAACAGCCGCTGAGGCGCGGCCGCTTCCCGTCCCGGGGAGGGAACGATTCCCGTCCCGCGGCCCCGGGGAAGGACCACGGTCCCGGGGAAGGCGGCGCCGTCACCGTCCCGCGCGGCAGCGCCTCCGGCCTGGTCACCACGAACGCGAAGTCCTTCACCGCCCGCGGCGTCTCCCTCAAGCGCGGTGCCGACTTCGCCCGGGCGATCGCCCGGTGACCTGCGCGGTGCCGGGCGCCCGGATCAGCGGCTGCCGGGGCCACCGGTGGTGGACTTATTTGCTGTCGCAAGCACTAATGTAGTCTCGCCGCCATGCGCATTCTCGTGTTCAACACCCCCCTGACCGGCCATTTCCTGCCGCTGCTGCCCCTCGCCCGGGCACTGCGGGCGCAGGGGCACACCGTTGCCTTCGTCAGCGCCGCGGGCATGGCCGGTTCGGTCGAGCCGGAGGGTTTTGAGCTGATCCCCGCCGGCGCGACGACGGACACGGCGATCGCCGAGGTGACCCGCCGCACCGGCCGCAACCTCATGACCGACCCCTCGCCGGAACTCATCGCGGAGTTCTTCGCCGGAGCCCGCGTCGACCTCTCCCTGGACGAGGCTCTCGCCGGGGCGCGCGCGTGGGTGCCCGATCTGATCGTCTCCGAGCACTGCGACTACGTCGGTCCGCTCGTCGCCGCCGTGCTCAAGCTGCCCTCCGCGGTGATGGCCATCGATCCGGCACTCGAACCGGAGGTTCTGGACGCCCTGGCCGCGACGGCGCACTCCCGCTATCTCGAACGCGGTCTGCAGGCGCCCGCCCACGCGCCCTCCGGCGACTGGCTGCTGGACCTCTGCCCGCCCGGCCTTCAGCGCGGGGGCGCGCTGCCGGCCCTCGAGCGCATCGCGCTGCGGCCGGAACCCCACCAGGGCCCCGAGGGCACGCCGCGCGCGCCCCGGGAACCGGGCGGCGGCCGGCCCCGGGTGCTGGTCAGCTTCAGCACCGTCCCCGGTGTCACGCCGCCACTCGGCTCGGTGCTCCGGTCACTGAGCGCCCTGGACATCGACCTGGTGGCGACGTCGGGAGGCGTCCCCGCCGACGATCTCGGACTGGAGCCGGGGCGGGTCGAGGTGGTCACCTTCCTGCCCGCGGCAGAGCTGCTCGACGGTGTGTCGGCCGTGGTGCACCACGGAGGTTCCGGCACCACCTTCGGCGCGGCGGCCCGCGGGATCCCCGCGGTCGTCATCCCGGGCTCGGCCGGTCAGCAGCGGCAGGCGAATCGCCTGCAGGCCGCGGGGGCCGGGGTGGCGCTGCCGATCGGTGAGCAGTCGCCGGAGGCGGTCACGGCCGCGGTCGGCCGGCTGCTCGCCGAGCCGGCGTTCACCGCCGCGGCACAGCGCCTCCGTGACGAGATCGCCGCCATGCCGTCGGCCTCCGAGGTCGCCCGGCGCCTGACCGCTTCCGTGTCCGCCTCCCGGTAGTCCCGGCCGTCCCGGCCGTCCCGGCCGTCCCGGCAGCGGCGGGAACGACGGGACCCCGGGTGCGTGCACCCGGGGTGCGTGCACCCGGGGTCCCGGCCGGCGCGTCGCGATGACGGCCGGTCAGACGACGCGCTTGCGGCCCCAGAGGAAGACGAAGCCCGCGATGGCGGCGGTCAGGACGAAGAGGATCGAGGAGCCGAACCACTGCATGCCGTTCATCTGCGAGATCGGCAGGTAGTCCACCGCCCAGCCCACGATGTCGGCCTTCTGCACACAGGCGTCGCGGGCCTTCTCCGACGCCTCGTGCACACAGGTGCTCCAGCCGAGGGTGTCCCCGGATCCCGTGACGAACCACTGGTCGATCTGGAAGGAACCGGCCGGGATGCTCGGGGAGGGGACGTCGACCCCGGTGTCGGTGGTGATCCGCACGACGTTGCCGAGGTCCAGCCGGAAGTAGGCCCAGGCCACCTGGACGGAGACGGCGAAGACGAAGGTGACGACCATCGCGAGCAGGGTGCGGCGCAGGAGCATGCCGATCGCCACGCCGCCCAGGACGGTGAAGAGCGTCAGCGCGACGGGCACGGCTCCGGTGGTGTCGAACGCGGCACCGGAGGTCCAGTCCAGGACCGTGTTCTCCTTGCCGACCGGCCGCCACCACCATTCGAAGACGACGGAGAGGGTCACCGTGGCCGCGACGACCACCAGCACGGTGACCCCGAGCTTGGCGGCCAGCCAGCGGGCGGGACTGGCGGACTGGGACGTGGCGAGTTTGGCGGTGCCGCTCTCCAGGTCGCCGGCGAGCAGCGGCGCGCCGAGGAAGACCCCGAGGAGGACGGGGACGAAGCCGAGACCGAAGGCGACCCTCTGAAGCCAGGAGGTGTACGGGCCCATGTTCCGGAGCCACTTGTCGGACTCCGCGTCGGGCCAGCCGTGGGCGGTGAGGTAGTCCATCATGCCGGCGCGCTGATAGACGATCCACGCCGCGGACAGGACCGTCGCGGCGAGGATGGTCCAGTAGGCGGCCCGGTGCTGCCGCCAGATGAGCCAGGTCATGCCGCTGAGCCGGAGGCCGCGGCTGCCGCGGGTGGCGACGGGGGGCGCGGGCGGCGCGGAGGTCGTGGTGGCCGTGGTGGTCAGGTCGCTCATGCCGCCGCCCCCCGGAAACCGCCGGAGCCGGGTACGCGGCCCGGGACCTGGGCCACCGGGCTGATCAGAGGCGGCGCGTCGGGGCAGCGCAGATAGGCGAGCAGGAGTTCCTCCAGGTGCGGGGTGTGGGACTGCCACTGGCCGGCCACCGGTCCGTCGGGGCGGATGAGCGCGGTGGCCTGGCGCCCGCTGGTGCGGTACTCGACGACGGTGTGGCCGGCGAGCTCCGCCGGGACGCCCGGCCCCTCACCGCCGACCGCGCCCTGCAGCAGCACGTGGGCGCTGAGGAGTTCGTCCACGTCGCCGGCCATCCGCAGGCCGCCCGTGGAGATGACGAGGAGGAAGTCGCAGACGCTCTCCAGCTCGCTGAGCATGTGGGAGGACATCAGCACGGTGGTGCCGTGTTCGGCGGCCTCGGAGAGCAGCAGGCTCATGATCTCGTGGCGCACGAGGGGGTCGAGGTCGGACATCGGCTCGTCGAGCAGCAGCAGGTCGGGGCGCTTGCCGAAGGCCAGGGCGAAGGCGACGCGGGTGCGCTGCCCACCGGAGAGGGTGCCGATCTTCGCCTCCATGGGCACATTGCCCGCGCGGACGATGTTCTCGGCGACCCGCTGGTCCCAGCCGGGGTTCAGCTCGCGGCCCAGACGCAGCGTCTCGGCCACGGTGAAGCGGCGGAAGAGCGGCTTCTCCTGGGCGAGGAAGGCGGTACGCCGTCCGGCCTCCGCGGACCGGGGTGCCGCGCCGAACACCGTGAGGGTGCCCTCCGTCGGCTCCAGCAGATTGGCGGCCATCGACATCAGCGTCGTCTTGCCCGCGCCGTTGGGGCCCACCAGCCCGCAGATCCGGCCGGCGGGCAGCCGGAACGAGCAGTCCCGCAGGGCCCAGCCCCGGCGGTACTTCCTGCCCACCCCGTGGGCCTCCATCGCCGACTCCTCGGCCGGTCCCCCGACGTCCATGGCATTCACGGCGTCACGCACTGGTCATCCTCGTTTCCCGGCTCTCCGCTGTTCCGGCGGCCGCCTCGGTCTCGGCGTACCGCTCCTCCAGGACCGCCGCGACCAGCGCGGCGACGTCCTCCCGTTCCAGGCCCGCCTCGCGTGCCCGCGCCATCCACGCCTCCAGCTCCCCCCGCAGCGGGGAATCGGCCCCCGCCTGGGGGCGGGCCAGCGACCGGCGGATGAAGGTGCCCAGTCCGGGCCTCGGCTCGACCAGCCCCTCGCGTTCCAGCTCCCGGTAGGCCTTGAGCGTGGTGTTCGGGTTGACGGCGCTGGTCTCGGCGACCTCCTTGGCGGTGGGCAGCCGGTCCCCCGGCATCAGAACGCCCAGCCGCAGGGCCTGCTTGGTCTGCTGCACGATCTGCTGATAGGCGGCGATCCCGCTCCGCCTGTCGATGCGGAACTCCACGAAAGCTCAACACCCTTTAGCTACTCGATTAGTGGAATGATGATGAAGGGGTGGTCCGAGACGTGTCAAACAGATCGGCTGCCAGGGCCCCCCTCGGGACAGAACCGTGACATGCGCGGAGGCCGGTGCCCGGGGGACGTCAGTCATGCGGTGAGCCCCGCGGGATCAGCGCCGAGCACCCGCGAAACCGGCCCGGCCGCGCGATGGGCGCGCCACAACGGCGGACGACCTCGTACGGGAGACCGGACGGACGGTCCGGGCGGCGGGGCGGACGGCCCTCAGTCGGCCCGGCCCCGGGTGGTGCGGGCCCTGAGGTGGGCCCGCTCGCCCTCGCGCCCGAACAGGACGAGCAGCTCGACGGTGTGCTCGCCGTCGGGTCCGAGCCAGTGCGGGACGTGCGTGTCGAACTCGGCGGCCTCGCCCGGTTTCAGGACCAGGCGCCGGTCGCCGAGGAGCAGCAGCAGGCGGCCGGCCAGGACGTAGACCCATTCGAATCCCTCGTGGGTCTTCAGCTCGGGTTCCGTGCCGGGCTGCGGCGGGATCAGCAACTTGTGCGCCTGGACGCCGCCGGGCCTGCTCAGCGGCACGAACGTCATGCCGCCCCGGTTGACCGGACGCGGGTGGATACGGGGGTCGCCGGTGCGGGGGGCGCCGACCAGCTCGTCGAGCGGCACCGCGTAGACCTCCGCCAGGGTGAGCAGCAGCTCCAGCGTCGGCTTGCGGCTCCCGCCCTCGAGGCGGGACAGCGTGCTCTCGTTGATCTCCGTCCGCTCGGCCAGCTCGGCCAGCGTCATGCCGCGCGCACGCCGAAGCTCCCGCAGACGCGGTCCGACCGCGTCCAGCACCTCTCGCCTCGCGCTTCCCACACCTCCGAGGTTGCCGAAAGGGCATGGTGGATTGCAAGTCCCGCAGGGCGGGGCTCAGGAAGGGGCGCCGGTCAGGACCTCCACCCGCCCGGTGTCGAGGGAGTAGTACGCCCCGACCACGGCGAGGGCGCCCTTCTCCACCAGGGGGCGAGGTCCTTGTTGGAGCGCAGGTCGTCCGCGGTCAGCGTGATCTGGGCGCGGATCACCGTCTCGACCGGGTCGGCGCCGCCCTCCTCGACGGCCCGGTCGTAGGCGGGACGCAGGGCCTCGGCGATCGCCCGCAGATTGCCCGGCAGCGTCCGGCCGTCCCCGACGGCCCACGCCCGCGGCCGCCACCGGGAGAGCCGTGCCCCGTCCCGCCGACGCCCCGAGGCGCCGGGCGTCACGGCCGGGCCGTCCGCACCGGGTCCTCCGGCCGGGCGCCGGGCGCCCTCGTGTACGGCGGGTACGGCGCGCTCACGAGGCCCGGGCTCAGCGGGACGCCGCGCTGTCGATCCAGGCGACGACGGCGCTGACCGTGGCGTCGTCGAGCCGGCGCGCGATGGTGTGCACGGCGTCGCTGTCCCCGGGGAGCGGGGGCACCCCGGCCGCGATGAGCGCGGCGTGGAGCTCGACCCAGCGTGCGTCGACGGCGGCCAGGGTCTGGGCGCCGACCGCGACGCCGGCCAGTGACTGCTGCGGAGTATCGAGAAGGCTCATGGTGTTTCCTCTCGGATCTCGGACGTGGTCGACCGGACTCGCCGTGCAGGACAGCCGCCGTCGGCCCGGCGGTTGCGTCAGGCCCCCGACTTCACCCGTCCGGCCGCCACGCGGGGCCCACGCGGGGCCCGCGTGGGCCATGGGGCTGATCTTTCCGGCCCGCGCGACGCGGGCGGCGCCGCGCGGGGCATGGGCTAATCCAGTGCCCGCACCCGCTGTCCAGGGAAGGTCTCGGATGATCGACAGGCGGACCTTCGGCACGATCGTCGGCACGGGAGCGGTCGCGGCCTCACTGGCCGGACTCGCCACGGCGTGCTCGACGACCGCGTCCGACGAGAACAAGCCCGCGCCGCCCGCCGGCCCGGGGAAGGAACGACCCGGGGACGCCGCGGCGTTCGGCCCGCTGAAGCAGGTGGAGGCCGGGGTCCTGGACATCGGCTACGCCGAGGCCGGCCCGGCCGACGGCCCCGCGGTGATCCTGCTGCACGGCTGGCCCTACGACATCCACAGCTACGAGGCCGTCGCGCCGCTGCTGGCGGCGAAGGGCTACCGGGTCGTCGTCCCCTACCTGCGGGGGCACGGGACCACGCGCTTCCTGTCGCATACGACGCCGCGCGACGCCCAGCAGGCGGTGTTCGCCCTGGACATCGTGGCGCTGATGGACGCCCTGGGCATCAAGAAGGCGATCCTCGCCGGATTCGACTGGGGCTCGCGGACCGCCGACATCATCGCGGCCCTGTGGCCGGAACGGGTCGCCGGCCTGGTCTCCGTGACGGGCTATCTCATCACCAACCGCGAGGCGAACAAGCAGCCGTTGCCGCCGAAGCTCGAATGGGCGTGGTGGTACCAGTACTACTTCTCCACGGAGCGGGGCCGGCTCGGCCTGGAGCGGAACCGGCACGATCTGGGCCGCCTCGTCTGGAAGTTCAACTCGCCGACCTGGGGCTTCGACGACGCCACCTACGACCGCACCGCCGCCGCCTTCGACAATCCGGACTACGTCCCCATCGTCATCGGCAACTACCGCTGGCGGCTCGGCCTGGTCGAGGGCGAGTCGCGCTACGACGACATCGAGGCGCGCCTCGCCCGCGGGCCCGTCATCACGGTGCCGACCATCACCCTCGACGGCGCGGTCGATCCGTTCACACCGGCGGGGAACGGTTCCGCCTACCGGGCCAAGTTCACCGGGAAGTACGCGCACCGGACCCTGCAGGGCATCGGGCACAACGTGCCGCAGGAGGCGCCCGCGGCCTTCGCGCAGGCCGTGGTGGACGTCGGCCGCCTCTGACGGTCGCCCGCTGGCGTAGCCGGTGAGGGCGGGCCCGTCAAGCCACGAATTCCTGTGGCATGACGGGCCCGCCCTCACCCGTGTCTGCTGGGTGGAGACCGCATCACGCGATGCGAGGACCCTGCCCAGCCCCTCGGGACCGAGGTGAGACGGATGCCCGCCCCCTACCCCGCAACGGCGGACGACCCGCCCCGTGGCGGCCCGCCGGCCCACCCCGCCGACACCTACCTGGCCGACCTGCCGCCCGCCGGCACGCCCTACCACCGGATGGGCCGGACCGAGCCGCACCGGTGGTGGCGCCCGCTCCTGGCCGCGCTGGTGGCCGTGAGCGGCTGGCTGGTCCTGTCGACCACGGTGGTGATCGTGCTGGTGCTGGTGGCCCAGGCGACGGGGGTCGACGTCGGCAGCGCCGACGCCCTGCGGGGGCATCCCGTGTGGCGGGACGTGTTCCGGCTCGTCGTACCGGCGCTGATGCTCCCGGTGGTGCTGCTCGCCGCCCGCCTGGCCCAGCACCGCAGGGCCGGGACGCTGACCTCGGTGACGGGGCGGTGCCGGTGGCGCTGGCTGGCGGTCTGCCTGGTGGTGGCCGCGGCCGCGACGTCGGCGATGTGCTCCCTGGCGCTCTTGTTGGGGCACCTGTCGGGGACCCCGTCCGCCGGGTTCACGTCCGCGCAGTGGGCGGGCCGGCCGTCACTCCCGGCCGCCGCGGTGCTCCTCCTGCTGGTGCCGCTCCAGGCCGCGGCCCAGGAGTACGTCTTCCGCGGCTGGCTCCCGCAGCTCGTCGGCTGTTATCTGCGCACGCCCTGGGCCGGCCCGGTTCTCGCGGGCCTGCTCTTCGCCCTGACCTACGGACGGTCGACACCGTGGGGCTTCGGCTGTCTGTTCCTGCTGAGTCTCGTGCTCGGACTGCTGGTGCTGCGCACCGGCGGCCTGGAGGCGGCCGTCGCCTTCCACGTGGCCGGCGGCCTCACCGCCCACCTGCTGTACGCCGCCTCCGCGGGCGGCCCGACGGGGGCGGCCGCCGCCTCCGCGGACGCCACTTGGCGGCTGCTCGCGGCGGCGGCGGTCGTACTGCCGCTGTACGCCTGGACGATCCTGCGCCTGGCCCGGCGGTCCGGCGTCGCCCGCACCGCTCCCGGCCCCGCCCCGTACTCCGCGACCGTCAGGTGACGAGGCCGAGTTGGCGCAGCATGCCGAGTTCGTTGCTGCTCCCCCAGCGCTCGACCATCTTCCCGTCCTCGAACCGGCTGATCTGCATGCCCCGGTAGCTCACGGTCCGCCCCGTCGGCGGGTGGCCCATCAGTTCGCCGAGATGCGTACCGGTGATGGTGTACGCGAAGGCGATCTCGTTGTCGGTGGCCATGACGTGCTCGACCTCGACGTGCAGATCGGGGAAGGCCCGCCGCATCGCGCCGAACATCTCCTCGTAGCCCTCCGGCCCGGGCGCCTGCCCGGGGGCCGGGTCGTGGTCCACCGATCCGGCCGCGACGTACGCGTCGAGTTCGTCGAGGTGGCCGCTGTTCACCGCTGTTCCGAAGCCCTCCAGGACGGAGATGTTGTCGCTGCGGGACATGGGGCGCTCCTTGCCGTCGCATCCCGGGCGCGCGGGGCGCCCCTTCCTCCTTCCCACCGTAGGCGCGGCGCGGCGAAGCGTCCTGCCGGGGCTCAGCCGACGCATTCCTCCTTGTCGGCGCGCGCCTGCGGGATGTCGTCCGGAAGGCGGTCCGGGTCGGCGAGCGGCTTCCCGGCGCCCCGGTAGTCGCCGCCCAGGGTGAGGGTCATGTTCGCGCCGGGTTCGGCGTCCGCCTTGCCGGGGCGGAGGGCGGCGGCCGGAAGTCCCATCATCGCGGCCAGGGCACGGGCCTGGTCGGCCTGGTCGGGCGCGTACTCCAGGGTCGTGCGGTCCTGCTTCCCGCCGGGTGCGTTGCCGCCGTTGGTGGAGTGGGACACGCCCTTGGTGTTCTGCAGCCACTCCAGGGTCGTCTGCGCGGCGCCCTGGGGACCGCCGCCGTTGTGGACGAGGACCCGGACCTCCGACGGATCCGCCTTGGCGCCGCGGAGCTTGGTGTCGGTGGCCGCCGGCTTCTTCTTCGCCTTGGTCAGCGACACGTCGTTCTTGATCGCCTTGAAGAGCGCGGGCGCCCTCGTGTCGTCCACGACGACCGTCGCGTGCTTCGTCCCCTCGGCCGGATTGTCGATGACCGGGAGCGTCGTGAAGGTGATGTGCTCGGGATCCACCCGGCTCAGGTCCTTGGCGAGCTCGGTGAGCTTCGCGACGCCGCCGATGCCCGTGTCCACCGTGAGCGACTTGGTGGCCGCGTTCGCCAGCTTGAAGAGCTTCGTCGGGTCGGTGAGGGTGTCACCGGACTTCATCTGACGGATCATCGACGCCAGGAACTGCTTCTGCAGGTCGATGCGGTCCAGGTCGCTGCCGTTCTTCAGCGAGTGACGGGTCCTGACGAAGGCCAGGGCCTGCTCGCCCTGGACCTTGGCCGGTCCCGCGGGCAGGTCCAGATGGGAGCCCTCGCCCTCGGGGGTCGTGTCCTTGATGGGGTGGGTGAGGCAGACCGGCACCCCGCCGACCGCCGTGGACAGGGTCTTCACGGCCTCGAAGTTGACCAGGACGAAGTGGTCGATCGGCAGGCCGGTGATCTTCGTGACGGTCCGCATGGTGCAGCCCGGGTCGCGCCCCGACTGGCCCAGGCTCTCGTTGAAGCGCGGGCTGAACCTCCCCTGCGCCGTCCCGGGGATCGTCTTGGTGGAGCCGTCCTTCTGCTTGGTCGGGCAGTCCGGGATGCCGGTGACCATGTCGCGCGGGATGCTCATCGCGGTCGCGTTGGACCGGTCCTTCGCCACGTGGAAGAGGATCGTGGTGTCGGCGTGCCCGACGCTGCCGGCGTCCCCGTACTTCGCGCCGAGGCCGGCGCGGGTGTCGGTGCCGATGACCAGGATGTTCACCGCGTCCTTGCTGGTCGCCTGCCTGCTGCCCGCCGTGCCGACGTCCACGGTGGCGATGTTGCCGTCGAAGTGCCGGTACAGGAACCAGGCGCCGCCGCTGCCCGCGAGCAGCACGAATCCGAGCGTGCCCGCGGTCCACATCAGGACCTTCCGCTTCGTGGACCGCTTGGCCTTGCGGGACGCCGGGGCCCCGCGGCCGCGGCGGCGGCCGCCGCCGGGCTCCGGTACGGGCCGCTGCTCCTCGCGGCGCGCCCGTCGGCCGCCCTGCCGGGGCACGGTGGGGGCCGGGGGGCTGTCCGAGTCCAGCCGCAACCGGTAGTCACCGGTCGCCGGGTCGAGGACCCACTGGTCCGCGGGGTCGATGTTCCTGCCGCCTTGTGCGTCCACGGTCGTCCGGGTCCTCCGTCTGTGCCCCGAGGCGCCGCCCCCATGGCGCTCGATCGTCTCCGGCGTGGTGCCGCCGCCGCCCCGCGGACCGGCCGGGGGGTATCCGTTCAGACATCCGAACACGGCGCATGGTTGCCCTCGACGCGCCCAACTTCCCAGGCCAGAGGGACAGTTCAGCCGAATCCGGGGCGGAACCGGTTACGCGTCCCGGCTCTTCCCGGGCCGCCCGCACCACGCCTACTCCGTCCACAGCCTGTGGACGGAGCCGCCCCGCGCTCAGCCCCGGCGGGCCCGCTCGACGAGCCAGTCCAGCGCGTCCGTCGCGGAGCCCAGGACCGAGATGTGCCCCTCGCCCGGCCGCAGCCACAGCTCCGCGGCGGGACAGCGCCGGGACAGCCACGCAGCGTGTGCGGCGGGCACCATGCGGTCCGCCCCGCCGTGCAGGACCAGCACGGGCGCCGTCGTGCCGGCCGGATCGAAGCCCCACGGCGCCACATACGCGAGGTCGTCGTCGACCATGCCGTCCGGACCGCCCTCCAGTGCCTCGCCCGCGACCGCCCCGAGCCACGCCCAGTCGCCCGCCAGGGCGGCGTGGTCCTCCGGGGTGAAGAGCTCGGGGTCGAACTCGTCGGCCGCCAGCCGCGCCTCGAGCGCCGCCCGGCCCTCGACCGCCGCGCCGAGCTCCGCCGCGCCGGACGGCCCCATCCCGGCGAACCAGTCGAGCCCCTCCGCACCGAACGGCGCCAGGCCGGACACCGCGACCACGGCCGGGACGCGGTCCGGCAGCAGGGCGCTGCACGCCAACGCGTGCGGGCCGCCGCCGGAGTGGCCCATGACCGCGAACCGGCCGATGCCCAGGGCGTCGGCGACCGCGGCCGCATCGGCGGCCGCCGAGGCGATGTCCCGGCCGGGGCGGCGCGTCGAACCGCCGTACCCAGGACGGTCGTACGACACCCAGCGGATGCCGAGCGCGGCGGAAGCGGCGAAGAGCGGCTCGGGGGGCGTGCCGACGTTGGGTGTGCCGTGGTGCCAGAGGACCACCGGCCCCGGGCGGTCGCCCTCACCGCCCGTCCCGGTGTCGTACACATGCAGTGTCCGCCCGTCGGCGAGTGCGACATCCGTCTCCGTCACCATCCGGCCGAGTGTAGGCCCGGGCACCGACACCCCCCGGGGGCGGCGGTCCGCCGGTCCCCGGCGGCAGGCCCGATATTCACCGGCCGCCGGCCCGAACGGCTGTTACCTTCCTGCGGTGTTCTCCCTCCTCGAACCCGCCCTGTTCACCCGACTGCGCGACGCCCGGCGAGTGCTCGTCGCCGGGGCCGGCGGCGGCTTCGACGTCTATGCCGGGCTGCCGATCGCGCTGGCCCTGCGGGCGACGGGCAAGGAGGTCCACCTGGCCAACCTCTCCTTCGCCGATCTGTACGGCCTGGACCTCGACGTATGGCTGGACCAGGACGTCGCCGCCGTCGGCCCCGACACCACCGCACGCGGCGACTACTTCCCGGAACGGTCCCTGGCCCGCTGGCTGGAGGGGCAGGGCCTGCCCTCGACCGTGTACGCGCTGTGCCGGACGGGCGTCGCGCCTCTGCGGGCCGCCTACCGGGCGCTGATCGGCCACCTCGGCGGGGTCGACGCGATCGTGCTGGTGGACGGCGGGACCGACATCCTCATGCGCGGCGACGAGAGCGGACTCGGCACACCGGAGGAGGACATGGCCAGCCTGGCCGCGGTCAACGGACTCACCGACGTCCCGCACCGGCTGGTGGCCTGCCTCGGCTTCGGAGTCGACGCCTACCACGGGGTGAACCACTCCCTGGTCCTGGAGAACCTGGCGGCCCTGGAGCGGGACGGCGCCTACCTGGGCGCCTTCTCGCTGCCGCGCGCCAGCCGGGAGGGCGGGCTGTACCTGTCGGCGGTCGCGCACGCGCAGGAGTCGACACCGGAGTACCCCAGCATCGTCCACGGCTCGGTCGCGGCGGCGGTGCGCGGCGACTTCGGGGACGTGCGGTTCACGGAACGCACCAAGCACAGCGAGCTGTTCGTCAACCCGCTGATGGCCGTGTACTTCTGCGTGGACGCGGTGGGCCTGGCCGCCCGCAACCTCTACCTCGACCGGCTGGAACGGACCCGGCTCACCCGGCAGATCAGCTCGATCGTCGAGGAGTTCCGCGACGAGCTGCCGCGCCAGCGTCCGCCGCGGACCTTCCCGCACTGACCGCCCGCGGCGCCGCCGTAGGGGCGTCAGCCCCGTATGTCCGCCGCGAGGGTGTCCAGCGACACCCGCCACAGCAGCGCGGCCGAGTCCGGGTCCAGCGCGTGGTCGGAGACGCCGCCGGAGGTGCCGGGGATGTGGCGGTGGGCCTCGGCGCAGTCCTCGAAGTAGCGCCCGCCGACGCCCTCGTAGCGGGGCGCGGTGGCGACGAGGACGGCGGTGGCGGCCCCCTGCTCAGGCGTCTTGAAGGTGTGGCCGCCCGACGCGACGGCGGCGTCCAGGGCCTCCCGGGTGAGATGGCGGGACAGGTTGGTGCCCAGGACCGCCCCGGGGTGGACGGCGTTGACGGTGATGCCGTCGCCGGCCCAGCGGTGGTGGGCCTCCACCGCGAACAGCACGTTGGCGGTCTTGGACTGGGCGTACGCGAGTCCGGGATCGTACGGGCGCTGCCGGAAGTGGATGTCGTCGAAGTGCACCGGGCAGCGCAGGTGGGCGACCGAACTGAGGGAGACCACACGGGCGCGGCCGGCGGCGGCCAGGGCCGGGTGGAGGCGGGTGGCGAGCGCGAAGTGGCCGAGGTGGTTGGTCGCGAACTGCAGCTCCCAGCCCTCGGGCGTGCGCGTCTCGGGGGTCATCATCACGCCGGCGTTGTTGACCAGGATGTCCAGCGGGCCGTGCCAGGCGGCGGTGAAGGCCGCCACGGAGCGCTGGTCCGCCAGGTCGAGCGGGGCGACCAGGACCCGCCCGCCGCCGATGCCGGACGTGATCTCCCCGGCCGCCCGCTCGCCGGCGGCGGTGCCCCGGACGGCGAGGGTGACCTCGGCACCGGCGCCGGCCAGGGCGCGGGCGGTCTCCAGACCGATGCCGGAGGCCGCGCCGGTGACGACGGCGCGGCGGCCGGTGAGGTCGATGCCGCCGACGACCTCGGCGGCGGTGGACTGTGCGGTGAAGCCGGAGCCGGTCATGGCGGTGCCTTCCTCTCGGCGGTGCGGTGGTGCCACCCCTTCCAGGCAACCACCGCCGGCCGTCCGCGGCGCCCCCGGACGGGGGTCAGTCCAGCGCGCTCTTCTCCCGCCACCGGTCCCAGTCGAGGTTCCAGTCGCCGAAGCCGTTGTTCGGCGCGACCGTGCCCTTGGCCTCCGCGCCCCTGATCTCGAAGGGGTCCCCGACCCTCACCCGGGAGTACAGCCAGTCCGCGTCGGCGGTGCTCATCCCGACGCAGCCGTGGCTGCGGTTGGCCCGGCCGAAGAACGCCGCGTTCCAGGGGGCGGCGTGCGCGTACATCCCGGACCAGGTGAGCCGGATCGAGTCCTCGACCATCTCGTCGTAGGCCTTGCCGAGGCCGACGGTCTCGGAGTTCATCCGGACCGTGCCCTCCTTCGCCAGCACCACCGCCGTGCCGCGCCACGACCCGGTGTTCGGGCCGGGGGTGCCGCCGGAGACCGGGATCGTACGGACGGTACGGCCGTCGCGCTGCAGGGTGAGCCGTTTGCGGTCGAGGTCGACCTTGACCACCTGCCGGGCTCCCACGGTGAAGCCGGCCTTGTAGTCGCGGACGAACCAGCCGCCGCCGGGGCCCGAGTCGGTGCCGTTCAGGCGGGCGTTCAGGGTGACCTTGGTGCCGGGCCGCCAGTACTCCCGGGGCCGCCAGTCCACCCGGTCCCGGCCGGAGTAGTCCTTCAGCCAGCCCCAGGAGCCCTCGGTTCCGTTGGAGGTGGTGACCTCGAGCTGCCTCTCCACTGCGGCCTTGTCCGCCACCGGGTTGTCGAAGACCAGGGAGATCGGCTGGGCCACGCCGACCGTGCTGCTGTCGCCGGGCCGCCAGTCCACCTTGTTGACCTTGCCCGCGGCGGCCGTGGTGAAGCCGGCGTCGGCCCCGCCGACGGTCCCGCCCGGGGTGCGGGTGGCGGCCCGCACGGTGTACGAGGCGCCGGGAACGACGTTGCGGTCGGAGGTCCAGGTGCGGCGGTCCGCGGACAGGGTGCCGGCCAGCACGCCCCCGCCGGGTCCGGTGACGGTGACCTTGGTGAGGGTGCCGCCCTTCGCGGTGACCCGGACGGGCTCGCCGGCCCGCGGCTTCCCTCCGTGGGGCGTGACGGTGACGGTCGCCGGCCGGTCCTTCCCCTGCCCGGTGCCGCCCGCCGTGCGGGTCGCCGCCGGGGCGCCGCCCGAGCAGGCGGAGAGCGCGACGGCGAGCGCGGCGGTCAGCGCGGTGGCCGTGACGGCGGCGGGGCGCAGGCGGGTCCGGCGTATCGGACCCACGCGTTTCCGGGACAACGAAGACCTCCGGGAGGGAAGGGGAATCGGCCGGGAAACGGCCGGACTCCGGGGACTCTAGGCCGCGGAGAGCCGCCGGGGAGCGCCTCGCGGCCGTGTGACGGCAGCTGCACAGGAACGGTCATGGTCCGGTCACATTCGCCGCGCGGGACCGTCATGCACGGCTGTGAGCCTTCCTGCGTTCCCACCGACCACATCCCAGGGAGGCGCAGTGTCAGCGCTGCTCGTGACCGCGGGCTGCGGCCCCCGGCAGGCCTGGCTCCGGCCGGTCGACACCGAGACGTACCGCTCGTTCCTGGCGTCCCGCCCCGGCTCCGCGCTCGGCCCGGGCTTCCTGCAGTGCCCGTCCTGGGCCCGGGTGAAGCCGGGCTGGCAGTCCCGGCTGCTCGGCTGGGGTCCGCGCGAGGGCGCCGGAGCCGGGGAGCTCAGCGGGGTCGCGCTGGTGCTGCTGCGCCAGTTCCCCGGGACGCGGAAGTCCTTCGCCTACCTGCCGGAGGGCCCGGTCACCGACTGGGCCGACCCCGATGTCGACGCCTGGCTCACGCCCCTGCTGCACCACCTGCGGCGACTGGGCGCCTTCGCCGTGCGCATCGGCCCCTCGCCCGCCCACCGCCGCTGGGACGCCGCCGCGGTCAAGGGGGCGACCGGCCTCGGACGACGCCTGTCCGACGTCCTGGCCTGCGAGGTCGATCCGCTGGGCACCGTCGTGGCCGAGCGGCTGCGGGCCCGCGGCTGGCAGCGCTGCGGCGACGACCGGGACGGCGACGCGGACGCCCAGCCCCGTCATGTCTTCCGGGTCCCGCTGGCCGGCCGTTCCACCGACGACCTGTGGTCCGGGCTCAACCAGGAGTGGCGGCGCAACATACGGCGGGCGGAGAAGTCGGGCGTCGAGGTGGGCGTGGGCGGCCCGGAGGATCTCCCCGAGTTCTTCCGGCTGCTGACGCTCACCGAGGAGCGCGACGGCTTCCGGCTGGGCCGCTCGCTGGAGTACTACCGGCGGCAGTACGAGGCCCTCAACGCCGAGCAGCCGGGCCGGATGAAGCTCTACCTGGCCCGGCACGAGGGCGAGGTCCTCGCCGCCCACACCATGATCACGGTGGGCCGGCGGGTCTGGTACCAGACCGGCGCCTCCGCGAACCACCGCCGCGAGGTCCGGCCCTCCAACGCCCTGCAGTGGCGCATGCTGCGGGACGCCCACGCGCAGGGCGCACTGGAGTACGACATGCGCGGGGTACCCTCCACACTCGACCCGGAGGACCGGGCGTTCGGTCTCACGCGGTGGAAGCTCGGCACCGGCGGGCAGGTCGTCGAGACCCTGGGGGAATGGGAGACGGCTTTGGACGGAACCGCCAACCACGCGCTCTACCGGGCGTTCCGGCTCTACATGGCACGACGGTGAGCGCCCCCGCGGCGGCGCGTCCGGCGGACGGGGCCGCCGCCCCGGCCCCCGCGCCCCGCTCGGTGCTGCGCAGCGGCGCCGTCATGGCGGCGGGCTCGATGGTCTCCCGCGCCACCGGTTTCGTGCGGTCCGCGATCGTGGCCGCCGCGCTGGGCATCGGGCTGGCCGCGGACGGCTACTCCGTCGGCAACTCGGTGCCCACGATCGTCTACATGCTGCTGCTGGGCGGCGCCCTCAACGCGGTCTTCGTGCCCGAACTGGTCAGGGCGGCCAAGGAGCACGAGGACGGCGGCGCCGCCTACACCGACCGGCTGCTGACCCTCTGCACCGCCGCGCTGCTGCTGATCACGACGGCCGCCGTCCTGGCCGCCCCGGCGATCGTGGCCGCGTACACCGGATACACCGGCGCGCAGGCGGCGACGACGGTGGCCTTCGCCCGGTCCTGCCTGCCGCAGATCTTCTTCCTCGGCCTGTTCACGCTGCTCGGGCAGGTGCTCAACGCCCGGGGCCGGTTCGGCGCGATGATGTGGACCCCGGTCCTCAACAACCTCGTCGTCATCGCCGTCTTCGGCCTGTACCTGGCCACGGCCGGGACCGGCGGCGGGCTGACCGCGGGCGAGACCGCGCTGCTCGGCTGGGGCACCACGGCCGGCATCGCGGTACAGGCGCTGGCCCTGGTGCCGTCGCTGCGGGCGGCCCGCTTCCGGTGGCGGCCGCGGTTCGACTGGCGGGGCAGCGGGCTGGCCCGGCCGCTGCGCTCCGCCGGGTGGCTGGTGCTGCTGGTGCTCACCAACCAGGTCGCGTACTGGGTGGTGACCCGGCTCGCCACCTCCGCGGGGCAGCGCGCCGCGGCCCTCGGTGTCGACGGCGGCGCCGGCTTCACCGCGTACAACAACGCCTATCTGCTCTGGGCCGTGCCGCACGGCATCGTGACGGTCTCGCTGGTCACCGCCCTGCTGCCGCGGATGAGCGACGCGGCGGCCGACGGCGACCCCGGGCGCGTGCGCCGGGACGTCGCCTACGCGCTGCGCAGCAGCTCGGCGGTGGTCGTGCCCGCGGCGTGCGCGCTGCTGGCGCTCGCCGGACCCGCGATGGCCCTGGTCTTCGAGCACGGCAGGACCGACGCCGCCGACGTCGCGGTCATGGCGAACACCCTGGTGGCCTTCGCCCCCGGACTCGTCGCCTTCTCCGGGCAGTACGTGCTCTCGCGCACCTTCTACGCGCTCGGCGACACCCGGACCCCGTTCCTGCTCAACCTGGTGATCTCCGGACTCAACGCGGGGCTGTCCGTCACCGCCTATCTGCTGCTCCCCGCCCGCTGGGCGGTCACCGGCATGGCCGGGGGGTACTCGCTGGCGCTCTTCGCGGGCTGGGCGGTCACCGCGTACGTGCTGGACCGACGGCTGGCGGCGCCCGGCGGCCGGCGCGGGCCGTGGCGGTCGCCGACCGCGGGCGCGCTGGCCCGGCTGCTGCTCGTCGCGGTCCCCGCCGCCGCACTGGGCCGTCCGGCGGCCGGGCTGGCCGCGCCGCTGGGCCCGCTCGCCGCCGCGGCGGCCGGGACGGCCGTCATCGCGCTGGTCTTCGCCGCCGCGGCCCGGCCGCTGCGGCTGGCGGAGGTCGAGGCCGCCCTGCGGACGGCGGCCGGCAAAGTACGGCGCGGTGCAGGATGAGTTGCGATACTCCGCTCATGCCGCGCGTACTGCTGATCGAAGACGACCCCTCCGTGCGCGAGGGTGTCGAACTGGGCCTGCGCCGCCGTGGTCACGAGGTGCGGACCGCCGCGACCGGGGAGGCCGGGCTCGCGGCCGTCGTCGAGTTCCAGCCCGATCTGCTGCTGCTGGACCTGATGCTGCCCGGCATGAACGGCGTCCAGGTCTGCCGGCGGGTGCGCGAGACGAGCCAGTTGCCGATCATCATGCTCACCGCCCGCGGCGACGACTTCGACGTGGTCGTCGGACTGGAGGCGGGGGCCGACGACTACATCGTCAAACCCGCCCGCACCGAGGTGATCGAGGCCCGCATCCGGGCCGTGCTGCGCCGTATCGAGGAGCCGGGCGGACGCCCGGCCGTCGAGTTCCACGGCGACCTCGCCATCGACCGTGCGGGGCTCGGTGTCGCCAAGTCGGGACAGCGGCTGGCGCTCGCTCCGTCCGAGCTGAAACTGCTGCTGTACCTGGCCGCGGCCCCCGAACAGGTCTTCAGCCGCCAGCAGTTGCTGGAACACGTGTGGGAGCACAGCTACCACGGGGACGCCAGGCTGGTCGACGCGTGCGTCCGGCGGCTGCGCAACAAGATCGAGGACGTGCCCGGCAGCCCCCGCTACATACAGACGCTGCGCGGCTTCGGCTACCGCTTCGGGCCCCTGTGATCCGCTGGAGAGCCCGGATCGGGCTGCGCACCCGGCTGATCATGGCCTTCCTGCTGGTCGCGGCGGTCAGCGCGGGCACCACGGCGGCCCTCACCTACCGGGAGGCGCGCAACGCCATCCTCGAGCAGGCGCAGGACACCGCCGTCTCCTCCTTCCGCGAGCAGGCCGGCACCCTCGTCACCCCCCTTCCGCCGGATCCCGCGGTCCTGCGGCAACTGCTCCGCGACATGGCCCGCAAGAGCCAGCCGCACACCTGGGTGGTGTTCGCCGAGTACGGGTCGATGCGGGTCTCCTCCGGCACCAGTCCGGTCTCCACGGTGATCACCCCCGAATTGCGGCGCGCCGCGCTGGCGCACCCCAAAGGGACCTTCCAGCGGGTCGACAAGGGCGGGACCCCCTGGCTGACCATCGCCGTGCCGACCGTCTTCCGGACCGGCTCCGTCGCCCGCCCCAGCGGACTCGTGCTGTACGCCGTGATGCCGCTGGCCACCGAACGGGACAACATCCGGGCCATGGTCACCGCGGCCCGCGACGGAGCGCTCCCCGCCCTGGCCGTCGCCCTCGTCCCCGCCCTGCTCGCCGCGCGCAGCGTGCTCCGCCCGGTCCGCGACCTGCACAGGGCGGCGCAGCGGATCGGCCGCGGCGAACTCGACACCCGGATCCCGGTGAAGGGCACCGACGAACTCGCGGACCTCGCCCACACCTTCAACGAGTCGGCGCTGCAACTCGAGCGGTCCGTGACGGAACTGCGCCGGGCCGAGGCCCGCGCCCGCCGGTTCGCATCCGACGTCTCGCACGAACTGCGCACCCCGCTCGCCGGGATGCTCGCGGTCACCGAGGTACTCGACGAGGACGCCGACCGGCTCGCCCCGGACACAGCGGCCGCCGTCCGCCTCATCAGCGCCGAGACCGGCAAACTCGCCGTCCTGGTCGAGGACCTGATCGAGATATCCCGCTTCGACGCCAAGGCCGCCGAGCTCAACACCGACGAGGTCGACGTCGCGGAGACCGTCCGCAAGACCCTGGCGACGCGGCGCTGGACCGATCCCGGGCAGGTGGCCACCGAACTGCCCGCGGGCATCCGGGCCCGGCTCGATCCGCGGCGCTTCGACGTCGTCGTCGCCAACCTCGTCGGCAACGCGCTGCGGCACGGCCGCGCCCCCGTCCGGGTCCGGCTGCACACCGAGGCCGACCACGGCTCGGAGGCCCGCTTCGTCGTCGAGGTCGCCGACAGCGGACCGGGCTTCGCCCCGGAGGTGCTGCCGCACATATTCGACCGCTTCTACAAGGCCGACGCGGCCCGCACCCGCTCCTCGGGCAGCGGTCTGGGACTCGCGATCACCAGGGAGAACGTCCATCTGCACGGCGGCACCGTCCGGGCCGCGAACGGCCCGCGCGGCGGAGCCGTCCTCACCGTGCGGATGCCGCTGGAGGCGCGCCCGGCCCCGGAGGACACCCCGTGAGGCGCGCCCTCGCCCCGGCGGCCGGCTGCGCGGCGGTCGCCGCGCTGCTCGCGGGCTGCGGGGTCCCGGAATCCGCGGTGGTCGAGGCGGGCGGGCCCGCCACCACCGTCGTCTACCCCTCGGCCGGCAACCGGCTGGTGCTGTTCTTCCTCGCCGACGACGGCCGGCCCGCCGTCGTCGTCCGGCAGCTCGGGGAGTACAACGAGCAGTCCCCGCCGATACCGACCGCGAAGGTGATGAGCGCGCTGCTGGACGGCCCGCTCCCCGAGGAGAGGGAGGAGGCCGGGCTGACCACCGGACTGCCCGAGCCCACCGGCCCCGTCGACGTCAGGAATTCCCCGGGCGCCCTCTGGATCACGGCCCCCTTCCCCGTACGGAAGCTCCGGGACAACGCCCTGCGCCAACTGGTCTGCACCGCCGCCGCCGCCGAGGGCCGCGACGGCACCGCCGTGGTCACCCTCACCGGCAGCGACGGAACGCTCCCGCCCGCGCGCTGCGACGTCGCCGCGTCGCCCGGCCCCACGGGCTGAGGCGGCCCGCGGCCCGGCGACCGGCGCCGACCTGCGGGCGCGGGCCAGGAGCGGTAGAAGTGGAGAAGGGCCAAGGCGGCCGTCCGGGGGAGGGGAGCCGGGCCAGGACGGGCGAGAACGGCGACGGATGGCGATGCGAGATTCCAGCCTCGACGACGACTTCGACGGCGACCGCCCACCCGGGCCCGATCAGGCCGTTCCCGCCACGGCCGTGATCGACGCCCAGGGCATCGTCACCGGCTGGAGCAGCGAGGCGGAACGGCTGCTCGGGTACGGGCACGACGAGGTCGTGGGGCAGCCGGCCGGACAGCTGCTCGGCGCGGACACCGCCCAGGCCACCGAGTGGTTCCTCGCGATGCCCTTCGGCTGGGGCGGCAGATCGGTGCTGCGCCGCCGGGACGGGCGCCACCTGGACGTATCCGTGCGGATCTACCCGTCGCTGGACGGCCATGGCAGGCCGCAGCGGCTCATCGTGGTCTCGCCGGTCGACCGGCGGCACTGGGGCGCGGTGGACAGCGTGGTCGAGGAGGCCTTCGACCAGTCGGTGCTGCCCATGGCGATCTTCGACAACGAGCTGCGGGCGCTGCGCACCAGCAAGGGAATGGAGCGCGAGGCCGGGCTGTCCGAGGAGCAGATGCGGGGCCGGCGTCCCTCGGAGATCCTCCCGGGCGACGCGGGCCGGGCGGTCGAGCACGGCGTCCGGCGCGTCCTGGAGACCGGCGAGTCGCAGGACCTGCACCTGCGCATCCGCTCACCGGCGACATCGGCACACCGCTCCTGGACGATCATGCTCTCCCCGCTCGCCGATCCGCTGCGGCGCACACCCCGCGTCCAGCTCACCGCCGTCGACACCACCGAGCAGTATCTGGCCCGGGAGCGGCTCGCCCTGCTCAACGAGCTCAGCACCCGGATCGGCAGCACCCTGGACGTGAGCCGCACCGCCCAGGAGATGGCCGACGTGGTGGTGGGCACCCTCGCCGACTTCGTCACCGTCGACCTGCTCGACCCGCTGTTCCGCGGGGTGGAACCGAAGGCCGCCGATCCCGGGGTCGCGCTCCGCCGCGCCGCCCAGCAGTCCGTGCTGCCGGGACTGCCCGAGTCCGTGACCCCGACCGGGGAACTGGACCACTACCCGCAGGACTCCCCGCCCACCTTCTCCCTCGTCACCGGCCGCCCCTCGCTGCACGGCACCGTGGACCGCGCGATCGACGTGTGGGCCGCGGGCGACCCCGGGCGCGCCGAGATGCTGCGCCGGCACGGGATCCACTCGGTGATGATCATTCCGTTGCAGGCCCGCGGCATCACCCTCGGAGTCGCCGTGCTCGCCCGGCACCGCCGGCCGGAGCCCTTCGACGAGGACGACCTCCAGGTCGCCGGGGAGATCGGGGCCCGGGCCGCCGTCGCCGTCGACAACGCCCGCCGCTACACCCGGGAGCGCGCCACCGCACTCGCCCTCCAGCGCAGCCTGCTGCCGCAGCGGATCGGCCCCCAGGAGGCCGTGGAGGTCGCGTCGCGCTATCTGCCCGCGGGCAGCGGGGCGGGCGTCGGCGGCGACTGGTTCGACGTGATCCCGCTCTCCGGCGCCCGGGTCGCGCTGGTCGTGGGCGACGTGGTCGGCCACGGGCTGCGCGCCTCCGCCACCATGGGACGGCTCCGGACGGCCGTGCGCACCCTCGCCGACGTCGACCTGCCACCGGACGAACTGCTGGTCCACCTCGACGACCTGGTCGCCCACCTCGCCGCGGAGGAGGTCACCGAACCCGACGGGGAGAACCTGGTCACCGACCTCGTCGCCACCTGCCTCTACCTGGTGTACGACCCGGTCTCGCGACGCTGCACCGCCGCCAGCGCCGGCCACCCGGCGCCGGTCCTGACCACGCCGGACGGCGACGCGGAGCTCCTCGACGTACCGCCCGGGCCGCCACTGGGACTGGGCGGGCTGCCCTTCGAGACCGCCGAGCGCGAACTCGACCCCGGCAGCCTGCTCCTCCTCTACACCAACGGCCTCATCGCCACCGCCGACCGGGACGTCGACACGGGCACGGAACGGCTGCGGCACACGCTCACCCGGCCGGCCCGCCCGCTGGAGGCCGTCTGCGACACCCTGGTGGGACTCGTCCCCGACCCGCCCGACGACGACGTCGCGCTGGTCCTCGCCCGTACCAAGGTGCTGGACGCCTCCCAGGTCGTCGGCTGGGACGTGCCCGCCGAGCCCGCGGCGGTGGCGCGGATCCGCGCCGAGGTCTCCCGCCGCCTGGCGGCATGGGGGATGCGGGACATCACGTACACCGTGGAACTGGTGGTCAGCGAACTCGTCACCAACGCCATCCGGTACGGGACCCCGCCCATCGGCCTGCGGGTCATCCACAACTCCACCCTCATCGTCGAGGTGTCCGACGGCAGCGGCACCGCGCCGCACCTGCGCCGGGCCCGGGTCTTCGACGAGGGCGGCCGCGGACTGCTGCTGGTGGCGCAGGTCACCGAGCGCTGGGGAACGCGTCACACCCAGGAGGGCAAGACGATCTGGGCCGAGGTCGCCCTGGCCGAAGCCCGAGGCGGGGGCCTGAGAACGGGGGCCTGAGTCCGGGATCCGGGAACGGGACCCGAGGAAGGGAATGGTGCTCATGTGCCGGTGGCTCGCCTACTCGGGCACCCCCATGCTGCTCGACAACATCCTCTACAAGCCGCAGCACTCCCTGATCGACCAGAGCCTGCACTCCCGGATGGGCGTCGAGACGACCAACGGCGACGGTTTCGGGATCGGCTGGTACGCCGCCGACCTGGACACCCCGGCGATCATCCGGGACATCGGCCCGGCGTGGAACAACCGCAACCTGAGGGAGATCGCACACCACGTCACCTCACCGCTGTTCTTCGCCCACGTGCGGGCGTCGACGGGCACCGCGATCCAGCAGACCAACTGCCACCCCTTCCGGCACGGCCGCTGGCTGTGGATGCACAACGGCGCGGTCACCGACTTCCACCGGCTGCGCCGCGACCTCGCGCTCGCCGTCGACCCGGCGCTGTTCTCCTGCATGGAGGGCTCGACGGACTCCGAGGTGATGTTCTTCCTCACGCTGACCCTCGGCCTCGACCAGGACGTGCCCGGCGCCGTCTCGCGGATGGTCGGCCTGGTGGAACGGACCGGCCACGAGCACGGGGTGGAGTACCCGGTGCAGATGACGGTGGCGGTCACCGACGGCGAGAGCCTGTGGGCCTTCCGCTACTCCAGCGAGCACCGCTCGCGGTCGCTGTTCTACAGCAGCAAGGTGGACTCGCTGCGGGAACTCCACCCGGACCTGTGGTTCCTGCAGGGCGTGTCGGCCGAGACCCGGCTCGTGGTGTCCGAGCCGCTGGGCGATCTGCCGGACGCCTGGCACGAGGTCCCCGAGAGCACCTACGGGGTGGTGCGGCCGGGTCAGGACGAGCTGATGCCGTTCGTGCCGGCGGCCCCCGACGGCGTCGCCGCCTGAGCCCGGGTCAGTGGGGCGGGTGGGGCGGGGGGAGCGTCGCCACGTCCGGCGCGGCCGCGGGCCACACCAGGAGGACCGGGCACGGCGCGTGGTCCACGACGAAGCGCGCCGCCGGGCCCAGGCTGCGCGGCCCCAGCCGCGCGAGGTCTCCGTCGCGGGCCATCACCAGCAGATCGGCTCCCGCCGCGGCGGCCACCACCTCACGTTCCACCCGCCCCGACCGCTCCTCCCGGCGGCACGGGCGGCCCAGGCGCCGCGCGGCGGCGTCCAGCAGGCGGCCCGCGGAGTCCGCGCCGAGGTCCTCCAGCCGGGTGCCCGGATCGTGCTCCGGGTGCCCGCGGCCCAGCAGCCCGGCATAGGCGGCGTGCGCCAGGCCGGGGATGTCGGGGCCGCTGACGTGCAGCAGGACGACGTCGGCGGCCTCCGGCGCGTGGCCGCGGACGGCGTCGACGCAGGCGGGCCAGGTTCCTTCGGCGATCCAGGCGGTCACGATCACGGACATCACCCTCCGAGGACGTGCAGCGAACCCCACAGTGCCACCACCGCGAGGCCCAGCGCCGCAGGCACGGTGAGCAGGCCGAGGACGGTGAACTCCTTCAGGTCCACGTCGTGTTCGTGCTGATGCACGATACGCCGCCACAGCAGGGTGGCCAGCGATCCCGCATAGGTCAGGTTGGGGCCGATGTTCACCCCGAGCAGGACGGCCAGCACCGCGCCGGGCCCGGCGGGGGCGGTCAGCGGCAGCAGGACCAGCACGGCGGGCAGGTTGTTGATCAGGTTGGCCAGGACGGCGGCGAGCGCCGCGACGCCGAGCAGCGCGGGCAGCCCGGTGCCCTCGGGCACGATCCGGCCCAGCGCGTCGGCGAGCCCGTTGTCGACCACCGCCCGGACCACCACGCCCAGCGCCAGCACGAACGCCAGGAACGGCACCCCGGCCGCCCCCGCCACGGCGCGCACCGTCATCCGCCGCCGCGCCACCGCCCGTACGGCCAGCACCAGCGCCCCGGCCGCGGCCGCCCACGCCGGATCCACGCCGAGCGCCGGGGTCACCACGAAACCGGCCAGCGTGCAGACCACCGTGACCAGCGCGAACACCGGCAGCGGCGGTACCTGGGCGCCGTCCGGGACGGCGACGGCGGCCGCCAGGTCGCCGCGGAACCAGCGCCGGAAGACGACGTACTCCACGGCGATCGCCACCAGCCACGGCAGCACCATCAGCCCGGCGAAGCGGGTGAAGCTCAGCCCACTGGCCGCGAACGCCAGCAGGTTCGTCAGGTTCGAGACGGGCAGCAGCAGCGAGGCGGTGTTCGACAGGTGCGTGCACGCGTACACATGCGGCTTCGGCCGCACCCCCAGCCGTGCGGCGGTCGCGAACACCACCGGGGTCAGCAGCACGATCGTGGCGTCCAGGCTGAGCGCCGCCGTCACCGCCGACGCCAGTACGAAGACCGCCCCGAGCAACCGCCGCGGCCGCCCCGCGGCCACCCGGGCCATCCACGCCCCACCGGCCCGGAACAGCCCCTCCTCGTCGCAGAGCTTCGCCAGCACCAGCACCGCGGCCAGGAACCCGATCACCGGGCCCAGCCGCTCCGCCTCCTCCCGCGCGTGCTCCAGCGGGATCGCCCCGCTCCCCACGGCCACCGCGGCGGCCGGCACGGCGATCACCGCCTCCGGGAGTCCGAACGGACGAATCACCGCGCCGGCGAGGACGAGGAGCAGCAGCGCGACGGACAACGCCTCCGCGAGCGTGGTGTTCAGGGTTCCGATCCTCCCGGGCGGGGCCACGACGGCCCTCATCGAATCACGCCCCACCCGGGAGGGCGCTCACCGCTGTTCGCGCGCCGCCACGATCTCGGCCGGCGCCTCGGTGATGCGCGCCTCGGCGGTGGGCTTGTCGATGCCGGGGGAGGCCGGAGGGCCGTCGCCCGCCTCGCGTTCGAGGTGACGACTCCGCGATTAACCGGTGGTTCCGCGGCCCCCGCCTGCGCCACCCTGGGCGCATGTCCCAGAACACCTCGGTCCTGCGGGAGTTGCACGCGTCCCTCGACCGGCGCAAGCGCCCCGAGGACATCGCCCACCTCGCCCTCCGGCTGCTCGACGGCGGCGGCAGGCGACCGGCCCGCCGCACCCGGCACGCGCTGGAGAAGGCGGCGCGCGGTTCGCTGCGCACCCTCTGGCACGGCTACACCTCGATGCTGGAGGACTTCGCCCGGCCCGTCGGGGCGCAGCGCCAACTGGCGCGCTTCGCGGAGCTGTTCCCCGGGCTGCCGGAGCCGACCGCGGCCGCCGGGGACGATCCGGCACAGGTCGAGGCCGCCATCCGGGCGGCCGGCGAGCAGATCGCCAAGCGGTTCGGGGCGAGCGACTTCCTGGCCGACCGCCTCGACCGCGCCGGGCGCGCGGAGGCCGGGCTGGGCGAGATGTCGAAGCGGCAGTACAACAAGCGCTTCCGGCTGCTGCGCCGCATGGAGGCCAAGCTGGCGCGGATCCTGGTGGAGCAGCGCAAGCGGGAGGTGACGCTGATCGGCAAGAGCGGACTCGCCTCCCGGCTGGCGTACGAGGAGTTCGCGTCCGACGCCCCGACCGCGGCTTTCGTCGCCTACCTCACCGCACGGGCCAACCTGCGCAGCGAGTTCACGGTCTCGGGCCAGCAGCCCGCCTACGACGAGGTGGCGGACGCGCTGTTCGAGGAGCTGCGCCGGCGGCCGGAACGCACCAACTGGTACGCCGTGGCACACGTCCACCCGACCGCCGAGGTACTCGGCCACCTCGACGACGGGCGGCGGGGACGGCTCCTCGGGATCTGGTACCGCTTCCTGCTGGAGGTGGCGGAGCTGCTGGAGACGGCATGGCGGCACCAGCCGCTGGACCGCGCGACGATGATCGTGCGCCGCGGCGACGACTCGACGACCTGGAACCAGACCGCGCGCGCCTGGACCAAGGCCCGGACGAACTGGTTCGCGCTCCTGCGGGCCATGGACGCCGAGGAGATCGCCGACCGGGTCTGCCCCGGCAAGGTGCTGCTCCTGGTCGCGGCGGACGTGGCCGCCTGGCACCGGTCGACGGGCGGAGGGCTGCATCCGGACACCGGCGTCTGGGCCGAACTCCCGCTGCCCTGGCAGGTGCTGCGCGGTGAGGCGGAATGCCCGCGGTCCCTGGTGGAGGAGGTCTGCCGGCGGCACGGCGTCGACCCCGTCGCGGGAGGCTGGACCGAACCGCGCCCGGCGGCGCGGGCGGTGCCGTTCCGGCCCACGCCGGAGCTGGTGCACGGGGTGGAGGTCGGTGACCCGGTGCTGGCGAGTGTGCTGCGGTCGGCGGGCTTCTTCTCGGGACGCCCGCTCCGTCCGGCGGCCGCGGACGTCGACGCCCAATTGCGTTGACGTCCCGCCGCCGTGGCGGCCAGGATCGGGGTACCGACGGGGAAGCTCAGTGGTGGAGCAGCCGGCTCTTAACCGGCTGGACGCAGGTTCGAGCCCTGCTCCCGTCGGGGGCTGTACGGGCACCGGGAAGCTCAGCGGTGGAGCGCCCGGCTCGGGACCGGGTGGACGCAGGTTCGAGCCCTGCCCCGGTGCCCGTACGGCCCGCCCCGGTCGCGGCCGTCAGCGGACGGTGAGGACCAGCTTGCCCGTCGTGCGCCCGGTCTCCAGGGACGCGTGCGCCTTGGCGGCCTCGGCCAGCGGGAAGGTGTCGGCGACCGTGACGCGCAGGGCGCCCTCCTCGACCAGGCGGGCGACCGCGGCCATGCCGGCGTGGTCGGCCTCGACGAGCATGCCGGTGGCGCGCACCCGCCGGCGCTCGGCCTCGGCCCGCAGCTCCGGCACGCCGATCGGCAGGAGCGTCACGAGCAGCCCGCCCTCGCGCAGGGTGCCGAGGGAGCGGACCGACTCGGGGCCGCCGAGGGGGTCGAGGACGACGTCCACGTCGCGGACGGCCTCGGCGTAGTCGGTCGTGCGGTAGTCGATCAGTTCGTCGGCACCGAGGCCGCGCAGGAAGTCGTGCTTGGCGGCGCTCGCGGTGCCGATGACGTACGCGCCGAGGGACTTGGCGATCTGGACGGCGACATGGCCGACGCCGCCCGCGGCCGCGTGGACGAGCACCCGCTGCCCCGGCCGGAGCCCGGCGATGTCGACCAGGGCCTGCCAGGCGGTGAGCGCCACCAGCGGGACCGCGGCGGCCTCCTCGTGGCTCATGCCGGACGGCTTCCGCACGAAGGCACGGGCGGGCCCGGTCACGTACTCGGCGTGGGAGCCGGCGCCGTGCGGGTAGGGGAGCATGCCGAAGACCTCGTCGCCGGGCCGGAAGAGGGCCACTCCCAGCCCGGTCTCCGCCACGACGCCGGAGACGTCCCAGCCGAGGACGAACGGCGGCGCCCCGAGGAAGAGCCCGCTCTGCCGGTGCTTGGTGTCGGTCGGGTTGAGGCCGGCGGCGTGCACGCGGACGAGGACCTGCCCGATGCCGGCGGCGGGGCGCGCCAGCTCCGCCTCGCGGAGGACCTCGGGGCCGCCGAGGACGTCCTGGGTGATCGCGCGCATGGTGTGAGGGTTCGTTTCGGTCATGCGCTCCAGCGTGCCGAAGGACACCGCACCGGAAAATGGCCTGATTGCCATCATCCGATAAGATCGTGCCATGCATCGTGTGGTCGTCCTCGCCCTCGACGGCGTCTATCCCTTCGAGCTGGGCATCCCCAACCGCGTCTTCGGCTCGGCCGGGGACCGCTACGAGGTGCTGACCTGCACGGTCGACGGCCGCCCCGTACGCACCGACTCCGACTTCTCGGTCGCCGTCGAGCACGGCCCCGAGGTGCTGGCCACCGCGGACACCGTCGTGATCCCGCCGTACGAGATGAGGCGGATCACCGAGGAGCTCCCCGCCCCGGTCGCCGCCGCGCTCGGCATGATCCGGCCGGGCACGCGCATCGTGTCCATCTGCACGGCGGCCTTCACGCTCGCCGCCGCGGGGCTCCTCGACGGCCGTCCCGCCACCACCCACTGGGCGCTCGCCGACCACTTCCGGCGGATGTTCCCCGGGGTGGCGCTCGACGCGGACGTGCTCTTCGTCGACGACGGCGACATCCTCACCTCGGCCGGCGCGGCCTCCGGCGTGGACGTCTGCCTGCACCTGGTGCGCGCCGACCACGGCAGCGCCGTGGCCAACTTCGTCGCCCGCGTCTGCGTCGTACCGCCCTGGCGGGAGGGCGGCCAGGCGCAGTACATCGAGCAGCCCGTGCCCGCGCCGACCGACACCGGCACGGCGGCGACACGGCAGTGGGCGCTGGAGCACCTGGACCTGCCGCTCACCCTGAACGACCTCGCCGACCACGCCCGGATGAGCCTGCGGACCTTCGCCCGGCGCTTCCGGGACGAGGTCGGGATGAGCCCGGGGAAGTGGCTCATCCAGCAGCGGGTCGCCCGGGCCCGCCAACTGCTGGAGTCCAGCGACCTCCCGGTCGACCGCATCGCCGGCGAGGTGGGCTTCGCCACCGCGACCTCCCTGCGGCAGCACCTCCATGCCGCCATCGGTGTCTCCCCCCTGGCCTACCGGCGCACCTTCCGGGCGGCCGCCGCCCGTTGACGCACCCGACCCGGGGGAGGCCCCGATGGCAGTCGAGCTGATCTACGAGACGCACGCAACGAGCACCGACAACGAGGCGGGCATCGCCACCGGCCGGCTGCCCGGACGGCTGTCGGAGCGGGGCCGTCGGCAGGCGAGGCAACTCGGCGAACGCCGCCGCGACCAGGACATCGCCGCGGTGTACACCTCCGATCTGCGCCGTGCCGTGGAGACCGCGGCCCTCGCCTTCCCCGACGGGCGGCCGCCGGTCCACCGGGACATCCGGCTGCGCGAGTGCGACTACGGCGAACTGAACGGGCGGCCGGCCGACCTCGTCGCCGCGCAGCGCCTGCGCCGCGTCGACGAGCCGTTCCCCGGCGGCGGCCAGAGCTACCGGCAGGTGCTCGCCGCCACCGACGCGCTCCTGCACGACCTGGCCCGGCGGTGGGACGGCCGGCGCGTTCTGCTGATCGCCCACTCCGCCAACCGCTGGGCCCTGGCCTGCCTGCTGGGCGGGGTCCCCCTGGCGGAGTCCGTCCGGGCCCCCTTCGTCTGGCAGCCGGGCTGGACGTACACCCTGCCCGGCGACTGGCCGACCCCGGACGGGAGCCCGTCAGAGCCTTAGGGCGCGGTGAAGAGGGTGGGGAAGCGCGGGGCGAGCCAGGGGCGGCGGCCCCAGGCGGCGATCTTGCCGCGGGCCATGGCGGCCGTGGCGCCCCGGCGGCCGAGCGCGATCAGGAAGAAGGTGACCGGCTCGGTGGTGATGGTGCAGTCGGGGCGGCGCGGCGGGTCGTCCGTGACGCTCGCCGCTCCGTCGCTGAACGTGACCGCGAAGCGGGTGATCCCGGGGACGCGCAGGGCGTAGCAGGCCGAGAGGCCGGCCGCCGCCCGCTCGTCGACGACCCGGGGCATGGCCGTCCTGAGGAACGGCATGCAGCCGGCGACCCGCTCGCGGTCGATCATGTGGGGCCGGCGCAGGGCGAGGGCGATGTCGTAGCCGTGGCCGAGCATGTGGGTGAGCAGGTACGAGCCGAGCGTGGCCAGGTCCATGGCGCCGAGCGGGGTGACCACGGGCATGTCCGGCGCGCGGGTCCCGGCCGCCTCCGTGAACGCGCGGGCGTGCCGCACGATGCCGTCCGCCAGGGTCCGGCCGTCGCGCTCGGGGAAGGCGGCGAGGGAGGCGGCGTTCGCGGCGGCGAGGCTGCCGGGGGTTCCGTCGCCGTACGGCCGCTCGCGCCCCTCGGCCAGGGCGGCCATCAGCTCGTTGGCGAGCACCAGGTGCGCCGCGGCCTCGCCGACCGTCCACTCGGCGCCGGGGATCGGCACGGAGGTGTCCGGGCAGGCCCGGAGCAGGGCGGCGATGTCCTCGGCGGTGGCGTGCAGGGCCTCGGCCTCGGCCGGGCGGTCAGGGGCGACGGTCATGGTCGGACAGCGTGGACCAGCGCCGTACGTCTGTCCAGGCCCGGGGAGGAAAAGCCTGCGGCCAATCCCCCCGCCGGAAAACCCCACGGAATCCGGGAACGGAAAAGGGCGACGCCCCCGTGCAGCGGTGGCTGCACGGGGGCGTCCCCCGGAAAAGCGTTGCGCGCGGGCGATCAGTACGCCGAGTTGACGTTGTCGATCGTGCCGTAGACGTGCGCCGCGTAGTTGCAGGCGGCGGTGATGTTGGCGACCGGGTCGTAGATGTTCCAGGAGGTACCGGGGACGTGGTACGCCTTGAAGGTCGGGTCGATGACCTGCATCAGACCCTTGGACGGAATTCCCTTGGCAGCGTTCGAGTCCCAGCCGTTGATGGCGTTGGGGTTTCCGGAGGACTCCCGCATCAGGTTCTTGTAGATCCCGTTGTAGGTGCCCGGGATGCCGTGGGCGCGCATCACCTTCAGGGACTCGTTGATCCACGTGTTGACGGAGCCCGACTGCGCCGTGGTGGCGGCGGAGGCGGTGGGGGCCATGGCCACGCCACCGGCGACGACGGCGACGCTGGCGGCAGCGCAGCCGAGGGAGATCTTCTTGGCCTTGGCGACGCGGTTGAGCTTCGACATAGCGGAGATCTGCATTCGAGTAATTCCTCTTCCGTGGGGTACGCCATGAATTGTTGGCGGATTCAAATCCCTGGGTCAATACACCCCTGTTACTAAGGGGATTAGTAAGGGGACCAGGGACGAAAGTCCCGCCGCTCAGGCATGGGAAGGGGATTTCGGGGTGCCGTCTACTAAGGAACCCCGAAAGTGGCGCACGCCATATCGGCCACGTCACACGCAGACCCGGGCAAATCGCCCATTAAGTGACGCAGGCCATGTGGCCTGCGTCACTTAATGCGTCGCTGATTCACGCGGAGAAATCGCGGATTCACGCACGGCGAGGATTCCCCCGCCGCCGGCCCCGCCCCCGCGACCGCCCGCCCCACTACCCCCCGAAGGACGCGACGACGACCGTCGCGGAGAGCTCCTCCGAGACGACCACCCGCGCCCTCAGCCCCGCGCCGCCCACCGCGGCGACGGCGGCCGGGGCCTGCTCCTCACTGGTCTCTATGAGGAGGTGCCCGCCCGGCGCGAGCCACGAGGGCGCGGCGGCGGCGACACGGCGGAGGACGTCGAGCCCGTCCGCGCCGCCGTCCAGCGCGACGCGCGGCTCGTGGTCGCGGGCCTCGGGGGGAAGGAGGCCGACCGCCCCGGTGGGGACGTAGGGCACATTGGCGACCAGCACGTCCACGCGGCCGCGCAGCCGCGCGGGGAGGGGCGCGTAGAGGTCTCCCTCGTGGACGTGGACGCGGCCGTCCGCCGGTGCGAGGTTGCGGCGGGCGCAGGCCACCGCCGCAGCGTCCACGTCGGCGGCGTGCAGGACCGGCCGGTCGAGCGCGGCGGCCAGGACGGCGCCCACCGCGCCGGAGCCGCAGCACAGGTCGACGACCACCGCACCGGGCCGGTCCAGGGCGCGCCCGAGCCGGACGGCCTCCCGGGCGAGGAACTCGGTACGGCGGCGCGGGACGAAGACCCCGGGGCCGACGGCGATCCGCAGACCGCAGAACTCCGCCCAGCCCAGGACGTGTTCGATCGGGAGGCCGGCGACCCGGCGCTCCACCATGGCGGCGAGTTCCGCGGGGGTCCGGGCGGCGGAGGCCAGCAACCGGGCCTCGTCCTCGGCGAACACGCAGCCGGCGGCCCGGAGCACGGGCACCACCGGCGCGGCGGACAAGGGGAGTCGGGCGGAGGGAGAGGAACCGGAAGAGGCGGGTGAAGCTGATGACATGAGGGCCTTTCGGGGCGCCGCGGGGCGCTCTGCCGGTGGCCTAGGTCACGGGGACCGCAGGGCCGCCGGGGGCGAGCACCCAACCTGACATGGCGGTAATGGGTCTCACCTCCCTCGGTGCGTCCACTGCTGGGGGCGGCTACGTTACCCGAGCGCCAGGTGCCGCGCCCACCCCCAGGGCCGTGACGGCGGCACGCGGGTCGTCGGCGTGGAAGCGCAGGACGCGGGCCCGCACGGGAGCGCCCAGGGGGCGCAGGAAGGTGACGGGCTCGGTGAGTTCGACGGTCACCGTGGTCTGGCCGCCGACGATCAGGTCGACGGTGCCGTCCCCCGCGGACGTGACGAGCCGTCCGTCGGGGAAGCGCCGGTCCACGCGGGCGGTGGCTATCCGCTCCGCGGGCACGCGGACGTCGACGAGCGCGCCGTACCGCAGCCGCAGCGAGCCGTCGGCCCCGACGACGTGCGGGCGCACCACGCAGGCCGCGTGCAGGGCCAGCACGAAGAAGCAGCCCCAGACGTCGAGGACGAGGGTGACCGCGTGCACCGCGGGCCAGGGGATGACCAGTGCCAGCACCACCGTCTCCACCACGGAGACGAAGAGGAAGCCGTACATCGTCGCCGTCTGCGCCCCGGTGTAGGCGACGGGCACGGCGCCCTCGCCCACCCCGTGCGGCCTGCGCGCGATCCACCGCACCAGGCTCACCGACAGGGCGAGTTCATGGCGGATCAGCCGGCGAGCGGGCGCCGGCACGGTGTCCCGCACGGCGGTCCACGCCGCGGCCCGGCGCGTCAGGCCCCGCCGCCGGGCGTCCCGGTGCGCCCGCACCACCCTCGGCAGCCGCCACAGCAGCACGGCGGTCATGCCCAGCTCGGCACCCCGGAGCACCGGCTCCGGCACCGGCACGCCCGCCACCAGGCACGCGGCGAGCACCGCCTCGGCCGTGACGAGGACGCCCAGCGCCCACGCCCCCCGGCGGCTCACCGGGCACGCTCCCGCATCAGCCGGATCGCCTGCCGTACGGCCTCGGCCTGGGCGGGGGCGTGGTCGTCGAAGAAGGCCGCCATGAAACCGCCCTCCGCGCCGCCGGCCGTCGTGAGGTCCTCGCCGGAGGCGTCGATCGCGGCGACGAGGTCCTCCGGGACGGAGTCCGCGATGACACGGGCCACCTCCGCGACCCGGGGGTCGTCCACGGCCGCCCCGGCGAGTTCGTCCATCCGCGCGTACACCTCGTAGGCGCGGCGCATCGCACCGGGATCGGACCCCATGGAGCGCAGCAGACCGGTGAGCCAGCCCCTGGTCTCGGGAGTGGCCGCCGCGTCCAGCAGCGCGAGCAGCTCCCGTTCCTTCGCGGCCATCGCGGGCTCGGGCCCGGGCAGCTCCGCCGAGGTCCGCGCCATCTCGGCGAAGAGGGCGGCGAGTTCCGGGGAGACGGGCCCTTCGGCCGGCAGCCCCCCGCCGGCCTCGGCCTGTGCGAGGAGTTCGGCGAGCCGCGCCCGGCGCCGCCTGATCGCCTCCTCCTGCCGGGCCAGGTCCGCGTCGAGCTCCCGCAGGACCTCGTGCAGCTCCTTGCCCGCGTCGTCGGCGAGCACGTCCCCGACCTCCTCCAGGCCGAGACCGAGCTCCGTCAGCCGCCGGATGCGGGTGAGTTCGACGGCGTCGCGCAGGCCGTAGTCGCGGTAGCCGTTGACCCGGCGTGCGGGCTCGGGCAGCAGCCCGATGCGGTGGTAGTGCCGCACGGTGCGGGTGGTGACCCCGGCGAGCGCGGCGAGTTCTCCGATGCGCATGAGCCCAGTACAGACGTTGACGTTGCGGCAAGGTCAAGACACGCGCGGCACGCGCCGGGCAAACCCGCCCCAACCGGCCGCAATGATCGCTCCGGCCCCCTTCCGCGCCCCGGCCGGGACCCGTTTGCGCCTGTCGCACGTCAAACCGGAAAGGAGGTCATCCATGCGTCATACGACAGCCGCGGCCGTCGCGGCGACCGCACTCCTGCTGGCCGGCTGCGGCGCGCAGTCCGGCGATCCGGACCGCACCGGCCCCAGCGCCACCGGCCCGAGCGCCACCGGCAGCGCCGGTTCCGGGACGGATACGGGAGCTGCCTGCGCCGCCGGGGCCGAACTCACCGCCGCGGACACCGGCCGCACCGTCTGCGTCGTCACCGGCGGCACGATCCGCGTCACCCTCGACGGCACGCCCGACCGCCCATGGGCCCCGGTCACCGCCGACGGGACCGCCCTCACCCCCGTCAACCCGGGCATCGGCGCCCCGCACGGCGACACCATCGCCGCCTACCGCGCCACCGCCCCCGGAACGGCGCGGCTCACCTCCTCCCAGCCGCTGTGCGCCACGCCCACCGCTCCCGACCAGGTGGCCTGCCTGGGGCTGCGGGAGTGGACCGTCACCGTACGGGTCGCCGAGCGCTGACCCCGCACACGGCGCCGGAAGGACGCCCGGAGGGCCGCCCGTGACCGGGACCCCGGGCCGTCGCGGAAGCGGTCGCGGTCGACGCGGGCCGCCGATGCGCCGGCCCGCGCCGCCGGTGCGGCGGGCGGCCCCGGGCGGCCCCGGCATCCCCGCCCGGGCGCCCGGCGCCCGGGCTCAGACCTCGCCGGCCTCGAGCAGGTTCGCCGCGGCGCCGACGATCCTCGGGTCGGGCACGCCGACGACCTCCGTGTCCTTGTCGGCGTAGTCGAAGCGGCCCAGCACGCTGCGCATCGCCTCCACCCGGGCCCGCTTCTTGTCGTTGCTCTTGACCACCGTCCAGGGCGCCTGCTCGGTGTCCGTCTCCCGGAACATGGCGACCTTGGCCTCGGTGTAGTCGTCCCAGCGGTCCAGCGAGGCCAGGTCCATGGGGCTGAGCTTCCACTGCCGCACGGGGTCGACCTGGCGGATGGTGAAGCGGGTGCGCTGCTCGTCGCGCGACACGGAGAACCAGAACTTCACCAGGTCGATGCCGTCGTCCACGAGCATCCGCTCGAAGGCGGGCGCCTGCCGCATGAACCGCTGGTACTCGTCGTCCGTGCAGAAGCCCATGACCCGCTCCACACCGGCCCGGTTGTACCAGGACCGGTCGAAGAGCACGATCTCCCCCTCGGTCGGCAGATGCTCCACGTAGCGCTGGAAGTACCACTGCCCGCGCTCGCGCTCCGTGGGCTTCTCCAGCGCGACCACGCGGGCCCCGCGCGGGTTCAGGTGCTCGGTGAAACGCTTGATCGTCCCGCCCTTGCCGGCCGCGTCGCGCCCCTCGAAGACGATCACCAGCCGCCGGCCGGTCTCCTTGATCCAGCTCTGCAGCTTCAGCAGCTCTATCTGCTGGAGCCGCTTGTGCCACTCGTACTCCTTGCGCTCCATGCGGAAGGAGTACGGGTAGTTCTCGCGCCACGTCTCGACCGGGGTGCCGTCCTGGCGTATCAGCACGGGGTCGTCCTGGTCGGTGTAGTCCACCTGCATCCCGGCGAGCAGATCCAGGTCCGCGGGGTGCGGGAGCGTCGTCATGTCGCCTCTCACCTCCGGGTCCGCGGGAAGTGCCCGCGCCTGCACCCCACGGTAACCCCGCCACCCGCCACCCCGCCGTACGCCCCGGAGAACTCCGTGTGACGACCGCCGGTACATCCGGCGATCCCGGCCCCGGGCCCCCGCCGGGCGGGGTCAGCCCCGGCAGCGTTCGAGGCCTTCGGGGCTGTGGCAGGGGAGGTGGCCGTGGGACGTGACGACGTCCTGGCCGGCGCCGCGGATCATGTAATCGAGGAAGCTCGCGGCGAGCGATCCGGTGGCGGGGCGGCCGTAGGTGTAGGCGTACTCGATCTCCGTGAAGGGGTAGCTGCGGTCGCCGATGGCCGCCGGGGAGGGCGCGTGGCCGTTGATGGCGAGGGTGTGCAGGCCCGGGGAGGCCGCGGCGGCGCGCAGTTCGCCGTAGCCGATGGCGCCGGGCAGGCGGGCGACGGTCTTGAGGACCTGCTCCGTGCTGTCCAGCTCGCAGCGGACGACCGTGTCGTCGGGGGAGTTGCGGTGGCGGCAGTCGCGCGAGGTGAAGGCGGGCTCGCCGCGGCCGCCGAGGATGTGGCGGCGGAAGAGGTCGCGGGTACCGGAGTCGGCGTTCCGGCTGACGAGGAGGACGGGCAGGTCGGGGCCGCCCAGTTGGCGCCAGTTGACGACGGATCCCCGGTAGATGCGGCGTATCTGCGCCACCGTCAGGTCGCGGACCGGGAGGTCGCCGTTGACGACCAGCGCGAAGGCGGAGACGGCGACGCGGTTCTCCGTCAGGCGCGGATCCCCGCCCGGCCCCGGGCCGTCGGAGAGGGCCACGACTCCGGGCGCCTCGGACTCGGCCAGCTCCCGGATGCCCTCGTTGCTGCCGTGCGCGTCCACCGTGATCTTCGCGTCGGGGCAGTCCTCGCCGTAGCGGCGGGCGAGTTCGCCCATCACCGGGGCGAAGGCCGTGGAGCCGGTGACCGTGAGCCGTCCGGTGGCGCAGCCGATGGGCGGCGGCGGGTCCTCGCGGACCACGATGATGCCCGCCAGCACGGTCACGCACAGGGTCAGCAGGATGGTGACCCACCGCGCGGCCCGGCTGAACAGCGGCGGCTTGGAGTCGACCGGCATGGCCTTGTTGGGCACGACCACGCCGTCCCGGATGCCCCCGGTGACCCGTACGCCGCCGCCGACGTGGCCGCCGGTGAGCAGCACGAGCAGCTTGTAGTGCTGGCCCCGGTTGAGCGGCACACGCGGCAGGTGGATGACGTTGCCCTGGTGCCGTACACCGCCGGCGTCACCGGCCGGGGCGAAGTGCGCCATCAGCGGCCCGGCGTCGGCCTCGGTGACGGCCACGCCCCGTACCGTGCGGCCGGCGAAGACGACGGTGAGCGCCCGGTCGGTCCGGGTCGCGGTTGGTGTAGTCCCCGTCGGCGATGCCCTCGCCGCCGTCGTTCTCGATGCGGAGCAGGACCAGCGTCGCGTCCGACATGTCGGGAAGGTCGTTGAAGAGCCCGAGCCGCACGTTGGGACCGCCGCCCCCGCCGTCGGGGTCGTCGCTGCCGATGGGGGTGTCCATCTGGACGCGGTAGCCGATGCGCCGGCGGCGCGGCACCCGGCGTTCGTACCAGACCACGCCGACGGACACGACGAGACCGAGCAGCGCGGTCAGCACCGCCACCACGTTGTCGGCGCTCAGCCAGTCGCCCACCGCTCGCCCCGCTCCCCCGTGAACCCTCCCGCCGTGCGGTCACCGTACGGCGCGGCCGGGGCGCCTGCGGCGCCTTCCCCGTCCCGCCGCCGGATGTTCGCCGGGCGTTTCCCGGTCAGGCGCGGGGGATCCGGCGAACGCTCCGGTCGAAGCCGCCGCGGCACGCCACGGCACCCGTCGCGTCCCTGATCCCCGCGACCGTCGCCCGTCGCGCCCGGTCGCCGTCCCCGCACAGCACCCCCCGCAGCGCACGCCGCGCGGACCCGTCCAGCGTGCAGGAGGCCACCAGGCGGCCGCGTGCCGGGGCGAGGAACTCGACCGTCGCCGCGGCACCGAGCGGCACCACGCCCTCGAGCTCCCCCGGGGCCTCGACCGCGGCGATCACCGCGGGCGGTCCCGCCGCGTCGAGGAGGGCGATCAGCCCGCTGGCGTGCAGGCTGCCGATCACGTTGGTCAGCCCGTACGGGGTGTCCAGCGCCACCTCCGCGGCACAGTCCCCGGCCCGCAGCACCTGGATCCCGGCGGTCCGGTGGGCCGGGACCGGTTCCAGCAGGGAACGCGCCGGCGCGGTGGCATCCATTGCCCCAGGCTCGCGCCCCGGGCCGACGTCCGCGTTACGGGGAACCGTCGCCCCGCCCAAAGCCGGGGGGAGACATGCCCCGCGCCCCCGGGCACTTTCCGTTGCACAGGCGAAAGTTTGCGCCGTACCAACAAGCACCGCCCGCGCTCAGCGAAACGGCGCCGCCCTCTGCCTCGGCGGCGCCGACCATCGGCTGAAGCCCTACTCGCCGCCCTCCAGGTCGCCTTCCGTCTCCAGGAAGGCCCGCCGCAGCTCTTCGACGACCTCCGGGTCCGGCTCCGCCCACATCCCGCGCGACTCCGCCTCCAGCAGCCGCTCGGCCATGCCGTGCAGCGCCCAGGGGTTGGCCTCCTGCAGGAAGGCGCGGTTCTCCGGGTCCAGGACGTAGGTGCGGGCCAGCTTGTCGTACATCCAGTCGGCGACGACGCCGGTCGTGGCGTCGTAGCCGAAGAGGTAGTCGACGGTCGCGGCGAGTTCGAAGGCGCCCTTGTAGCCGTGCCGCCGCATCGCCTCGATCCAGCGGGGGTTGACGACGCGGGCACGGAAGACCCGGGAGGTCTCCTCGACCAGGGAGCGCGTCCGCACGGTCTCCGGGCGCGTGGAGTCGCCGATGTACGCCTCGGGGGAGCGGCCGGTCAACGCGCGGACGGTGGCGACCATGCCGCCGTGGTACTGGTAGTAGTCGTCGGAGTCGGCGATGTCGTGCTCGCGGGTGTCGGTGTTCTTCGCGGCCACGGAGATCCGCCGGTAGGCGGTCTCCATCTCCTCCCGCGCGGGGCGCCCGTCGAGGCCGCGGCCGTAGGCGTAGCCGCCCCACACCGTGTAGACCTCGGCGAGGTCGGCGTCGCTGCGCCAGTCACGGCTGTCGATCAGCTGCAGCAGGCCCGCGCCGTAGGTGCCGGGCCGGGAGCCGAAGATGCGGGTGGTGGCCCGGCGTTCGTCGCCGTGGGCGGCGAGGTCGGCACGGGTGTGGGCGCGGACGAAGTTGACGTCCTCGGGCTCGTCCAGGCCCGCGACCAGCCGTACGGCATCGTCCAGCAGGCCCACGACGTGCGGGAAGGCGTCCCGGAAGAAGCCGCTGATGCGCAGGGTGACATCGACGCGCGGGCGGCCCAGCTCCTGCGCCGGAACGGCCTCGACCCCGGTGACGCGGCGGGACGCGTCGTCCCACACCGGCCGCACGCCCAGCAGCGCCAGCGCCTCGGCGACGTCGTCGCCCGCGGTGCGCATCGCGCTGGTCCCCCACAGCGACAGGCCCACCGACTGCGGCCAGGTGCCCTCGTTGTCCTCGCGGTAGCGGGTCAGGAGAGAGTCCGCGAGGGCCTGGCCGGTCTCCCAGGCGAGCCTGCTGGGCACGGCCTTGGGGTCGACGGAGTAGAAGTTGCGGCCGGTCGGCAGCACGTTGACCAGGCCGCGCAGCGGCGAGCCGGAGGGGCCCGCGGGCACGAAGCCGCCGTTCAGCGCGTGCACGACGGCCTCGGTCTCGTCCGTCGTACGGGCCAGCCGCGGCACGACCTGCCGGGCGGCGAAGTCCAGCACACGGGCGACGTCCTCGGGCAGGCCCTCGGCGGTCCCGGCGACGGCCTCCGGGGCCCAGCCGGCGTCCTCCATGGCCTGCACCAGCGCGCGGGCCTGCTCCTCGGCGGCGTCCGCGGTGAGCCGGGTGGCCTTCGACTCGTCCAGGCCCAAGGCCTCGCGCAGCCCCGGGAGCGCGGCCGTACCGCCCCAGATCTGCCGGGCGCGCAGGATCGCGAGCACCAGGTTGACCCGCTCGGCACCGGTCGGGGCCTGCCCCAGAACGTGCAGGCCGTCGCGGATCTGGGCGTCCTTGATCTCGCAGAGCCAGCCGTCGACATGGAGCAGGAAGTCGTCGAACTCCGCGTCGTGCGGCCGGTCCTCCAGGCCGAGGTCGTGGTCGAGCTTGGCGGCCTGGATCAGCGTCCAGATCTGGGCGCGGACGGCGGGCAGCTTGACCGGGTCCATCGAGGCGATCGCGGCGTGCTCGTCGAGCAGCTGCTCCAGCCGCGCGATGTCGCCGTAGGAGTCGGCACGGGCCATCGGCGGCACCAGGTGGTCGACGAGGGTGGCGTGGGCGCGGCGCTTGGCCTGGGTGCCCTCGCCGGGATCGTTGACGAGGAAGGGGTAGATCAGCGGGAGGTCGCCGAGGGCGGCGTCGGGGCCGCAGGCGGCGGACAGGGCCGCGTTCTTGCCGGGCAGCCACTCCAGGTTGCCGTGCTTGCCCAGGTGGATCATCGCGTCGGCGCCGAAGCCGCCGTCGGCCCGCGCGGCGGCGATCCAGCGGTAGGCGGCGAGGTAGTGGTGGGAGGGCGGCAGGTCCGGGTCGTGGTAGATCGCGATCGGGTTCTCGCCGAAGCCGCGCGGCGGCTGGATGAGGATCAGCAGATTGCCGCGGCGCAGCGCGGCCAGCACGATGTCGCCCTCCGGGTTGCGGCTGGTGTCGACGAACATCGCACCGGGCGGCGGGCCCCAGTGCCCGGTGACGGAGTCGCGCAGCTCCGCGGGGAGCGCGGCGAACCAGCGGCGGTAGTCGGCGGCCGGGATCCGGACCGGGTTGGCGGCCAGCTGCTCCTCGGTCAGCCAGTCCTGGTCATGGCCGCCCGCGTCGATCAGCGCGCGGATCAGCTCGTCGCCGTCGCCGGAGACCAGGCCCGGGATCTCCTCCGCGGGCCCGAAGTCCCAGCCCTCCGCTCGCAGTCGGCGCAGCAGCGCGACCGCGCTCGCGGGGGTGTCCAGGCCGACGGCGTTGCCGATGCGGGAGTGCTTGGTCGGGTACGCCGACAGCACGAGCGCCAGCCGGCGTTCCGCGGGCGGGATGTGGCGCAGCCGGGCGTGGCGGACGGCGATGCCCGCGACGCGGGCGGCCCGCTCGGCGTCGGGGACGTAGACGGGCAGGCCGTCCTCGTCGATCTCCTTGAAGGAGAACGGGACGGTGATCAGCCGGCCGTCGAACTCGGGGACGGCGACCTGCGTCGCGGCGTCCATCGGGGACAGGCCCTCGTCGCTGCCCTCCCACGTCTCACGGGAGGAGGTCAGGCAGAGCGCCTGCAGCACCGGCACGTCGAGGCCGGCCAGCGCGCCCGCGTCCCAGGCCTCCTCGTCACCGCCCGCGGAGGCGTCGGCCGGGCGGGTGCCACCGGCGGCGAGCACGGTGGTGACCACGGCGTCCACGCCCCGCAGGGCGTCGAGCAGTTCGGGCTCGGGGGCGCGCAGCGAGGCCACGTAGAGGGGGAGGGCCTCGGCGCCGGCCTGCTCGATCGCCGAGCACAGCGCCTCCACGAAGGCGGTGTTGCCGCTCATGTGGTGGGCCCGGTAGTAGAGGACGGCGACGCGCGGGCCCCCGCTCACGGACGCGGTGCGCTCCAGCCGGCCCCAGGACGGCGCGGAGGCCGGGGGTTCGAAGCCGTGGCCGGTGAGCAGCACGGTGTCGGAGAGGAAGCGGGCCAGCTGCCCCAGGTTGGCCGGGCCGCCGTGCGCGAGATAGGCGTGGGCCTCGGCGGCGATGCCGACCGGAACGGTGGACAGCTCCATCAGCTGTGCGTCCGGGGCCTGTTCGCCGGTGAGCACGACCACCGGGCGCGGCCCGGCGAGCAGCTCGTCCAGGCCCTCCTCCCAGGCGCGGCGCCCGCCGAGGAGCCGTACGACGACCAGCTCGGCACCGTCGAGGAGGCCGCGCAGATCGTCGAGCGGAAGCCGGGCGGGATTGGCGAGCCGGAACGGGACGGGACCCCCGGCGGCGTTCGCGGCACGCGCGCTGAGCAGGTCGGTGTCGGAGGTCGACAGCAGCAGGATCACGTCAAACGTGCCTTCCTCGGGGTCCGCGCCCCGGGCCGGTGGATGACGGCGGGAGTTCCTGGCTCCCGTGGCCCGGCGTTCGCACGCCGGCCCCGGTGACAGTGGCGGGACCGCACCGGAATCGCACCGGTTTCCTCCGCTGATGCCGTCGATGGCGTGGGCGCGGCCGACAGACCTGCCCGGGCAGCATAGTAAGGGGCTTCGGCCCGTCTTTCGGATCTCTGTGGGGGAAGGAACACCGTCCGGAGCGCGCGGAACGCACAAGGCCGGTGGAGGTGCCCCGGCGCGGGACACCCGGGGCGGAGGGAACGGCGGAGAGCGTCGGCGGCCGGGGCGGACGCGGCGGATGCGGGTACCGGGCGACGCGATGCCACGGCGGTCCCCGGGACAGGTCCACGGCCGTCACGGAGGCCGTACGGTCCGTACAGCCCGCTGGTGGCCGCGGGTATGCTCGCGGCCATGCCGTCGCCCTCCGAATCCCCCGTGAGCGGCGCCTTCGCCGCAGCGACGGCGGGGCGCGGACGCGACGACGCCTGCCCCGGCGCGCTGCGGCTGCACGCCGCCGACGACGGCGGACTGGCCCGGATCCGCATCCCCGGCGGCCTGCTGACGATACGTCAGGCCGATGCGCCGGCGGTCGCCGCGGACCGGCTCGGCGACGGCCGCATCGACCTCACCTCCCGCGGGAACCTCCAGCTCCGCGGGCTGCGCGACCCCGGCGCGGGCGCCGACCTGGCCGAGCTGCTCGGCGGGGCGGGCCTGCTGCCGTCATGGGCGCACGAGCGGGCCCGCAACGTCGTCGCCTCGCCCCTCGCCGGACTCGACGGCCGCGGGCACGGTGACCTGCGCCGATGGATACGGGAGTTGGACGCCCTGCTCTGCGCGAGCCCGGGCGGCGCCGGGCTCTCCGGGCGCTTCCTGTTCGCCCTCGACGACGGCCGCGGCGACACCGCCGCCCTCGGCGCCGATGTGACATTGATCGCGCGGCCCGGCGCCGCCACCGCCGAACTCCGCCTCGCCGGGCGGCCCGTCGCCGAGGTGCCGGCCGACGAGGCCCCACGCTGGGCGGTACGCGCCGCCGAGACCTTCCTCACGCTCGCCGCCGAACGCGGCGCCCGGGCCTGGCGGATCGCCGACCTCGACCCGGACGGCACCGCACTCGCCGCACGGCTGCACGCGGAAGGCGCCCCACCCGTCGGCCCCCCGGACGCCTGCGCGAACGGGACCGCGGGCGGCCCGCCCCGGATCGGTCTCGTCCCGCACCCCGACGGAACCACCTGCGCGCTGTCCGTGGGCGTACGCCTGGGCCGCCTCACCACCGGGGCCTGGCGGCTGCTCGCGGAGACGGCACGCTCCGGCGACGGCGAACTGCGGGTCACGCCCTGGCGCGGCGTCGTCCTCCCGGGCCTGCCGCCCTCCGCCGCGCGGGAGACGCTGGACCGCCTGGCGGCGGCCGGCTTCCTGACCGGCGAGGAGTCGCCGTGGCGCGGCGTGACCGCCTGCGCGGGACGACCCGGATGCGCCAAGTCGCTCGCGGACGTACGGGCCGACGCCGAGGCCGCGCTGCGCGACGCCCTCCCCGAGCCCGGACACCGCCTCCTGCCCGTGCACCTCTCCGGCTGCGAACGCCGCTGCGGCCACCCGGACGGCGCCTGGGTCGACGTCGTCGCCGGGGCCGACGGCCGCTACCGCGTCGCCGTGGCCGGCACCGCCTCGGCAACCACCGTCCGGGACCTGCCCGGCGTCCTGGACACCGCCCGCCGCACCAGCACCCCACCACTCCCGAGGACGACGTGATCGAGTACGAGAAGGACGGACCGGAGATCTACCGTCAGTCCTTTGCCATCATCCGGGCCGAGGCGGAACTCGACGGCCTGCCGCCGGACGTGGCGCAGGTCGCCGTCCGCATGATCCACGCCTGCGGCATGACCGACCTCGTACGGGACCTGGCCTTCAGCCCGTCCGTGGTCGCCGACGCGCGCGCCGCGCTGCGCGCCGGGGCGCCGATCCTGTGCGACGTGCAGATGGTCGCCAGCGGCGTCACCCGGGGGCGGCTGCCCGCGGACAACGAGGTGGTCTGCACCCTGTCCGACCCCGCCGTCCCGGCGCTCGCCGCCGAACTCGGCACCACCCGCAGCGCCGCCGCCATGGAGCTGTGGCGGGACCGCCTGGAAGGCGCCGTCGTCGCCGTCGGCAACGCCCCGACCTCGCTGTTCCGGCTGCTGGAGATGATCGAGGCGGGCGCACCGCGCCCCGCCGCGGTCATCGGCGTGCCCGTCGGTTTCGTCGGCGCCGCCGAGTCCAAGGACGCCCTGGCCGCGCACCCCTCCCGCCTGGAGCACCTGGTGGTGCGGGGGCGGCGCGGCGGCAGCGCCCTGGCGGCGGCCGCCCTCAACGCCCTTGCGACCGAAAGCGAAATCCTATGACCACCGGCCGTCTCTACGGAGTGGGCCTCGGCCCCGGCGACCCCTCCCTGATGACCGTGCGGGCCGTGGAGGTCATCCGCTCCGCCGACGTCATCGCGTACCACTGCGCCCGGCACGGCCGCAGCATCGCCCGCTCCATCGCCGCGGCGCACATCCGCCCCGAGCAGATCGAGGAGCGGCTGATGTACCCCATCACGACGGAGACCACCGACCACCCCGGCGGCTACCGGGGCGCGCTCGACGACTTCTACGCCGAGTCCGCCGAGCTGCTCGCCGCGCACCTGGACGCCGGGCGCACCGTCGCCGTCCTCGCCGAGGGCGACCCGCTCTTCTACGGCTCCTACATGCACATGCACAAGCGGCTCGCCGACCGCTACCCGGCCGAGGTGATCCCCGGCGTCACCTCCGTCAGTGCCGCCGCCGCCCGCATCGGGCGCCCGCTGGTGGAGGGCGAGGAGGTGCTGACGATCCTGCCCGGCACCCTGCCGGAGGAGGAGCTGGCCGCGCGCCTCGCGACGGCCGACGCGGCGGCCGTGATGAAGCTCGGCCGCACCTTCCCCGCCGTACGCCGCGCCCTGGAGACGGCCGGACGGCTGGCGGACGCGCACTACGTCGAGCGGGCCACCATGGAGGCCGAACGGCTGGACATGATCGCCGACGTGGACCCGGAGTCCGTGCCCTACTTCGCCGTCGCCGTGCTGCCCAGCCGCGTCGACGAGCGGCCCGCCGCGGACCCGTCCGCGGGCGACGGCGAGGTCGTCGTCGTCGGGCTCGGCCCGGCCGGGCCGATGTGGCTGACGCCGGAGGCGAGGTCCGCGCTGGCCGGGGCCGACGAACTCGTCGGCTACACCACCTACATGGACCGCGTCCCGGTCCGCCCCGGGCAGTCGCGGCACGCCTCCGACAACCGCGTCGAGGCCGAACGCGCCGAGTTCGCCCTCGACCTCGCCCGGCGCGGGCGGAAGGTCGCCGTGGTGTCCTCCGGCGACCCGGGCGTCTTCGCCATGGCCACGGCCGTGCTGGAGGCCGCCTCCGCCGAGCCCTACCTCGGCGTCCGCGTACGAGTCGTGCCCGGTATCACCGCCGCCCAGTCGGCGGCGGCGCTCGCGGGCGCGCCCCTCGGCCACGACTACGCGGTCGTGTCCCTCTCCGACCGCCTCAAGCCGTGGACGGTGATCGAGGAACGGCTGCGCGCCGCCACGGCCGCCGACCTCGTGCTCGCGCTGTACAACCCGGCCTCGCACAGCCGCAAGACGCAGCTGGAGACCGCGCTGAAGGTGCTGCGGGAGGGCCGTGTGCCGGGGACGCCCGTGGTCGTCGCCCGCGACGTCGGCGGCCCCGAGCAGGCCGTACGGGTCACGACGCTGGAGAATCTGGACCCGGCGACCGTCGACATGCGGTGCGTGCTGCTGGTCGGCTCGTCGCAGACGCGGGCGGTACGGCGCGGCGACGGCACCACGGTGGTGTGGACGCCGCGGCGCTACCCGGCCTGACGCCCGGGGCGCCCGGGACGCCCGCTCAGGCCGTGCGCGCGGAGCCACCCCAGCGCGCCCGGCACGTCCGGGACGACGGGGACGCCCTCCGGGACCGGCGGGCGCTCCACGACGACCACGGGCAGGCCCAGTTCGCGGGCGGCCGTCAGCTTGGGCGCGGTGGCGGTGCCGCCGCTGTCCTTGGTGACCAGTACGTCGACGCGGTGCCGGCGCATCAGCTCCAGCTCCCCGTCCAGGGTGAACGGGCCCCGGTCCAGCAGCACCTCCATCAGCGGCGGGTGCGGCGGCTCCGGGGCGTCCACCGAACGCACCAGGAACCACAGGTCGGTGACCCCGGCGAAGGCCCCCAGTCCCGTACGGCCCGTGGTGAGGAAGACCCGCCGCCCGAGCCCCGGCAGCACAGCGGCCGCCTCGGCCAGCGAGGCCACCGGGTGCCGGCGGTCCCCGGGGCCGCCGACCCAGCCGGGGCGGCGCAGGGCGAGCAGGGGAACATGGGTGGCCGAGGCCGCCTCGGCGGCGTTGAAGGACATCGTCCCGGCGAAAGGATGGGTGGCGTCGATGACCACGTCGACCGCGTGCGCGCGCAGCCACGCCGCGAGCCCCGCGGGGCCGCCGAATCCGCCGGTGCGCACCTCCCCGGGCGGCAGCCGCGGCCGTTCCACCCGCCCCGCGAGCGAGCTGGTCACCCGCCACGCCGCCGGGTCGGCGGCCAGCGCCTCCGCGAGGCGGCGCCCCTCGGTGGTGCCGCCCAGGACGAGGACGTGCCGCTGTCTGCCGGTCATCCCCGCACCCTACGGTGCGCGGTGAGCGGCGGCCGGAGCGCCCAGCTGGAACGGACCGGGCTGCGGCACGGCTGGACCACCGGCGCCTGCGCGACGGCGGCCGCCACCGCCGCGTACACCGCCCTGCTGGGCGGGGAGTTCCCCGACCCGGTGACGATCACCCTGCCCAAGGGGCAGCGGCCCGCCTTCGCCCTCGCGGTGGAGGAGCGCGGCGAGGGCTGGGCCATGGCCGGCGTCGTGAAGGACGCGGGCGACGACCCCGACGTCACCCACGGCGCGCTCGTCCGGGCCACCGTGCGGCACGGCGCCCCCGGCACCGGGGTCGTCTTCCGCGCGGGCCCGGGCGTCGGCACGGTCACCCGGCCCGGACTTCCCCTGGTCGTCGGCGAGCCCGCCGTCAACCCCGTCCCGCGCACGATGATGCGCGACCATGTCGCGGAGGTCGCCGCCCGGTACGGCACCCTGGGTGACGTGGAGATCACCGTCGCCATCGACGGCGGCGAGGAGCTGGCCCGCAGGACGTGGAACCCGCGCCTCGGCATACTCGGCGGCCTTTCGGTGCTGGGCACCACCGGCATCGTGGTGCCGTACTCCTGCTCGGCGTGGATCGACAGCATCCGGCGCGGGGTGGACGTGGCGCGGGCCGCGGGGCGCACGCATGTCGCGGGCTGCACGGGGTCGACCTCGGAGAAGGTCGCGGTCGCCGTGCACGGCCTGCCCGAGGACGCGCTGCTCGACATGGGGGACTTCGCGGGCGCCGTGCTGAAGTACCTGCGCCGCCATCCGGTGCCGCGGCTCACGATCGCCGGCGGCTTCGCCAAGCTGTCCAAGCTGGCCGCGGGCCACCTGGACCTGCACTCCTCGCGCTCCCAGGTCGACAAGGGCTTCCTCGCTGACCTCGCCCGCCGCGGCGGTGCCGACGAGGCCCTGACCGAGGCCGTCGCCACGGCCAACACCGGCCTGCAGGCGGTCCAGTTGTGCCTGGCGCAGGGCGTCCCGCTCGGTGACCTCGTCGCCGAGGCCGCCCGCCACACCGCCACGGGCGTCCTGCGCGAGGCCCCCGTCGCGGTCGACGTCATCTGCGTCGACCGCGCCGGCACGATCGTCGGCCGGGCCGGCTGACGGTGCGGGTGGGTCGGCTGTCCCGGCGTCTCGCTCCCTTCGGTCGCACAGCGGCGGGCTGCGGATGGGAGGGTGGGGCGGGCCCTCGTCGGGCGTGTGCGAGCGGGTGGGTGGCCGGGGTTCAGGCGCCGGAGCGGGGTGCCTTTCCGGCGGTTGGGGTGTCGTTGCCGTCCGCGCGTATAGACGGCCGCTTCCACGCCTACCGCCGGTGGTGGGCGCGCCCGCCGTAGCCCGCGTCTGCGGCTGCTTCGAGGTGCTGGTGGGGGCGGGCGGGACATCGGGCTCACTTTCGCCGATATGTTCGGCGGAACAGAGCCCGTTCTTGGCGCTAGGGGACATCGGGCCCGCTTTCACCGACTATGTCGGCGAAACAGAGCCCGATCTCGAGAAGGCCACCCACCGAGCCCAATCCCTGTCGGGGAATTACCCGCAGACGCCGGTTACGGCAGGCGCGGCACCCACGAAGGGTGGGCGTGGCAACCAGCCATCTCTACCCGCGGACGGAAACGAGACCCGTGCCCATGAACAACGGACCCCGCTCCGGCGCCTGAACCCCGGCCACGCACCCACCCGCACACCGCCACGTGGGCCCCGCCCCCACCCTCCCATCCGCAGCCCGCCGCTTTGCGCCCGACGGGCGCGAGACGGCGGGAAAGCCGGAAACGGACCCCGCACCGCCTCCGGCCCGATGACCAGGCCCCGTTACGAGGAGGCGCCGTTACGAGGAGGCGCCGCAGTCGGCCGCGTGCCGGTGGACGCGCTCGGCCGAGTAGAGGTGGCTGTCGCGGAACTGCTCCGCGCCCAGCGTCCGGCCCACCATGATCACCGCAGTGCGGACCACCCCGGCCGCCTTGACCTGCTCCGCGATGTCGCCGAGCGTTCCGCGCAGCACCAACTCGTCGGGGCGCGAGGCCATCGCGACGACGGCTGCCGGGCAGTCGGCCCCGTAGTGCGGCATGAGTTCGGCCACCACCCGGTCCACGTAGCGGGATGCCAGGTGCAGCACGATCAGGGCGCCGCTGCGGCCCAGGGTCGCCAGGTCCTCGCCCTCCGGCATGGGCGTGGCCTGCTGCGCGATCCGGGTGAGGATGACGGTCTGGCCGACGGTCGGCACGGTCAGTTCCCGCTTCAGCGCCGCGGCCGCGGCCGCGAAGGCGGGAACACCGGGTACGACCTCGTACGGGACGCCCGCCGCGTCGAGCCGGCGCATCTGCTCGGCGACGGCGCTGAACACGGAGGGGTCGCCCGAGTGCAGCCGGGCCACGTCGTGGCCCTCCTCGTGGGCGCGGACCAGCTCCTCGGTGATCTGATCGAGCGTCAGCTGCGCGGTGTCGACCAGCCGGGCGTCCGGCGGGCACTCCGCGAGGAGTTCGCGCGGGACGAGGCTGCCCGCGTACAGGCAGACCTTGCTGCGGGCCAGCACCCGCTGCCCGCGCAAGGTGATCAGGTCGGCGGCACCGGGTCCCGCACCGATGAAGTGGACGGTCATGGCTGCGCTCCCACGGGTTTGACGGCGGACCACTGGGTGACGGGCATGGCCTGGCGCCAGCCCGTGAAGCCGCCGACCGGGGCGGCGTGCGCGACGGCGAGCCGGACGAGTTCGCCGCCGTGCCGGGCGTACCACTGCGCGAGCAGGGCCTCGGACTCCAGCGTGACGGTGTTGGCGACCAGCCGCCCGCCCGGCCGCAAGGCCGCCCAGCAGGTCTCCAGGAGGCCGGGCGCGGTGAGCCCGCCGCCGACGAAGACGGCGTCGGGCACGGGCAGTCCGTCCAGCGCCGCCGGGGCCGCGCCGGTCACCACCCGCAGCGCGGGGACGCCGAGCGCCGCCGCGTTCCGTACGATGCGCTCGGCGCGGACGGGATCGCGTTCGACGGTGACCGCGCGGCAGGCGCGGTGTGCCCGCATCCACTCGACGGCGATCGAGCCCGAGCCGCCGCCCACGTCCCACAGCAGCTCGCCGGGCGCGGGCGCGAGCGCGGCCAGGGTCGCGGCCCGTACATGGCGCTTGGTGAGCTGCCCGTCGTGCTCGTACGCGGCGTCCGGCAGCCCGGGGACGAGCCCCAGCCGCGGCGTGGACGGCGCCGCGGCGCACTCCACCGCGACGATGTTCAGGGGGTCTCCGGGCGGATGCGGCCAGTCGTCGGCCGTACCGTCCAGGACCACTTCGCGGGCCGAGCCCAGCTGCTCCAGCACCCGCAACCGGCTGGCACCGAAGCCCCGTTCGCGCAGCAGCCCGGCCACCTCGGCGGGACTGTCCGCGCCACGGCTCAGCACCAGCACCCGGCGCCCGTCGTGCAGCGCGCCCGCCAGCGCGGGCAGCGGACGTCCGACCAGGCTGACCACCTCGGTGTCCTCCACCGCCCAGCCGAGCCGGGCGCACGCGTAGGACACGGACGAGGGGTGCGGCAGCACGAGCAGGCGGTCGGCGCCCAGCACCTCGCTCAGCGTCCGCCCGATGCCGTGGAACATGGGGTCCCCGCTGGCCAGGACGGCCGTCCGCCGCCCGGCGTGGGCCGCGAGCAACCCCGGCACGGCCGGCCGCAGGGGCGACGGCCAGGGGATCCGTTCGGCGGTCACCTCGGACGGCAGCAGCTCCAGCTGCCGCGGCCCGCCGATGACGACCTCGGCCCCGGCGAGCGTCCGCCGTCCCGCCGCGGTCAGCCCCGCCCAGCCGTCGGCGCCGATGCCGACGACGGCCACGGGGGCGGACGCGTCGTCCATCAGGGGCACCTCGGAAGTCGGCGGGCATCGGCGGGAACAGTCGGGCACAGCACCCGCACTCTACGAGACGTACCGGGTGATCCCCGGGCCCGGGGCCTCTACGCTCGAACCATGGCAACGGACTCCCTGGCCACCGGCCAGCGTTCGCTCGGCGACCCCGCGATCGCCTATCCCCTGTGGCCGCCGCTGACCGAGGGCTGTCCGCGGACGAGCACGGACACCGTCTCCTACCCGGTCGAGGTCGACTACGCCTACGCCCGCACGCCCGCCGGCCTGTTCGACTCCGCCCGGGGCGCCGGCCTCGACCACTGGGCGCCCCTGCTGCCACCGCTCGCGGCGCCGGGGCTGGGTGAAGGGCGTACGCCGCTGGTCGACCTCGGCCGCGGCGTCCTGGTCAAGGACGAGTCGCGCAACCCCACGTGGAGCCACAAGGACCGCCTCAACCGCTGCGCGGTCAGTGCCGCCCTCGCGACGGGCGCGCCCGGCGTGGTCGTCGCTTCCTCGGGCAACCACGGCGCATCCGCCGCCGCCTACGCCGCCCGCGCCGGGCTGCGCTGCGTCGTCCTCACCTCCCCGCAGGCGCCCCCCGCGGTCCTCTCCTTCCTGCACGCCTACGGCGCCGTCGTGCTGCCCGTCCCGGTGGAGGCGCGCTGGCCGCTGGTCCGGCGCATCAGCGAGGAGTACGGCCTCCACCCGGTCAGCAACTCCACCCTGACCCACACCGGGCACCCGTTCGGCGCGGAGGGGTACAAGACCGTCGCGTACGAGATCTTCGGGGACGTCGGCGTCCCGGCGGCGGTGTTCGTCCCCACCGGGTACGGGGAGCTGCTCTTCGGCATCGGCAAGGGCTTCGCCGAGCTCCGCCGCCTCGGCCTCGCCCCCGGCGTCCCGCGCCTGTTCAGCTGCGAGCCGGCCGCGGGCGGCCCGCTCGCCGCCGCCATCCGCGGGGGACGGCCCGCGGCCTCCGTGCCGGTCGGCGCGACGGACGCGTACTCCATCGCCTGCTCGGTGGGGAGTTACCGCGCGGTGCGGGCGATACGCGACAGCGACGGCGAGGCGCTGCTCGTCACGGACGCCGAACTGGCCGCGGCCCGCGCCGAGCTGGCCCGCGCGGGCCTGTGGACGGAGCTGTCCTCCGCCGCCGGGCTGGCCGGGCTCCGCCAGTACGGCGCCGCCCGCTTCGACGGGCCGGTGGTGTGCGTGTCGACGTCCAGCGGTTTCAAGGACCTCGGGGTGGGTTCCCTGCGCGCGGCCCCGGTCGCGCCGGACTGGGCCACCGTCCGCGCCCGCCTGGAGTCCGCCCCGCCCGGCCCCTGAGGCGGGAACGCGGCACCGGTCGACCGCGGCACGCGCAGGACCCCGGACTTCCACGCGGGCATCCGGCGCCGCTGACCCGCCGGTCGTAGGCGGGGCCGGGGCCGGGGCGGTGGCGTCGGCAGCGTCAGTCGTCCCCGCGGGCCGCGTCGGAGTCCGCCGCGGCGGCGGCGCTCTCCGCGTCGTCGACGATGCGGGCGAACCCCGAGGGCGCCGCAGGGGCCGGGGCGTCACCCGCGGGCGCGGTGGCGGGCGCGGTCGGGGCCGAGGCGGAACCGCCGGACGGGCCGCAAGCGGTCAGCGCTCCCGCGCAGGCCGCCGCGGCCACGGCCAGTGCCGCGAGACGGCGGATCACGAGGCGGCGCCGTTGTCGTGGGAGGCGCACCAGCTGCGCACCCGCGCGAGGTCGGTGCGGCGCTTCTCCAGCGTCGGCACCAGGGACTTGCGGAAGGTCAGCCGGTCGTCGAGGTAGGTCTCGATCTCGTCGTGCCCGGCGGCCCGGGCGTTGGCGACCCGCTTCTCCAGCCGCTCGATCGAACCGCGCCGCGTGACCGGCCCGTTCAGCCGCTTCAGGGCCCGGTCGATGCGCGCGTCGATCTTCCCGGCGCGCTTGCACAGGGCCTTGGCCCCGTCCCCGGTGGGGGTGGCGGCCGGGGCCGGGGTGCCGCCGCTGTCGGCGGTGGCCGGGCCGGCGAGGCCCAGCAGGGTGACGACGGTGGCCAGGGCCACGACGGTGGTGCGGCGTCGCATGACGTGCTCCTTCGGGTCGGAAGCGCCGAGCGCCTTCGCGACGGACGTTAGGGAGCGTCTTTGTGGAAACCTTGTGGCCCACCGCCGCGTTCGGAGAGCCAGTCGCGGCGGAGCAGCGGCAGGGTCGCCGGCTCGGTGTCGCGGACGCCGCCGAGCGGGAGGCGTATCTCGAACCGCGTGCCCGGCGCGCCGTCCGGCCGGTCCAGGACGGTGATCGCCCCCCGGTGCAGCGCGATCTGCTGCGCCACCAGGGTCAGTCCGAGCCCGGAACCGGGGCTGTCGGCACGCCGGTGGAAGCGGGCGAAGACAGCCGCCCGTGCCTCGGGCGGGATGCCGGGGCCGTGGTCGTCGACGGTGAGGACGACGGCCGGGGCCCGTTCGTCCCGCCCGCGCCGCAGGGTCACCTCGATGTCGGGCGCCCCTCCCGGGGCGCGGCCGTGGACGGCGGCGTTGGTCAGCAGGTTGTCGGTCATCGAGCGCAGCCCCTGCTCCCAGCCGTGGACGAGCAGTCCGGGCGCGGTGGTCACCGTCACCCGTGCCCCGGGGTGGCGGCGCGTCAGATCGGCCGCGGAGGCGTCGACGAGCTCGGCCGCGTCGACCGGGCCGAAGGCGTCCTCCTCCACGAGGTCGCCCTGGGCGAGGGCGCGCAGCATGACCAGCAGGCCGAGGACTCGGGCGTGTTCATCGCGCAGGTCGTCGACGACCTCGCGACGTTCGGCGTCCGGCAGGTCCGGGTGACCGGCGAGGATGTCGAGGTTGGTGCCCATGCTCATCAGCGGGTTGCGCAGTTCGTGGGAGGCGACCGCGGCGAACGAGCGGGCGGTCGCGAGGGCCTCTCCGGTCCTGGCGGCCTGCTCGTCGTAGCGGGCGAGCACGGTCTGCAGGGTGCGCGCCAGGTCGTCGACCTCGGTGATCCGGGCCGGGGTGTGGTCCAGGCGTACGGCGCTGACGCGCGGGTCGAGCCCGCTCGCGCGCTGCTGGAGGCGGCGCAGCGGGCGGACGGCACGGCCCGCCGCCGCCCAGGCCAGCAGCCCGGACGGGGGCGCGGCCAGCAGCGCCACCGTGACCACGCGGCGGCGCACCTGGCGCAGTTGGGTCTCGGTGGCGGCGTCGGGCGAGAACAGCCACAGGGTGCCGCGGACGCCCTTGCGGCCGCCGTTCACCGGCACCGACAGCACGCGCCAGCGGGTGCCGCCGGCCCGGATCGTGACCGGGGAGGGCGCGCGGGCGGGCAGCGTCGCGGACGGGTCCGGCTGAGGGCCGCCCGACACGGTGCCCTCGGGGCCGGTCAGCCGGATCCCCACGTCGAGCGCGGAGCTGAAAAGCCTGCGCGTCCGCGCCTGTTCGGCCGCCGGGCGGTCCGCGGCGGTGGCCCGCAGCAGGGCCTTGGCATCCGCGGCGACGGCCGTGGCGCGCTCCCGCAGATGGGTGTCCTGCTGCGCGTGCAGGTCGGCGGCGACCAGCCGGACGAGCAAGGCCCCGGAGGCGAGCACGAGCAGCGGGACGACCACGCCCACGGCGAGCGCGACCCGCGTGGAGAGCCTCACGAACGACTCCCCCGATCGTCCCGGCCGGCGCGGTCGTCCCCGCCGGCGCGGTCGTCCCCGCCGGCGCGGTCGTCCCGCAGGACGAAGCCGACGCCGCGCACCGTGTGCAGGATCCGCGCCCGGCCGCCGGCCTCCATCTTGCGCCGCAGGTAGCTGACGAAGGTGTCCACGGCGTCGGTGCGCACGTCGAAGTCGTAACCCCAGACCCGGTCCAGCAGCTGGTCGCGGGTGAGCACCAGCCCGGCGTTGCGCGCGAAGACCTCCAGCAGCTCGAACTCCCGCCGGGTCAGGGCCAGCGGCTCCCCGTCCAGCCGGGCGTCCCGCGTCGCCGGGTCGATCAGCAGGCCCCCGGCACGCACCCGGCCGCTCGCGGCGGGGGGACGGCGGCGCAGCAGCGCCCGCAGCCGCAGCACCAGTTCCTGCAGCGCGAACGGCTTGACCAGGTAGTCGTCCCCGCCCGCCTGGAGCCCGGCGACCCGGTCGGCCGGCTCGTCCAGGGCGGAGAGCATCAGCACGGGGACGTCGTTGTCCTGCGCGCGCAGCGCGCGGCACACCTCGATCCCGCTGAGGTCGGGCATGGAGATGTCCAGGACCACCACGTCCGGTGCCCCGTCCCGTACGGCGGCGAGCGCGGCCCTCCCGCCGTCGGCCAGGCTCACCGAGAAGCCGTCCAGCCGCAGTCCCCGCTCCAGGGACCGGCGTATGGCAGCGTCGTCGTCGGCGACCAGGACCCGGCCGCCCTTGTGCGCATCGGTTCTCACGGCGGCGATGGTAAGCGCAACGGCTTGATCACAAAGAGGCCCCTGCGGGTGGCGGGGCTCACCGGCCCGGTTACGGTGCGGCGCAACGACAGCCGAGAACGGGGTGGGGACCATGGGGCGCGGAACGGGACGGACGGGCACGGCACTGGTGACGACGGTGGCCGCGACCGCGCTCGCGGCGGGACTCGCGACGGGCTGCGGCCCACGCGCGGCCACGGCCGGCGGCGCTCCGACGGCGAGCCCCTCCACGGCGGCGCCGTCCGCCACGGCGGCGCCCTCCGGCTCCTCCTCCGCCGCCCCGTCCCCATCCGTTTCCGCGTCCGCGTCGCGGCCCCCGTCCGCCACCCCGCGGCGCACCACCGCCGCGCCCCGGACCAGCGCGCCCCGCATCGCCCGCCCGGTCCTGCCGGAGGTCACCGTCTCCGTGGCGACCGCCGGGGGAGTGCTGCGCCCCGTCCGCGGCGGCGCGGCCCGCGAGTTCACCGTGACCCTGCGCAACGACACCGCCCGCGACTTCCCGCGGTTCGCCACGGGCCTGACGATGGAGCCGTACTGGGTCGACGAGGCCCCGCGCGACCCCGCGCTGGTCCTGCAGCGCCGGGACCCCGCGACCGGCGCCTGGCGCGACCACCCGCTGCACGTCGCCACCGACGCGGGCGTCCTCTACGTGACCACCGGCGGCACCCCGCTGCCCCGCGGCGGCGTGCGCACCGAGCGGTACCGCCTCCGGGCCCTGGCCACCGGTCCGGCCGGACGCACCACCATCGGGGTCTACGGCGTCGTCACCGGCCTCCCCCAGGACGCCTCCTTCGAGTCGCGCGGCTCGGGCCACGCCACCCTCCCCCTCGCCGTCACCCGCGCCGGCTGACCGCACCGCGCCGCACACGCCCCTCAGACGTCCAGCCGGTACGGCAGCAGGCACACGACGGCGTCGGTCCTGGAGCGCAGAATCGTGGCGAGGAGGACACCGCGCTGGTTCTGCAGGATGCGGTAGCGGGCGTGGCGCGGCTGGACCTCGGGGATGAGGACGGCGATCTGCCGGCCGTCCCGCGACATGCGGCGGACGTAGGAGAGGATCGGCAGCACCAGTGAGCGGTGCGGGCTCTCGATGACGTCCAGGCGGACGCCGGGCTGCCAGCGGGCCCAGGTGTCGAGCAGCTCCCGCGCCTTGTCCGGGTCCGGCTCCACGGTGACCGCGACGACCTCGTCGCCGAGGGCGATGGCGGCGGTGAGCGCGTGCCGGGCGAGGCGGCTGACCCCGCCGAGCGGGACGATGACCAGGCTGTCGGTGCGCCGCGGCCGGTCGGGGACGGTGCCCAGGCCGAGTTCCCTGCCGACCTCGTCGTAGTAGTGCTCGATGCGGGCGAAGAGCAGCATCAGCAGCGGCACCACGATGACGACCATCCACGCGCCCTCGGTGAACTTGGTGGTCACCAGGATCACCCCGGCCAGCGCGGTCAGCAGCGCGCCCAGGCCGTTGAGCGCCGCACGCGCCTGCCACCGGCGCGGGCGCAGGCCGGCCCAGTGCCGGACGAGCCCGGTCTGGCTGATGGTGAAGCCGGTGAACACCCCGATGGCGTAGAGCGGGATGAGCCGCTGCGTCTGCGCGTCGACGGCGATGATCAGCAGCGCCGCCACCACGGCCAGGGCGACCACGCCGTAGCGGTAGACGGGCCGCTCGGCGCGCAGCCCGAACACGTGCGGCAGGCGGTTGTCGCGGGCGAGCAGGCTCATCAGGACCGGCAGGCCGCCGAAGCTGGTGTTCGCCGCCAGCCCGAGGACGAGGGTGACCAGCAGGTTGCTGACGTAGTACGGCCACCCGGTGCCGAACGAGCCCGCGGTCAGCTGGGCCAGCAGGGTCACGCCGCCGCGCGGGGCGACCTCGTCCCGGCGGATGAGGAAGGCCAGCCCGATCAGCATCAGCCCCAGCAGCGCGCCGAGCATCAGTTCCGTGCGCTGGGCGCGGCGCACCTTGGGCGGCCGGAAGGAGGGCACCGCGTTGGCGATGGCCTCCACCCCGGTCAGGGCGGAACAGCCGGAGGAGAAGGCCTTCAGGACCAGCAGCACGCTCAGCGCCTCCGTGGCGTGGACGGGCTGCGGGGTGCCGACGACGGCCACGGGGTGGTCGCGCAGCAGGCCGGCGACGACGATCCCGCCGACGCACAGCACGAACAGCGCCGCGGGCAGCATCAGCACCCGCGCGCTGTCGGCGACGCCCCGCAGGTTCACCACCGTCAGCAGGGCCAGTCCGCCGAGGCAGATCTCCAGCAGGTACGGGGTGAGGGAGGGGAACGCGGAGGCGAGGCTGGCGGCGCCGGCGGCCAGGCTCACGGCGACGGTGAGGATGTAGTCGACGACCAGACTGGCCGCCGCCAGCAGGCTCACCCGCCGCCCGAGGTCCTTCTTGGCCACGGCGTAGGAGCCGCCGCCGTCCGGGTGAACGGCGATGACCTGGCCGTAGGAGATCACCAGGACGACCAGCAGCCCCGCGATGACCAGCATGATCGGCAGGGTCGCGGTCAGCGCCGCGGTCCCTGCGGCGATCAGCACGACCACGATGGCCTCGGGGCCGTACGCCACCGAACTGAGGGCGTCCAGCGACAGTGCGGCGAGCCCCTGCACGCTGGTGAGCAGGGAGCGGTCCCCCTCGCCGTGTCGCAGCGGCACCCGCGGCCGCACCTGGCGGCGCGCCAGCCCGAAGGTCATCGCCCGCCCGCCGGATGGGTGTGGCTCATGGCTGGTCTCCTCCGCCGGCGGGCTCTCCCGTCAGCCTCCGGCGAGGGCCTGCCCGGCGCAGCGCGGGGCGGGCGATCGGGTGAGCGTCAGTCGGGCCGGGCCAGGAACTCCACGACGGCCAGGACGAAGACGACGGCGAGCGCCAGCCCGAGGACGACCCAGGCGGTCGGATAGGACCAGAAGGCGAGCGCGAGGGCCGCGGCCGCGACGACGATCCAGCCGACCAGGAGCTTGTGTCGGACGAGCCACGGGCCGACGGGCCCGGTCCGCAGTCCGACCCGGTGCGCCGCGTCGCCCGCGCCGCCCAGCACCGACTCCCACACCCCGCGGGCCCGGCGGGCGTGGCGGCCGGGCCCGCTCAGCCAGGCGCCCAGCGCGACGACGACACCGAGGACGAAGACGGCGCGGACGGTGGCGCGCAGGAAGCGGATCAGGGTGTCGTAGACCGTCCCGGCGGCCTGCTGGTCGACGCTCGCGGGCAGCGCGTCGAGGTAGATCGCCCGGAAGACCGTCAGTGCCGCGCCCAGCACCAGCGCGGCGGCGGCGAAGCCCAGCGCGGCGGCGACCAGGGCCCGCCGGCGGCGGATCGCGAGCAGCACCCCCGCGGCCGCGAGGACGACGGTGACGATCGGCAGCCAGAAACCGGCGAGCTGCAGCAGCCGGAAGGCGGTCCTGATCTTGCCGACCTTGTCCGAGCGCACGACGGTGAAGTCGGTGTGGATCTCGGGGATCTTCGCGGCGATGGTGAGGCCCGCGTCGACCAGCCGCTGCTTGACCCGGTCGATGACGGGGGCGAGGTCGACGGCCACGGTGTCGTTGGTGAGCTTGACCGCGCCGCCCCCCTGGCCGGTCAGCGCCTTGTCCAGCGAGTCGTGGATCCGGCGGTTGGCGTCGGTCCACACCGTCTCGAAGACGTCGCTCCGGACGACCTTCTCCGCCGTGGAGTGCACCAGGCTCTGGATGCCGCTGGTCAGCGGGCCGGAGAGGCGGTTCAGCAGTTCGTCGAGGCGGGGACGGTCCTGGGGGGCGACGTCGTCGAGGAGGCGCTTGAGGTCGATCTGCTGCATCACCACGGAGGTGATGCGATTGGCCGCGGCGTTCTGCACGGCGGGGTCGCTCGCCAGGGGCGCCACGGTGGCGACGTAGCGGTCGGTGTCGCCGACCTCGGAGTCGACCCAGACGGCCAGCGCGCTCAGCGGGACGAAGACGCAGGCCACGACGATGAACAGGGCCGAGAAGAAGGCCCGCACGGGCTGCCGGCGGCGGGGCGGCGCGGCCTGCGGTCCGGCGCCCGCGGGAGAGGTCTCCCGCGCCTCCAGTGCCGACAGCCGGGCGCGCAGCTCGGCAAGATCGTCGCGCCCTTCGGGCGTTGCGTCTGCCATGCCACCGCCGCCTCTCCTTCACCACGCGACACGGCAATTTAATACGTATGGTGAGTTATGTGCCATTTGAGGCGCATGAGTCTGTGGAGGTAGGGAATGACGAGGCCGTACCGGGGCCGCGCGGTGTGCGCGGCGGTCGCACTGTCCGCCGTCGCGCTCACCGCGAGCGCCTGCTCGGACAGCGACAGCACCCCCGCCGAGAAGGCGTCGAAAGCCGCGTCCGCCGCGTCCTCGCTGGTGTCCGAGGGCGCGGAAGCCGTCGCCTCGGCGACCGCCGCCGCGCAGTCCCAGCTGGCGAAGATCAAGAACGGCGTCAACGCGAAGGACGACGTCGCGCTCGGCGCCGTGTCCATCGAGGGCGGCAAGGCCACGACCCAGGTCACGGCCACCAACAGCGGCGACAAGCAGGCCACGTACACCGTCGAGGTGACCTTCCGCGACGCCAGCGGGAACCTCCTCGACGCCGCCGTGGTCAACGTCGCCGACGTGGCCCCGCAGAAGTCCGGCGAGGCCACGGTACGCAGCAACCGCGATCTGACGGGCACGGTCAAGGCCCAGGTGGAGCGGGCGCTGCGGCACTGAAGCACCATCACCCGAGGAGGCAGCCATGGCAGCCACCGGCACGACACCCAAGACCGGGAACCACCGGAACGGTTGGGTCTACGGCGGCGTCACCTTCGCCGGCGTCCTGTTGCTCGTCGACGGCGTTCTGGCGATCTTCCAGGGCATCTCCGGGATCGCCGCGGACAACGTGTACGCACGCGTCGGCGACTACGTCTACAAGTTCAGCCTGACCGGGTGGGGATGGATCCACCTGGTCCTCGGGGTGCTCCTGGTGGTCACGGGCACCGGACTGCTCAGCGGCGCCGCGCTCTGGTCGCGCGTCATGGGTGTCGTCCTGGCGGGCCTGGGCATCATCGTGAACTTCCTGTACCTGCCCTACCTGCCGTTCTGGTCGATCATCCTGATCGCGCTGGACATCTTCATCATCTGGGCGCTCGCCCACTACAAGCCGGAGCGCTCACCGGCCGCCTGACCCCCGTCCCACCTCCCCCGCCCCGCCCTTCCCACCGGGCGGGGCGGGGACGGCCCGGCCGTCCCCGGGGTGGTCGCCGTGCATCACCGCGCCCACGGTGATGCACACGGTCGCCACGACGCACAGCGCGATCAGCCCGGACAGCAGCGTGAACACCGAGCCCAGCGAGCCGTACGCCCGCAGGCTGCGGTTCAGGGCGGTCGGCACGTACAGCGGCGCCGCGAACACCGCGGCCTCCAGGACGACCGCCGTGAGCAGCGCGCCCGGCAGCAGCGGCCACCAGCCGATCCGGCCGCCCAGCAGCAGATGCTGGGTCCACCACCAGATGCCCACCGCGCTCACCAGGGACAGCGGAACGCCGAGCCAGAGACCGGCACCGAAACCCTCGCGCAGCGGCCCCTGGATCGCCACGTAGAACAGCGCGGCGCACACCCAGGCGAACCAGCGCCACACCGCGATCCTCGCCGCCGACTTCGGCATGCGCCAGGCGCGTTCGCACACCCGCTGCATCGCCCGGCTGCACGCGGTGGCGGACAGCAGCGCCATCAGGGTGCCCACCACGCCCACCGTCTGCCGCAGGTTTCCCGGGTCGGACACGTAGACCGAGCGCAGTTGCTCCCGGGAGGGGCCGGAGAGCCCCAGCACCCGCACCAGCGAGTCCAGCAGTTCCCTGCGCAGGTGCTCCGGCGCGAGGGAGGCGATGACGAAGAGCAGCGGCACCGCGGTCAGGAAGACCTGCGCGGCCAATCGGGTGCCGGCGTCCAGCACGTTGACGGTCAGCAGCCGGGAACCGAGCCGGGTGATGATCGGGAACCGTCGCTCCGCGTCGGTCCGCAGGGCGCGCGCCCGGCCCGGCAGGCCCGCGAACCGCGCACGGAGCCCTTCCGGAATCCTGACCCGTGGCCGCCCTGTCACAGTCCGACTATTTTTCAGCCGGCCGGGCCCCGCAACCGCGACCCGCCGGTCAGCCCCGCTCGGCGCGCCACCGCGCGAGGACGTCCTCCACGTCGTACGGGACGAGATTGAGCGGCGGGCCGTCCATCGGGGTACGGATCCCCGTGCGGATCTTGTCGTTGACCTCCTCGACGATGCGGCGCACCTCGCGTTCGGAGGGGGCGCGGGAGGCGGCCTCCATCGCGTCCTCCACCTCCTTGCGCAGCCTGAGGCTGGCCGGGAGGTGCGACAGCCCCTCGCGGGCCATCTTCTCCCGGATCCACCACAGCTCGTCGTAGGGCCGGTCCAACGAGGGCAGCGGCTTCCCGGCGCCGGGCAGGTCGTCGAAGGCGCCGCGCTCCGTCGCCTCCCGGATCTGCTTGTCGACCCAGGACTCGAAGGGGACGCCAGGTGGCTTGCGCTCCGTCATGAGGTCGATTCTCCCTCCCGCCGGCCCGACGCGGGAGGGGAGGGGTGGGGTGGGGTGGGGGCGAGGTCCGCGCCGGAGCCGGCACGGCCCCGGCCCCGGCGCCGGCCGGGCCCCGACCCGCGCGCCCTGCGGGTCGGGGCCCGGGGCCCGTTCAGCCGCCGATGGAGTACGAGTGCGCCCCCGTGCCCGCCAGCGCCCCGCCGGCGACGATCAGGTACTCGTCCCGGATCGGCCGGCCGTCCAGCCAGCACTCCAGGATCTCCCGGGTGCCCGCCGCGTACCGGGCCTGGGCGGACAGCGAGGAACCGGAGATGTGCGGGGTCATCCCGTGGTGCGGCATGGTGCGCCAGGGGTGGTCGGCGGGCGCCGGCTGCGGGTACCAGACGTCGCCCGCGTAGCCCGCCAGCCGCCCGTCCCGCAGCGCCCGGCCGATGGCGTCCTGGTCGACGATCAGCGCCCGCGCGGTGTTGATGAGGTAGGCGCCCCGCTTCATGGTGTCGATGAGCTTGTCGTCGAAGAGGCCCTCGGTCTCCGGGTGGAGCGGGGCGTTGACGGTCACGACGTCGCAGTGCGGCACCATGTCGGCGGCGCTCTCGTGCCAGGTCAGCCCGAGCTCCCGCTCCACGGCCTCCGGCAGCCGGTGCCGGTCGGTGTAGTGCAGCTTCACGTCGAAGGGCGCCAGCCGGCGCAGCACCGCCAGCCCGATCCGGCCCGCGGCGACCGTGCCGACGTGCATGCCCTCCAGGTCGTACGACCGGGCCACGCAGTCCGCGATGTTCCAGCCGCCGTCCAGGACGACCCGGTGGGCGGGCAGGTAGTTGCGCACCAGCGACAGCGTCATCATCACCACGTGCTCGGCGACGCTGATGCTGTTGCAGTAGGTCACCTCGGCGACGGTGATGCCGCGCGCGACGGCCGCGTCCAGGTCGACGTGGTCCGAGCCGATGCCCGCCGTGACGGCCAGCTTCAGGTTCCTTGCCGCGGCGATGCGCTCGGGCGTCAGGTAGGCCGGCCAGAAGGGCTGGGAGATGACCACGTCGGCGTCGGCCAACTCGCGGTCGAAGACCGAACCGGCACCGTCCTTGTCGGAGGTGACGACGAGGGTGTGGCCGCGCTCCTCCAGGAAGCGGCGCAGGCCGAGTTCGCCCGAGACGCTGCCCAGGAGCGCGCCGGGGGTGAAGTCGGTCGCCTGCGGCGTGGGGGTGGTCTGACCGCCGGGGTAGCGGTCGATGCGCGGCAGGTCGTCACGGGCGTACGTGGTCGGGTAGCCCTCGGCCGGGTCGTCGTACAGGACGCATAGCACCTTTGCCATGACTGCGGCTCCTCATCCGTGAAGTGGACGGTACGGAAGGTCACTTCACGGTCGCGGCCCGGCCGCAGGGGGGTCAAAGCGAACGTCGCTATGGCGGGATAGCCCGCTCCTATCACCGCACCCCCGGGCCCTTCGCCGGGTCTTTCGCCGGCCCCTTCGCCGGCTCGTTCGCCACGCCGTTCCCGGTGCGCTCACCGGCCCAGATGCGTCTCCACCAGCGCGTCCAGCGCGTCGCGCACCCGGGCCTGGCGGGCGACCCCCAGCAACGCCCTCGCCAGCACGGGTTCGGGCCGCCGGTCGGCGATCACCAGCCCCACCCGCGGACCGTGCGCCGGCCCCTCCAGCGGCACCACGCGCATCCCCACCGGCACCCCGAACATGTGCAGCCAGGCATGGGAGATGACGCTCGACCAGCGCCCGCCGGAACCGGCCAGATGCGCGTACAGCCCCGCGACCGAGTCGGTCTCGACGGCCGGGGACGCGGTGACCCCGTCCGCGGCGAAGCAGTCGTCCATGATCCGGCGGTTCCGCATCCGGGGCGACAGCAGGCACAGCGGCAGCGCGGCCACCTGCGCCCAGCGGGCCAACGGGCGCGCCGCGAGCGGCCCGTCCCCGGGGGTGAGCAGCAGGTAGCGCTCCTCGTAGAGCGGGAAGCGGCGCACGTGCCGCAGGGCGTCGTCGTCCAGGTACGTCATCGCGACGTCGAGTTCGAACTCCGCGAGCCGGTCGCTGATCTCCCGCGAGGACAGCGACTCCAGGCTGACCCGCACCCCCGGGTGACGCTCGCAGAACGGCGTCGTCAGGAGGGAGGCGGCGGTCAGCGCGGTGGGTATCGCGCCGAGCCGCAGCGTGCCGGTCAGCCCGCCGCGCATCTCGGAGAGTTCCTGCCGCAGCGCGTCCCGTTCCGCCAGGATGCGGTGCGCCCACAGCAGCACCCGCTCGCCCTCCGGGGTCAGCCCCTCGAAGCGCCGGCCGCGCCGCACGATCGGCACGTCCAGCTCCTGCTCCAGCTTGCGGATGCCGGCCGACAGCGAGGGCTGCGACACGAAGCAGGCGTCCGCGGCGCGGGCGAAGTGCCGTTCCCTGGCGAGGGCGACCAGGTACTCCAGTTGGCGAAGCAGCATGGCTCACGGTCGCACACGCGGCGGCGCCGTGTGAGAGCCCGCGCGGCCTCTTACTCCCCGGCGGGCGTCCACCCCTGGGCGCGGAGCACCGACGCGACGTCCGGGGCGCGGTAGTGCTCGCCCTTGAGGACCTTGCCGTCGGCCCGCAGGGTCGGGCGGCCTTCGGGGCCGAGCTTGCTCATGTTGGCGCGGTGGATCTCGGCGATCACCTCGTCGAGGTCGATGCCGTGCACCAGCGCGGTGCCGTACGCGACGTAGACGACGTCCGCCAGTTCGTGCGCGAGGTGGTCGAGGGGGCCGGCCTCGGAGGCCTCGGCGACCTCGGCCACCTCCTCGGCGAGCAGATCCTGCCGGTGCGCGGCGTGCTCCGGCGTGATCTCGGTCGGGTGCGGGCGTACGTCGAGGCCGAAGGCCGTGTGGAACTCACGGACCAGGCCGGCGGGGGAAGGTCGCATTCCGCCGATCGTAGTGCCTGCTCAGACGCCCCCACCGCGTCCGTCCGCCGGGGCCGGAGCCGGGGTGGCGGCCGGGCCGCCGCCGTAGCCGCCGTCCACCCTGATGGCGGTGATCCCGCTGATGTGCCGGGCGCCGCAGCGGTCCTGGGGCAGCACCAGCTGCGGTCCGTGCGCGTCCAGCGGGGCCCCGTCGATCCGGGTGGCCAGCAGCACGCGAGCCCGTCCGAAGTCCGGGTCGATCTCGGCCCAGGTCAGCAGCGCGTGATGGCCGTCCGCCCCGGTGACGGCGATGAGGAAGCGCAACCGGTCCTTGCGGCGGCCCGGGTCGAAGGCCGGACCGGCCGAGCAGAGCACCTCGTGCAGCAGCGGGCCCTCGAAACGGTGGTGCTGCACGCCGCTGGTCTGGCACTCGAAGCTCACCCGGACCCGGTGCTGGGGCCAGCCCCACAGGTCGGGCACCGTCAGCGGCACGGGACGGGCGAGATCACCGCTCAACGTGAAGCCGGCGAGCTTCGGCGGCGGCGCGGGAACGGACACGGTCACGGGCTTCCACCTCCCGCATGACCGTACCCACCCACGGCGGCCACGAAAACGCACATGCGACCCTGCATGCCGAAAGATCCCGCTGATGAGATCTGGAAAGAGCCTTCCGACTCGCATCTGCGTCACTATGATCGATGCATGCACACCTACCGGATCGGCGAGGCAGCCGCATTGATGGGCGTGAGCGCCGACACCCTCAGGCGCTGGGTCGACGGCGGGCGGCTGCGGGCGGAGCGCGACGAGCAGGGGCGACGGATCATCGAGGGTCCCGAACTGGCCGCGTTCGCCCGCGAGTTCAACCGAACGGAACGCGAGCGCACCGGCTCCTCGGCCCGCAACCGCTTCTCGGGCATCGTCACCGAGGTGATCCTCGGCGACGTCTCCGCGCAGGTGGAGATCCAGGCCGGCCCGTTCCGCGTGGTGTCCATGATCAGCCGGGAGTCGGCCGAGGAGCTGAAGCTCGAGCCCGGCGTCCCGGCGGTCGCCGTCGTCAAGTCGACCAACGTGGTCGTCGAGAGACCACAGAGACTCGGAGGAGCAGCCCAGTGACGACCCGTCCCACGCACCGCCGGACCCTTCAGCTGGCCGTCGGAGGCACCGCGGTGCTGCTGGCCCTGAGCGCCTGTTCGTCCTCCGGCGACTCCGCCGGCGCCTCCGCCTCGTCCTCGGCGGGCGCGTCCTCCGCGGGCGGCCTGAAGGGCACGGTCACCGTCTTCGCCGCCGCCTCCCTCAAGGAGAGCTTCACCGAACTGGGCAAGCAGTTCGAGGCGGCCCACCCGGGCACCAAGGTCACCTTCAACTTCGGCGGCAGCGACGCGCTCGCCGCCAGCATCACCTCCGGTGCCCCCGCCGACGTCTTCGCCGCCGCCTCCCCCAAGACGATGCAGATCGTCACCGACGCGAAGGACGCGGCCGGCGAGCCCGCGACCTTCGTGCGCAACCAGCTGGAGATCGCGGTCGTCCCCGGCAACCCGAAGGACGTCGCCACCCTCAAGGACCTCACCAAGTCCGGGCTCAAGGTCGCCCTGTGCGCCAAGGAGGTGCCGTGCGGCGCCGCGGCGCAGAAGGCGCTGGACTCCGCCGGTCTGAAGCTCACCCCGGTCTCCTACGAGCAGGACGTCAAGAGCGCCCTGACGAAGGTGGAACTGAAGGAGGTCGACGCCTCCGTGGTCTACAAGACCGATGTGAAGGCCGCCGGCGGCAAGGTGGAGGGCGTGGAGTTCCCCGAGTCCGCCGGGGCCGTCAACGACTACCCGATCGTCCTGCTCAAGGACGCGCCCAACGCCGAGGCCGCCAAGGCCTTCATCGCCCTGGTCCGGTCCGACCAGGGCGGGAAGGTGCTGGGCGAGGCGGGCTTCCTCAACCCGTGACGGAACCCAGTGGCGGCGCGCCCGAACTCGTCGAGTCCCGGCCGCGCCGCACCGGCCGCCGGCAGGGGCACCGTTCCCCGGTGCCCCTGCCGCTGCTGCTGCCCGCCCTGCTCGGCCTCGCCTTCCTGGTGCTGCCGCTCGCCGGGCTGCTGATCCGCACCCCGTGGAGCGAACTGCCCGCGCAGCTCACCAGCCCCGGGGTGTGGCAGGCACTGCGGCTCTCCCTGATCTGCGCCACCCTCGCCACCGCCGTGACGCTGGTGCTGGGCGTGCCCCTGGCCTGGCTGCTGGCCCGTACCGAGTTCCCCGGGCGAGGGCTGGTCCGCGCCCTGGTGACGCTGCCGCTGGTGCTGCCGCCCGTCGTGGGCGGTGTCGCGCTGCTGCTGGCGCTCGGCCGCAACGGCATCGCCGGGCGATGGCTGGACCAGTGGTTCGGGGTGACGCTGCCCTTCACCACCGCGGGGGTCGTCGTCGCCGAGGCCTTCGTCGCGATGCCGTTCCTGGTCATCAGCGTCGAGGGCACCCTGCGGGCCGCCGATCCCCGGTACGAGGAGGCCGCCACCACCCTCGGCGCCTCCCGCTTCACCGCCTTCCGCCGGGTGACGCTGCCGCTGATCGCCCCGGGCATCGCCGCCGGGGCCGTCCTGGCCTGGGCGCGGGCGCTCGGCGAGTTCGGCGCCACCATCACCTTCGCGGGCAACTTCCCCGGCCGTACCCAGACGATGCCGCTCGCCGTCTACCTCGCCCTGCAGAGCGACCCGGCCGCCGCCATCGCGCTGAGCCTGGTGCTGCTCGCCGTCTCGATCGCGGTCCTGGCCGGACTGCGCGACCGCTGGATGACCACGCCATGACCTCCCCGGACAAAGCGGCCCCGGCCACCGGTGGCCCGGAAACCGACGGCCTGGACGCCCGGCTGGTCGTCGACCGCGGCGGCTTCCGCCTCGATGTGACGCTCACCGCCGCGCCCGGCGAGGTGCTCGCCCTGCTCGGACCCAACGGTGCGGGCAAGACGACCGCGCTGCGGGCCCTGGCCGGGCTGACCCCGCTCACCGCCGGCCACCTGCGGCTGGACGGCGCCGCCCTGGACGGCACACCGCCCGAGACCCGCCCCGTCGGCGTGGTCTTCCAGGACTACCTGCTCTTCCCACACCTGTCCGCGCTGGACAACGTCGCCTTCGGCCCGCGCTGCCAGGGCGTTCCCAAGGCGCGGGCCCGCGCCGAGGCCGCGGCCTGGCTGGAGCGGATGGGCCTGGCCGAGCACGCCGCCGCCCGGCCCCGCCGGCTCTCCGGCGGCCAGGCGCAGCGCGTCGCCCTCGCCCGGGCGCTGGCCACCCGGCCCCGGCTGCTCCTCCTGGACGAGCCGCTGGCCGCGCTGGACGCCCGCACCCGCCTGGAGGTGCGCTCCCGGCTCCGCCGCCACCTGGCGGACTTCGAGGCGGTGGCCGTCCTGGTCACGCACGACCCGCTGGACGCCATGGTGCTGGCGGACCGGCTGGTGGTCATCGAGCACGGCGGCTCCGTGCAGGAGGGCACCCCCGCCGAGATCGCCCGCCGTCCGCGCACCGACTACATCGCGCACCTCGTCGGCCTCAACCTCTACCGGGGCCGGGCCGAGGGGCACACCGTACGGATCGACGGCGGACCGGCCATCACCACCACCGAGAAGCTGTCCGGCCCCGCCTTCGTGGCCTTCCCGCCTGGGGCCGTTACCCTCCACCGGGACCGCCCCACCGGATCGAGCGCCCGAAACCTTTGGCAGGGCCGGGTGGCCGGCCTGGAATCGCACGGCGACCAGATCCGCGTGGACGTCACCGGCGAACTCCCGCTCGCCGCCGATCTGACCGCCGTGGCCACCGCCGAACTCGGGCTGCACCCCGGCGCCGAGGTCTGGGCCACCGTCAAGGCGGCCCAGACGCACGCCTATCCGGCCTGAGACCCGGCGGGTCAGGACGGCGTCAGGAGTGCGCCGTCCGGCGACAAGACCGCGACAACACGGCCCGCGCGCGGCGCGCCCGGGTCTTCCATGGAAGGCATGGAAGACGCCGGAAACCACCGCGTGGTCGTGGGGGTCAGCGGCTCGCTGGGCAGCCTCACGGCGCTGCACCACGCCGCCGCCGAGGCACGCCGTACGGGCGCCGTACTGGTCACCGTCCTCGCCTGGGAACCGCCGGGCGGGGAGTTCGCCTACCGGCGCTCCCCCTGCCCGCCGCTGCTGCGCGAATGGCAGGACCGGGCCCGGCGGCAGCTGGTCGACTCGTTGGAGTCCGCCTTCGGCGGCCTCCCGGCGGACCTCGCGGTCCGCGCCCTGGTCGTCCGCGGCCCCGCGGGATGGGCGCTGACCCATGTCGCGGACCGCCCGGACGACGTACTGGTGGTCGGGGCCGGACGGCGCGGCCGGCTGCGCCGGCTGCTGACCCCGTCGGTGGCCCGGCACTGCCTCGTCCACGCGGGCTGCCCGGTGCTCGCCGTGCCCCGCTCCCCGCTCCACGAGGTCCTCGAGGACGTGCACCGCCGCAACGCCTGGCGGCTGCCCCTGCACGCCGCCGCGCCGCTGCGGTGACCCCGGGGCCGCGGCGGGCCCCTCATACGGAGGCGATGGTCATGACTCGCTCTTCCTTCCCCGTCCCCCACCCGGCCGGGCTCGCCCTGCCCGCCGCGCTGCTCCTGCCGCCGCTGGCATGCCTGGCGCTGGTGCCCTTCCGCGCCCAGGTGTCGAACACGCACGTGGCCCTGGTGCTGGTGGTCGCGGTCGTGGCGGTGGCCGTCCTCGGCAGCCGCCGCGCCGGGGCGCTCGCCGCGCTGTCCGCGGCCGTCTGGTTCGACTTCTTCTTCACCCGGCCCTACGAGCGCTTCGCCATCAGCGGCCCGGGCGACATGGCGACGGCGGCGCTGCTGCTCGTCGTCGCCCTGGCCGTCTCCCGGCTCGCGGCGCGCACCAGGCGGCTCGCGGTCGTGGCCGTCACCGACGCCGACCACCTCACCCGCATCCACGAGACGGCGCGACTGGCCCAGGACGCGGTGTCCCCCTACGTCGTGGTGGAGCATGTGCGCGACCAGCTGGTCAGCCTGCTCCAGCTGCGCGGCTGCCGGTTCGAGTACGGCACCCTGGTCGGGCACCCGCCGCGGCTGGAGCAGGACGGCACCGTGCTGCGGGGCCGCCGGCCCTGGGACGCGGACGTACTGGGTCTGCCGGACGAGGAGGTCGAGCTCCGCGTCTTCCACAACGGGCGCTTCCACGGCCGCTTCATGATGCGGCCGACCCCCGGGGCGGTCCCCTCCCGCCAGGCCCGCCTGGTCGCCGTCACCCTCGCCGACCAGGCCGGCAGCGCCATCGGCACCACGGCGACCACCCCGGCGCGCTGACCCGGCCCGCCGACCCGACGGAACGGCGGCGGGCACAGGCCGAGGCGCCGGGGCGGGAGGCCGTCTGACGAGAGGAGGGGCCGAGGACAGGCGTATCGTCCACATAGAGGTGGTTGTCGGCCCGATGGTGGAGCCACACATGGTGGTGACTGCCCCCGCGCGGGAGCTGCTGGACCAGGCGCTCGCCCAAGTGGTGCGCGAGACGGGTGCCCATGTCGGCGCTGTCTTCCTGCTCATGCCCGGAGGGCGGGTGCTGGGCCTGGAGGTCGTCACGGGGGCGCCGCGGGAGCTGTCGGCACCCTGGTCCCGTCTCCCCCTGGAGCGTGCGACCCCGATCGGCGACGCCATACGCGAGGGCCACGTGATCCGGGTCGGCTCCCGGGAGGAACTGGCCGACCGCTATCCGCGCACGGCCCTGGTGATGCCGTACGACCTGGCCCTGGTCCCGCCCCCGTCATGGACGGCGAGGCCGCGCGCGGCAGCCTCCTGCTCATCTGGTCCCACCCCCGCCCCGCGGAGGCGTCGCCCGAGGAGCGCGCGCTGGTCGGGCACGCCTGCGACTGCCTCGCCGACCAGCTCATGCGTGCCGAGGCGAGCGGCGAGGCGATCATGCCGGGACCCGAGCCGCGGGTGCTGCGCTCCTCGCGGGCGGCTCCGGTGGGCCCGGACGAGGCACTGGCGGCGGCGGACTGGGCCCGGCGGCTCCCCGAGGGCGCCTGCGCGCTCGACTTCGACGGACGGATCTCCTACGTCAGCCCCCGGGCGGCCGAGCTCGTCGGCCTTCCCGTCGACCGGCTCGTGGGCACGCTGCCGTGGGAAAGCCTGCACTGGCTGCGTGACCCCGCCCACGAGGACCGCTACCGCGCCGCCGTGCTCAGCGGGCAGCCCGTCTCCTTCACGGCTCTGCGGCCGCCCGACCACTGGCTGCTCGTCCAGCTCTACCCGGACGCGACCGGCGTCAGCGTGCGCATCTCCCCCGCCGACGCCCACGACCATCCCGGCCCGCGGGCCGCGTCCTACGACGAATCCGCCGTGCCGATCCGCATCGGGGCGATCTACCACCTCATGCACCTGGCGACGGCCCTCACCGAGGCCGTCGGCGTCGACGACGTCGTCCGCCTGGTCGCCGAGATGTTCCCGGCCGCCATCGGCGCCGACGCCTTCGTGCTGTGCGTCGCGGAGGGCGGGCGGCTCCGCGTCATCGGCGACCGCGGCTACCGGCCCGAGGCCATGGCGGCCCTGGACGGCACCGCGCTCACCGCGCACCTCCCGGCGACCAGGGCGCTGACCACCGGCGTCCCCAGCTTCTACAGCTCCCCCGAGGACCTCGTCCGGGCCTACCAGGGCCTGGAGCTGCTGTCGGACATGGCGGCATGGGCCTTCCTGCCGCTGATCGCCTCCGGCCGCCCGGTGGGCGCCTGCGTCCTGGCGTTCGCACGTCAGCGCTCCTTCCCCGCCGATGAGCGGGCCGCCCTGACCTCGCTCAGCGGGCTGATCGCCCAGGCCCTGGACCGGGCGCGGATCTACGACGCCAAGCACCAGCTCGCGCACAGCCTGCAGTCCGGGCTGCTGCCGCACACCCTGCCCTCGGTGCCCGGCCTGGAGGTCGCCGCCCGCTATCTGCCGGCGACCAGCAGCGGCATGGAGGTCGGCGGCGACTTCTACGACCTGATCCGGCTGAACGACACCTGCGTCGCCGCCGTCATCGGCGACGTCCAGGGACACAACGTCAACGCCGCCGCGCTGATGGGCCAGGTACGCACCGCCGTGCACGCGCACGCCACCGCGGGCGCCTCCCCCGACCAGGTGCTCTCCCGCACCAACCGGCTGCTCGACGAACTCGACACCGGGCTCTTCACCAGTTGCCTCTACGCCCACGTCCAGCTCGCGGAAGGCGTCCTGAGGCTGGCGTCCGCGGGCCATCCGCCGGCCCTGCTGCGCCTCCCCGACGGCCGCACCGACATCCTGGCCCAGCCGCCCGGACTGCTGCTCGGCATCGACCCGCGCGCCGAATACCCCACCACCACGCTGGCCCTGCCCCGCGGCGCGGTGCTCGCGCTGTACACGGACGGCCTGATCGAGACCCCGGGCCGGGACCTGGACGAGGCCATCGCCGCGCTGGCCGTCGTCCTGTCCTCGCGCGGCCGGCTCCCGCTCGACGACCTCGCCGAGGTCCTCGTCCACCACGACGGCCCGGCCCTCGACCGCACCGACGACACCGCGCTCCTGCTGCTGCGCCCCGTGCTCCCGGCCTGAGGCCTTGTCACCCGGGCGGCTTCCCCCAACACTGGGCTCCATGCCGGTGGTTGCGCTGCTGGGGACGCTGGACACCAAGGGTACGGAGTACGGCTGGCTGCGGGACCGCCTGCTGCGCCACGCGGTCGAGGTCGTGCTCATCGACGCGGGCGTCGCCGGCGAACCCCTGGTGACCCCGGACATCCCGCGCACCGTCGTGGCGGGCGCGGTGGGGGCGGACGCCGAACGCCTGCGCAAGGCGGGCGACCGGGGCGCCGCGGTGAGCGTCATGGCCGAGGGCGCGGCGCGCGTGGTGCGCCGGCTGCACGGCGAGGGGCGGCTGCACGGCGTCCTGGCCATCGGCGGCAGCGGCGGCACCTCGATCGCGACCCGCGCGATGCGGGCGCTCCCGCTCGGCGTGCCGAAGCTGATGGTCTCCTCGATGGCCGCGGGCGACGTCTCCCCCTATGTCGGCTCCACCGACATCGCCATGATGTACAGCGTCGTCGACATCGCGGGCGTCAACCGGGTGTCGGCGCCGATCCTGGCCAACGCCGCGGACGCCATCGCCGGAATGGCCAGGGGCTTCGCCGGCACGACCGCGGCCCCGGCGGGGGACCGGCCGCTGGTGGCGGCGAGCATGGCGGGGGTGACGACCCCGGGGGTCGACGCCGCCCGCGCACGGCTCACCGAACTCGGCTACGAGGTACTGGTCTTCCACTCCGTGGGCTCCGGCGGCCGCTCCCTGGAGGCGCTCGTGGGGGAGGGCCTGTTCAGCGGCGTGCTGGACCTGACGCTCAGCGAGCTCGCCGACGACCTGGTCGGCGGGGCCTTCGGCGCCGGACCCGACCGGCTGCGCGCGGCGGGCCGTGCGGGCCTGCCCCAGGTGGTGAGTCCCGGAGCGCTGGACATGGTCAAGTTCGGCCCGCTCGCCTCGCTGCCGGACCGCTTCAGGGCCCGCCACGTCCACGTCCACAACCCGTCGGTCACCGTGATCCGCACCTCCGCCGCCGAGTGCGCCGAACTCGGCCGCCAGGTCGCCGCGAAGCTGCGCGCGGCCACCGGCCCGGCCACGCTCCTGCTGCCGCTGCGCGGGCTGTCCACCCTCGGGGCCCCGGGCGGGCTCTACCACGACCGCGCCGTGGACGGCGTCCTGTTCCGCACCCTGCGCGAGGAACTGCGCGGCAGCCGGGTGGAACTCTCCGAGTACGACACGCACATCAACGACCCGGCCTTCGGCCGCGCCGCGGCGGACCGGCTGCACACGCTCATCGCCGCGCACGGAAAAGCCCGCACGACGCGCTGAGCGTCGTACGGGCGTTTCGGTCCGCCGTGCGCGAACGCCTAGACGGAGGCGGCCGTTCCGGCGCCCAGGGTGTCGCGCCCGGTGGCGGCACCGGCCGGGGCCGGGTCCAGCAGGCGTCCGGCCAGATGGCCGAAGACCAGCCCGAAGGAGGTCCACAGCGTCAGCTGGATCGCCAGCGCCGCCAGGCGGAACTGCCACAGCAGGGCCGCCGGGAAGTGCTCCGGCACCTCGTTGATCGCGGGCAGGAACGCGTACGCGAGCCCCACGGCCAGGACGAAGAAGCCACCGGCGGCCACGGTCGCGTACCAGTTGCCCAGGCGCGGCGCGAGGCGCTTGCCGAGGATCACGGTGGCGACCGCGAGCAGCACGCTGAGCACCATCATCAGGAAGTACAGCGTGGTGCGTTTGCCGATGGTGTCGGGGTCGCCGACGGCCGGCGGGTTGGCCGGGTACTTCAGGAAGGGCACGACGTAGACCGCGATCAGCGCGGCCGCCGACAGCAGCAGCGCCGTCGGCCGCGGGCCGAAGCGGCCGATCCGCCCGAGGGCGAAGCAGTAGGCGAGGGCGGCGATGCCGCCCAGCGCCACGCCGTACACGAGGAGGCCGGTGGCGAGCCCGGCGGTGGACTGCAGGGCCCGGCTGACCGGTTCGGCGCCGCCGTGCTCGTGGGCGTGCGACTCCTCGAACGCGATGGCGGCGTCGACCCGGGACTCGCCCAGCAGGTAGGCGACGACCAGGGCGAGCACGCCGGCGGCGAGGCCGGCCAGCATGCCCCGGAGCAGCAACTGTCTGACGGTGACCGAGTTGACGGGGGTGGCGGGGTTCATCGGTGCGGCGCCCCTGTCAGTGGCAGGGGAAGCCGAGCAGGTGGCGTCCGTCGTGCAGCCACTCGTGGACGTTCTCGCCGGACAGCAGGGACGTGGCCCCCTGCTCGGCGCCCACGAAGTAGAGCAGGACCAGCATCAGGACGCCGAAGAAGACCGCCCAGGGCAGGATCGCCCGGATCGGCAGGGCCACGGGGGTGGCGGAAGGGGCGACGGCCGGCGGGGCGGCGGACTGCGCCATGGCATGACCTCCTGGTGGGAACTCGCGTCCCGGTCGGTGGAGCTCTGTCGGACGACTGCGGGTCTGACTTGCCTGGCGCTGTACCGGGCTTACAGTGGCGCGACCGTGCCGGATTTGCACCGGACTTCCGCCGTGTCGTCGTGAATGTCGTCGTGACGGTACCGCGATCCGGCCATCCGGCCAAGGGCGCGTGTGGGCGCCCCGGCATGCGCGGGAGCCGCGTCCGGACGGCCGATCGGCCGGGCGCGCAGCGGCAGTCGGCGATTCCGAGCGGTCGCCGGGGAGCGAGGAGGACGCATGACGACCCGGGTGATGTTGATCTCACCGGTGGTGAACGCGGCGCTGCGCGAGGCCCGTTTCGACGACGACGTGCCGCCGGACGCGCACGCGCTGGAGGCCGCCCGCGCCTCGGCCGGTTCCCTGCCCTCCGCGGCGGCGGTGCTCGTCTCACCCACCGTGCGCTGCCGTGCGACCGCCGAGTCGCTCGGCCTCGCGGCCGAGGAGTCGGCCCCCGCCGGATGGGCGCTGGGACGCTGGCGGGGACGGACCCTGGCCGAAGTGAGCGCCGAGGAGCCGGAGGCCGTCGCCGCCTGGCTCTCCGACCCGGACGCCGCGCCGCACGACGCCGAGTCGCTGCGCGATCTGTGCGCCCGCGTCGGGGCATGGCTCGAAGGACTCGCCGCGACGCCGGGCCGGGTGCTCGCCGTCGTCGAACCGGAGATCGTCCGCGCCTGCGCGGTACGGGCCCTGGGCGCGCCCGAGGCGTCCTTCTGGCGGATCGACGTGCCCCCGCTGACGGTCACGGAATTCAGCGGGCGGTCCGGCCGCTGGAATCTGCGGGCGGGACGGCCGCTGGTCTGAGCGGCCGGAGGACGGGGTCCCGCGAGGAGGCGAACGAGCGCGACGCCGGCCGGACAACGGCCGGACAACGGCCGGAAATCGCCGATGAAGCGCGGGTGAAGAGGCGACGGACACATGCCGTCAATGCGCGCCAGCTTTGGTCAGGCTCTTGCAAACATGTCGCAATAAGACTCTATGATTGAGCGTTCCATTTCGCCCACGTCCACGCCCACGCCAACCCCGGAGCGGAGCCCTCCATGCACGTACCCGACGGATTCATCGACACCCCGGTGTCGGTGGCGACCGGCGCAGTCGCGGCCGCAGCCGTCGCGGTCAGCCTGCGCGGCGCGCAGCGCGAACTCGACGAGCGCACCGCACCACTGGCCGGACTCGTCTCGGCGTTCATCTTCGCCGTCCAGATGCTCAACTTCCCCGTGGCCGCGGGCACCAGCGGCCACCTCCTCGGCGGCGCGCTCGCGGCGATACTCGTCGGCCCCTATACAGGGGTGCTGTGCGTGTCCGTCGTCCTGCTCATCCAGGGCCTGCTCTTCGCCGACGGCGGCCTCACCGCGCTCGGCGTGAACATCACCGACATGGCGATCGTGACCGTGATCGTCGCCTACGCCCTCTTCCGCGGACTGGTCAAGGTGCTGCCGAACGGACGCGGCGGGGTGACGGGCGCGGCCTTCGTCGCGGCGCTGATCTCCGTCCCGGCCGCGGCGGTCGCCTTCACCGGGATCTACGCGCTGGGCGGGACGGCCGACGTGTCGCTCGGCAAGGTCTTCACCGCCATGGTCGGTGTGCACGTCCTGATCGGCATCGGCGAGGCGGTGATCACCGCGGCGACGGTGGGCGCCGTCATCGCCGTCCGCCCCGACCTCGTCCACGGCGCCCGTGACCTGCGCCGCCCGCTGGAGCTCAAGGAGGCGACCGTCTGATGGCGGCCGTGACCACCACCCCCAAGCGCGGCGGCATACGGCCGCTGTGGATCGCCGGCCTGATCGCCGCCCTGGTGCTCGCCGGATTCGTCAGCTACTACGCCTCCGCCAGCCCGGACGGCCTGGAGAAGGTCGCCGCGGACCACGGCATCGACAAGAAGGCCGAGGACCACGCCGCCAAGGACTCCCCGCTGGCGGACTACCAGGCCAAGGACGTCGGCGACCCCCGGCTGTCCGGCGGCCTGGCCGGTGTGATCGGCGTCGGCGCCACCCTCGCGCTCGGCACCGGGGTCTTCTGGCTCGTCCGCCGCCGCCCGCGGACGGACGAGAGCTAGCCGTGGGAGCGGGGCACGCCCACCGGCTCTACCGGCACGGGCACTCGCCGGTCCACAGGCTGCCCCCGCAGTGCAAGATCGCCGCGGTCTTCTGCTTCGTCCTGGTCGTCGTGTCCACACCGCACACCGCGGTGTGGGCCTTCGGCCTGTACGCCGTACTGCTGGCCACGGTCGCCGCCGTGGCCCGCGTCCCGGCCGGTTTCCTCCTGCGGCGGCTGCTGATCGAGGTGCCGTTCGTCGCCTTCGCCTTCCTCATGCCGTTCGTCGCCGAGGGACCGCGCACCGAGGTGCTGGGTCTGTCCCTCAGCGTGCACGGCCTGTGGGGCGCCTGGAACATCCTGGCCAAGGGCACCCTCGGCGTCGCCGCCTCCGTGCTGCTGGCCTCCACCACCGAGTTGCGCGAACTCATCCTCGGCCTGCAGCGGTTGCGGCTGCCCGCGCTGCTGGTGCAGATCGCCTCGTTCATGATCCGGTACGGGGACGTCATCACCGACGAGATGCGCCGCATGCGCATCGCCCGCGCCTCACGTGGCTTCGAGGCGCGGGGCCCGCGCCACTGGGGGGTGCTCGCCAAGTCCGCGGGTGCCCTCTTCATCCGCTCGTACGAGCGCGGCGAACGCGTACACCTGGCCATGGTCAGCCGCGGCTACGCCGGCAGCATGCCGGTGATCGACGACGTCACCGCCTCGCGCGCCCAGTGGTCGTACGCGGCCGCGCTCCCGGCCGCCGCGCTGCCGGTCTGCCTGATGGGATGGTTCCTGTGACTCCTTCGCTCGAGGTCAAGGGCCTCGCCTACGCCTATCCCGACGGCCACCAGGCGCTGTTCGGCGTCGACCTGACCATCGCGCGCGGCGAGCGGGTCGCCCTCCTCGGCCCCAACGGCGCCGGCAAGACCACCCTCGTGCTGCACCTCAACGGCATCCTCGAGGCCGGCGCGGGCTCCGTGACCGTCGCCGGTCTCCCGGTCGGCGAGCGCAAGAACGTGGCGGAGGTCAGGCGCCGGGTCGGCATCGTCTTCCAGGACCCGGACGACCAGCTCTTCATGCCCACCGTCCGCGAGGACGTCGCCTTCGGCCCGGCCGCGGCGGGCATGCGCGGTGCCGAGCTGGAGGCCTGCGTCCGCAAGGCGCTGGAGCGGGTCGGCATGGCCGACTTCGCCGACCGGCCCCCGCACCACCTCTCGTTCGGCCAGCGCCGCCGCGTGGCGGTGGCGACCGTCCTCGCCATGGAGCCGGAGATCCTCGTCCTGGACGAGCCCTCCTCCAATCTGGACCCCGCCTCCCGCCGCGAACTCGCCGACATCCTGCGCTCGCTGGACGTCACGGTGCTGATGGTCACCCACGACCTGCCGTACGCCCTGGAGCTGTGCCCGCGTTCGGTCGTCCTCAGCGGCGGCACCGTCGTCGCCGACGGTGGCACCCAGGAACTCCTCTCCGACGAGGCCCTGATGCGCGCCCACCGCCTCGAACTCCCCTACGGCTTCGACCCCCGCTCGGTGACCGTCCGGGCCTGAGCCCCGCTTCCCGGTCTCAGCCCCCGCACGGGGGCCCGGACGGCGGCTCCGGGTCGACCGCGGTGACCGCGTCCGTAAGGGCGTCGAAGCGCTCCGCGCCGCCGAGGGGCCCCACCACGCGCTCGCGCAGCGCGTCGGCCAGGGTGAGCGCCGCCGTCATCGCCACCTGAAGGCCGCGTTCGGTCAGCACCGCCAGGGTGACGCGCCGGTCCTCCCGGCAGGGGCGGCGTTCGATGAGCCCCGCCTCCGTGAGGCGGTCGGCGACCTTGGTGGTGCCCGCCGTAGTGAAGCCCAGCGTGCCCGCGAGCCGGTACATGGGCGCCGACCGCTCCGGCGTGGTCATCAGGAACCACAGCGCCTGGAACGAGGACGGGGCCAGCCCCGAGCGTGCCTCGACGTCCGCCAGCAACTGGTCCGTGATCCGCCGGAAGCCCGACTGGAGCGCGTCCCATCGCGCGAGCAGGTGCAGGTCGGCGGTGTCCGGGCACCGGCCGTCCGTCTCCGCGTGGATCTCCGCCGTCACATTGCCCAGGGTACCAACGCCAGCTATTGTCTAACTGGCTACTTAATATCTGGCGAGCTATTGAGCTACCGAAGGGTGCGGTATCCCATGACCGACTCGACGACCACCCCCACCGGGCTGCGCACGGGCACCTGGACCCTCGACCCCACGGGCTCGGCCGTACGGCTCGCCCACCGCACGATGTGGGGCATGGCCACCGTGAAGGGCACGTTCGGCGAGGTCGGCGGCACGGGCGAACTCGCCGCCGACGGCACCGCGCAGGGCACCCTCACCGTGGGCGCCGCATCGCTGGACACCGGGAACAAGCAGCGCGACACCCACCTGCGCTCCGCCGACTTCCTCGACGCCGCCGCCCACCCGTCGATCGTCTTCACCGCCCACCGGGTCACCGCCGGCACCGACGGCGCCCTCTCCGCCGACGGCGAACTGACCGTCCGCGGCAACACCCGTCCGGTCACCCTCACCGGCCGCGTCGAGACCTCCTCCGCCGAAACCGTCGTGCTCGCCGTCGAAGCACTCGTCGACCGGGCCGACTTCGGGCTCACGTGGAACCGGATGGGCATGATCAAGGGCGCCGCGACCCTCTCGGTCACCGCCCGCTTCGTCCACCGGGACTGATCGGCGCCGGTCACGTAGGAGCAGAACCGCACAGTCCCGCTCACGCCCCAACTACCCCATCGGCAAACGAAGTCGCGCCTTGCCACTTGTGTGGAAACCGTGAAAGGCTCCCGGCACCACAAGGCGCAGGCGCAGCCGCCTCCCGACGCCGAAGGGTTGGTTCTCCGCCCGATGACTGCCGCAGCCCCGGTCCCCGAGGCCGTACCGCTGTCCGAGTACTGGGCGGAAGCGCTGTGCTTCGCCCAGCTGTGCACGCTCACCCCCGAGGACGGCGGACGTCTGGCCGCCGACGCCTTCGACCGGGGCCTGGACCAGGCGCCCGGCGCGATGGACCCCGCGTTCGTACCGGGGCTGCCGGCGCTGCCGTTGCTGCTGACCGCCGTACGGGACACCGCCGCGGACTGGCAGGCCCGGGGCGAGGGGGACAGCCTGCAGCCGGAGTTCCGCATCTGGCTCAACGCGGAACGCGCCGCGCGCCGGGGCAGGGCCACCCGCCCCGAGCCGCCTGCCCTGCGCGGACTGCGGCACATGACGGAGCCGGACGCCGCGCTGCTGTGGTTCACGGAGGTGGAGTGCCGCCCCACGGCGGCGACCGCCCGCGCGCTCGGCGTCGACGTCACCGCGGCGCAGCGGGAGATCGACCGGGCCCGCGACGACTTCCGGGACCGCTGCCTCCGTTCCCACCAGGAGGAACCCCCCTCCGAGGAGTGCCAGGGGTACGCCGGGCTGCTGGACGCGGCCAGCCGGATGCCGGACGAGGCGGCGCCGGAGGATCTGCGCCGGCACCTGGGCCGGTGTGCCGACTGCGCGCGCACGGCCGTGTGCCTGGCGCCGCACGGGGGAGCACTGGGCGAGGCGCTGGCCGAAGGGGTACTCGGCTGGGCGGGCCCGGCCTATCTGGAGGCCCGGCGCCGGGCGGCCGGACAGGCCGCCGTCGCGCCGCCCCGGTCCCGGCGTGCCGCGCGGACCTCGCGTAGCTCGCGTACCGCCCGGTCGAGGAACCGCGTACCCGGCGGCAGGGGGGCCGTCGCGGCCGCGGTCGCGCTGCTCGCCGCCGTGGTCTGCCTGACCGTCCTGGTCACCGCCGACGACTCCGCACCGCAGTCCGCCGAGGCCGCGCCGACGGCGCAGGGCGGCAAGGACGGCGCCGCTCCCGGAGGACCCGGCTTCCCCCCGCTGCCCACCCCGGGCGCGTCCGGCGCGCCGGATGCCCCGGGGGACGCGCGGTTCCCCGAGGAGATCGAGCCCTCCGCCGCCGAGCACACGATCCCGGCCGCCGATGGTGACGCCTCGGACGACGCCGGCACCGGAGGGTCCGCGAAGCCCCCGCACCACGCCACGGAGAATCCGGCGCCGTCCTGCACGATCGCCTACGACGTGGTCGAGCAGTGGTACGACGGCTTCCAGGCCACGGTCACGCTCACCTCCCGCGTGGACCTCCGCGACTGGACCGTCGGCTGGACCTACTCCGACGGCCGGCGGGTGACGCAGATGTGGGACGCCGACTTCTCCCAGCGCGGCGGGACGGTCACCGCCCGGGCCAAGGAGTACAACCGGACGGTGCGGGCGGGCGATTCAGTGACCTTCGGGCTCGTCGGCACCCGGCAGGGCACCGCCTCCGCGCCCACCGCCTTCACGCTCGACGGCGCCCGCTGCGACAGCTGAGGACCACCGGCCGCCGACCGCACGGGAACCCGGACGGACCGGGCCGGAGAGACGGTCACGACCCCGCCCCTCCGGCCCGTACGGCCCGGCTCCCGACGCCTAGCTCAGACCGTTGTTGATCGCGGTGATCAGCTCACCGTTGCTCGTGTCGCCGCTGAACTCCCAGAAGAACGCACCGCCGAGGCCCTGGTTCTTCACGTAGGTCATCTTGCCCGCGATGGTCGACGGGGTGTCGTAGCTCCACCAGTTGTTGCCGCAGTGCGCGTACGCGGTCCCCGCCACGGTGCCGGTGGCCGGGCAGGTGTTCTTGAGGACCTTGTAGTCCTCGTTGCCCGCCTCGTACGTGCCGGGAGCGGCACCGGTCGCGGAACCGCCCGGGGCCGACTGCGTGACGCCGGTCCAGCCGCGCCCGTAGAAGCCGATGCCCAGGTTGAGCTTGTTCGACGCGATGCCCTTGCTCTTCAGCTTCTGGATCGCCGCGTCGGAGTAGAAGCCGGCGATCGGGATGCCGCTGTAGGAGGTGAGCGGGGAGTGCGGGGCCGTCGGGCCGTCCGCGTCGAAGGCGCCGAAGTAGTCGTACGTCATCACGTTGTAGTAGTTGACGTACTGGGCGGCACCCGCGTAGTCGGCGGCGTCGATCTTGCCGCCGTTGGTGCCGTCGGCGGTGATGGCCGCGGTGACCAGGTTGTTGGAGCCGAACCTGGTGCGCAGCGCGGACATCAGGGTCTTGAAGGACGAGGCCCCGCTGGTGTCGCAGGACAGACCGCAGGCGTTGGGGTACTCCCAGTCGATGTCGATGCCGTCGAAGACATCGGCCCAGCGCGGGTCCTCCACCAGGTTGTAGCAGGAGTTGGCGAAGGCCGTCGGGTTGGCGGCGGCCTGGCCGAAGCCGCCGGACCAGGTCCAGCCGCCGAAGGACCAGAGAATCTTGATGTTCGGGTACATCTTCTTCAGCTTGCGGAGCTGGTTGAAGCTGCCGCGCAGCGCCCCGGTGTCCCAGGTGTCGGCGACGCCGTCGACGCTCTGGTCGGCGGTGTAGGCCTTGTCGTAGTCGGCGTAGGAGTCGCCGATCGCGCACTGGCCGTTGGTGACGTTGCCGAAGGCGTAGTTGATGTGGGTCAGCTTGCTCGCCGAGCCGGAGGTCACCAGGTTCTTGACGTGGTAGTTGCGGCCGTAGACGCCCCACTCGGCGAAGTAGCCGAGGCGGATCTTGCTGCCCGCGGGACCGGTCGGAGTCGGGGTCGGCGTCGGGGTCGGCGTGGGCGTCGGAGTGGGGGTGGGCGTCGGGGTCGGGGTCGGGTCGCCTCCGCCGCCGGTGCAGGAACCGCCGTTGAGCTTGCAGCCGCTGGGGCTGCCGCCACCGGTTCCGTTGAAGCCGAAGCTGACGCTGGCGCCCGGGGCCAGCGTGCCGTTCCAGCTCTTGTTCTTGGCGGTCCAGTGGTTGCCGGAGCCGGTCACGTCGGCGTCCCAGGCCGAGGTCACGGAGGTGCCGGCGGGGAAGTCCCACTCGACGGTCCAGCTACTGATGGCCGAGGTACCGCTGTTGGTGACCGTCCACTTGCCCTCGAACCCCGTTCCCCAGTCCTGGGTCTTGGTGTACGTGGCGGTGGTTCCCGCGGCATGGGCGGGGGTGGCCAGGCCGACGAGCGCGGCGAACGGGAGCAGCAGCGCGGTGAGCCCCGCGGCGGCTGTGGTCCTGATGCGTCTGGTGCGTGGAGTGCGTGGGGTGTCTCCAGTGCTCAAGGGGTGCTCCTCGAGTGGGGGGCCGACGGGGAAACCAGTGCCGCCTGGTGGGCGGTTGACGTCCATGTCATGCCCACCACAGTTCACTGGCAGGGTAGAAAGGTCTGGACCATGCGGTCAATAGGTCTGGACCATCTCGGACCCCTCGGCGTGAGAACCACCCCCACCGACCGTCACCGGGCGTACGGGTGAACGAAAAAGCACGGCGAGCGCCGCGCGGAGGGAGGGGTACGGAGGGCCGGAAGCGGCGTCAGGCCGGTTCGCCCACCGTGACCGTGTCGATGCCGATGCTGAGCCCGACCTCGGGGCCGTGACCGTCGAGGAACTGCTCCGCCCAGATGATCTTTCCGTCGTCCGTGTAGCGGGTGCCCCACCGCTGGGCGAACTGCGAGATGAGGAAGAGCCCGCGACCGCCCTCGTCGGTGGTGCGCGGATGCCGCAGATGCGGCGAGGTGCTGCTGGCGTCCGAGACCTCGCAGATGAGGGCGCGTTCCAGGATCAGCCGGAGCCGGATGGGACCGGAACCGTGCCGGATCGCGTTGGTGACCAGCTCGCTGACGACGAGTTCGGTGGTGAAGGCGAGATCGCCCAGCCCCCAGGCCTCCAGCTGACGGGTGGACATCTCCCGGGCCCGGCCCACGATCGCGGGATCGGCGGGCAGGTCCCAGGACGCGACCCGGCCGATGTCCAGGCAGCGGGTCCTGGCCAGCAGCAGCGCCACGTCGTCGTGCGGACGGGCGGGGGCCAGTTCGTCCACGACGCCGCGGCACAGCGCGTCCAGCGGGAGGTCCTCGGCCTCCAGGGCGGCCCGCAGCCGGCTCCGTCCGCTGTCCTGCGTCTCGCTCGCGCCCTCCGCCGGGGCGACCAGACCGTCCGTGTACAGCGCGAGGACACTGCCCTCGTCCAGCTTCAGATCGGCGGCCTCGAAGGGCAGTCCGCCCAGGCCCAGCGCGGGGCCGACCGGGAGCTCGGGGAAGCGGACGGCCTCCCCGCCGCCGGAGCCGCACCCGTCGCCGGCCGGCCGCAGCACCGCGGGCGGCAGGTGGCCGGCGCTGGCCATGACGCAGTGCCGGCTGACCGGGTCGTATGTCACATAGAGGCAGCTCGACCCGAGCGCGCTGCCGCCGACCCCGACGGTGGCGGTCTCCCCGGCCTCCCGGGCGACCTGGACGACCAGGTCGTCCAGGTGCGCCAGCAGTTCCTCCGGCGGCAGGTCCAGATCGGCCAGGGTCCGCACCGCCGTGCGCAGCTGGCCCATCGTCGCGGCCGCCTCGATGCCGTGGCCGACCACCTCGCCCACCACGAGCGCGACCCTCGCCCCGGACAGCGGGATGACGTCGAACCAGTCGCCGCCGACCCCCGACAACTCGTCGGCCGGCCGGTAGTAGGTGGCGACCTCGACCGCGTCCTGGGGCGGGAAGGTGTGCGGCAGCAGGCTCTGCTGCAGGACGAGCGCCGCGTCCCGCTCGCGTGTGTAGCGGCGCGCGTTGTCCAGGCAGACCGCGGCCCTGGCCACGACCTCCTCCGCGAGCCTCAGGTCCTCCCCGTCGAAGGGGTCGGCGCGGCGCAGCCGGAAGAAGAGCGTCACACCGAGGGTCACCCCGCGGGCGCGGATCGGCACCACCATCGCGGTGTGCAGCCCGAGTTCGCCGAAGTGGTGCGAGCGGCCGGCCGGCAGCCGGGCGCCCCACTCCGGTTCCAGCGGATCCAGTCGCGGGCTCAGCCAGGAGCTGCCGTCGGTCAGGCACCGGATGGGCGGGGTGTCCTCCCGGTAGGCGGAGACGGCCCCGATGCCGAACGCCGGCTCGGGCTCACCCTGGCGGGCCGCCCGCATCCCGGCCCGGCGCAGCGGCACGGCGACGGCGTCGCCCAGCGGGCCGGGCTGCGGCTCGGCGCCCTTGATGACCGACTCCAGCAACTCGACGGCGACATAGTCGGCGAGGTCGGGCACGACCACGTCCGCCAGGTCCTGCGCGGTGTGCATGACGTCGAGGGTGCGGCCGATGTGCTCGCTGGCCCGGTCGAGCAGGGAAAGCCGCCGCCTGGCCCGCCAGCGGTCGCTGATGTCGACCACGGAGTAGCAGACGCCCACCGGGACGCCGCGTTCGTCCTCCAGCCGCACGAAGGACATCGAGTGCGCCTGCTCGCGGCGCGGGTCGGTGCGGAAGCGGCCGACGTGCTCGTAGTCGATCACCGGCACGCCCGTCTCCAGGACCTGGCACATCTGCGCCTCCAGGACCGTGGCGTTCAGGCCCGGCTGGATCTCCCCGAGCCGGCGTCCCAGCCGCTCCTGGAAGGGACCGCCGCCGAAGCGCTCCAGCGCGGCGTTCGCCCACACGCAGCGCAGTTCGGTGTCGACCACGGCCAGCCCGATCGGTGTCTGGCCGGCGATCCGTTCCAGCATCGCCGGGGTCATCCGCGACCCGGCGGACCGAGCGGTACGGCCGGACTCCGCGGCCAGCACCATCCAGCGCACGGGCGAGACGCCGATGTCCTCCGGCAGCCCGGCCACCCGCACGCCCAGCGTGACCCGCATCCCGTCGTCACGGCGCAGGCGCAGCACACCCGTCCAGCCGCCCTCGGCGCGGCAGCGCTCGGCGATCTCCTGCGGCCGCCCCGCGTCCTCCGGGGCGAGCAGGTCCACCGCGGGGGCACCCAGGACGTCGGCGGCCCGCCGGCCGAGCAGCCGCTCGGCGGCCGGAGGCCAGCTCAGCAGCCGCCCCTCGGCGTCCAGCAGCAGCGTGACGGCGTCCGCCACGCCCGCGTCCACGCGTTCCTCGGGTGTCCCCATGGCCAGCCACTCCGTATCCGCCCGCAACGTTACGCTCCGCTCACCGTTCTTCCCACTCGGCGAACGCCCCTCACGGCATCACGGGATGCGCGGGAACACGCCGGTGGCGGTGGGCCCGGGATCGTGCCCGGCGCGGGAGGGGAGGGCGAGCGGCTGCGGGTGCGTGCCCGGCGAGGACGGGTCCTGGAAAAAGTCGATCATCTCCCCTGGTCCGGCTCCGATGCCGCCCCCGGGCGCCCTGGTACGGACGAGCCGGCCGACTGCCCCCGCGGGGAAGAGCGGCGCGAGGAGAGACCGGCCGACGAGCACCGGGTCGTCCATCTAGACCTCCGGAGTACGGCCCCCGCGGCCCCCGCGAATCAGGTTACTCGTCGGCCCCGGTCAGCGCCCGCCGCGTGCGTGCCGCCGTATCGCCAGGGGGACGAAGACCGCGAGCAGCGCCAGCGACCACCCCGTGGAGGCCGCGACCGGGTGGGTCATCGGCCACGCCGCGCCCGGGACGTCGGCGAGCCCGGCGGCCGGTCCGCCGAAGAACCCGCGGCAGGCGGCGGCCACCGCGCTGAGCGGATTCCACTCGGCGACGGCGCGCAGCCAGCCCGTCATGCCCGACGTGGGGACGTAGGCGCCGGAGACGAGTTGCAGGACGAAGGTGGCGCTGCCGAGCTGGGCCGCCGCCTCCTCGTCGCGCAGCAGCAGCCCGAGGTGGATCCCGGCCCAGCACATGGCGAACCGGAAGAGCAGCAGCAGGCCGTACGCGCCGAGCACCGGGCCCGGGCCCGCCTCGACGCGCCAGCCCACCGCCCACCCGACCAGGGCGAGCGGGACCAGCCCGGCGGCGGTGACGAGCACATCGGCGGCGGCCTGGCCGAGCGGCACCGCGGCCCTGCTGATCGGCAGGGTGCGGAAGCGGTCGGCCACCCCGCGCTGCGCGTCCTGCGCGGCCTGCATCATCCCGGTCATGAGCCCACCGGCGGCGACGGCGGTGAACAGCCCCGGCAGGAGGTAGGAGCGGTACCCGCCGTCCCCGGGGAGGGTGAGCGCGCTGCCGAAGACATAGCCGAAGAAGAGGAGCAGCATCAGCGGCATGGCCTGGGTGAGGACGAACAGCCCGGGAGCCCGGCGCACCCTCAGCAGATGGCGGCCGAGCATCGCCCATCCGTCGGCCGCGGCCCCGACGGCCCTTCCGTGCGCGAGCGTGGTCATGCGGCGTTCTCCTTCGCGGGATCGGGGTTCGTGGTGCCGACGACGGCGTCCCCGGTCAGCCGGTGGAACACCTCGTCGAGGGTGGGCGGCCGCAGGCTCGCGTCCACCAGCGGGACGCCGGCCGCGTCCAGGGCGAGGACGATGCGCGGCAGCGTGAGCGCCGGGTCGTCGCTCACCACGCCGACCGTGCGCCGCTCGTGGTCCAGCACCGGCTCCGCGCCCGTCAGCGACCGCAGCACGACGGCCGCGCCGGCCACCGCTCCGGCCTCGCCCACCACGACCTCCGCGGAGGAGCCGATGCGGGCCTTGAGCTCGGCCGGGGTGCCACGGGCGGTGACCCGGCCCCCGTCCACCAGGGCGATGTCGTCGGCGAGCCGGTCGGCCTCCTCCAGATACTGCGTGGTCAGCAGCACCGTCGTGCCCTCGTCGGCGAGCGCGCGCACCGCCCGCCAGACGCCCTCCCGCGCGGTCGGGTCGAGCCCGGTGGTGGGCTCGTCGAGGAAGAGCACCCGGGGCCGGGCGAGCAGGCTCACCGCGAGGTCGAGACGCCGCCGCATGCCGCCGGAGTAGCCGCGCACGGGCCGGTCGGCGGCTTCCTCCAGACCGGCCCCGGCGAGGAGTTCGTCGGCCCGCGCCCGGCCGGGGGCGCCGCGCAGCCGTTGCAGCCGGGCGAACAGTCGCAGGTTCTCCCGGCCGGACAGCTCCTCGTCCAGCGCGGTCTCCTGACCGGTGACGCCGATGGCGCGGCGCACCGCGGCCGGCTCCCGCACCACGTCGTGCCCGGCGACCCGCGCGGTGCCCGCGTCGGGGACGAGCGACGTGGTCAGCAGCCGCATCGCCGTGGTCTTCCCCGCCCCGTTCGGCCCGAGCAGACCGCAGACGCTCCCCGCGGGCACCGCCAGATCGAGCCCGCGCACGGCGCGCACACCGCCGAAGCCCTTCTCCAGACCCTCACTCAGTACAGCGTACGTGGTTTCCATGCGCGACACCATACCCCACTCCGTACGCCGTACGTAACTACCATGGTGGACGAGGTGATGATCGATGCCAGCCAGCACCGGGCGACCCGCCGCCCCCGAGGTGATCTGGACCCGCCCGGAACGGGCGGCCAGGGGCCCGCGGCCCGCCCACAGCCGAACCGAGATCGCCGCGGCGGCGGTGCGGATCGCCGACGCCGAGGGCATCGACGCGGTGTCGATGCGGCGCGTGGCGGCCGAGATCGGGGCGGGCACGATGTCGCTCTACAACTACGTGCCGCGCAAGGAGGATCTGCACGAGCTGATGGTCGACGCCGTCACCGGCGAGTACGAGCTGCCGGAGCGGCACTCCGGCGACTGGCGCGCGGACCTGATGGCACTGGCCCGGGCCAGTCGCGACCTGCTGCGCCGCCACCCGTGGGTGCCGCGGCTGTACACCTCCGTCCACGGCTTCAGCCCCAACGGGCTGCGTTACCTGGAGCACTGCCTCGCCGCCCTGGAGGGGCTCGACGAGGACGACGCCACCAAGATGGAACTGCTCGCGATGGTCCACGGCGCCGTCATGACGTACGTGAGCAACGAGGTGGCCATGGAGGAGCGCGCCCGGGCACTGCCGTGGACGCCGCTGGAGGAGCAGGCGGCGCGCATGGCGTACCTGACGGACCGGATCGGCGGGGGCGCGTACCCTCGCGTGGCCGCGGCGCTCGCGAACGCGGGGCCGGCGGTGGACATGGACGCCTACTTCGAGCGCGCGATCGGCCGCATCCTGGACGCGTACGGGCGCGGCGCAGGCCGCGACGGGAGCCCCGGCCCGGACGCCTGACCGGCCCCGGGCCGCGCCGGCTCGGGGCAGCCGCCCGCCCCGCGCCCGCGACCGCCCGGGCCCGCGCAACCCCCGGGCCCGGGGCCCGCATTCCGGGCCCCGGGGACCCGGTGCGGTGCGGCCCCGGCCGTTCCCCGGCGCGCTCGGGCTACGCTGCTCGCAAGGCCCGAAGAAGGGGGGTGCCGCCGGTGTCCGGGCGTCGACTGCGCACGCTGCGCGCACTGAGGAACTCGGCGAAGGAGAGGTCCAGGACGGCGAGGTCCGCCGGCCCCGTCGCGCCCTCGGCGCCGCCGGCCGGAACGGAGGGCCTCCCCCTGGAACCGCGGATCGCGGACACGGCCGCCGTGACCGTGAGCAGCGTGATGGACGCGGCCCTGTACCGCGACGGCCGCCGCATCTCGACGCCCGCCTCGCTCGCGGAGGCGTACGCGCAACTGCGCGCCGAGCCCGGCGCGATGGCGTGGATCGGGCTCTACCGCCCGAGCGAGGCCGAGCTGGTCTCCCTGGCGAAGGAGTTCGACCTGCATCCGCTGGCCCTGGAGGACGCCATCCAGGCCCACCAGCGCCCCAAGCTGGAGCGCTACGGCGAGACCCTCTTCGTCGTGCTCCGCGCCGCCCGGTACCTGGACGCTCCGGAGGAGGTCGACTTCGCCGAGCTGCACATCTTCGTCGGCCCCGGCTTCGTGCTGACCGTCCGCCACGGCGCCGCGCCCGACCTGTCCGCCGTGCGCCGCCGCATGGAGGGCAACCCCGAACTGCTCACGCTCGGGCCCGAGGCGGTGCTCTACGCGATACTCGACACGGTCGTCGACGGCTACGCGCCGGTCGTCGCGGGGGTCGAGAAGGACATGGAGGAGAGCGAGATCCAGGTCTTCGGCGGCGACCCGCAGGTCTCCCGCCGGATCTACGAGCTCTCCCAGGAGGTGCTGGAGTTCCAGCGCGCCACCCGCCCGCTCACCCCCATGCTGGAGGGCCTGCAGGCGGGCTTCGAGAAGTACGGCACCGGCGAGGAGCTGCAGCGCTATCTGCGCGACGTCGCCGACCACGTCACGCACACCATCGAACGCGTCGACGGCTTCCGGCAGGCGCTCGGCGACCTGCTCACCCTCAACGCGACGCTCGTCGCGCAGCAGCAGAACGCCGAGATGCGCGCGCTGGCGGAGGCGGGCTTCGAGCAGAACGAGGAGATCAAGAAGATCTCCGCCTGGGCCGCCATCCTCTTCGCGCCCACGCTCGTCGGCACGATCTACGGCATGAACTTCGACCACATGCCGGAGCTGCACTGGCTGCTCGGGTACCCCTTCGCGATCCTGCTGATGGGCATGGTCTGCGTCAGCCTCTACCTGGTCTTCAAGCGGCGCGGCTGGCTGTGAGGGGCCGCCCCCGCCGGGCGGCCCCGCACGGCGCTCAGATCCTGGGGTGCGCGGGCATGTGGGTGACTTCCTCGATCTCGTGCGCCGCCTTGCCGAGGAGCTGACGGGCGAGGTCGTTGAGCGCCCGGGCCGCCGCGAGCTCCTCGCCCACCCGTTCCTGCTCGGGGTCGGAGGGGTGCCGGTTGGCGAGCCCGTGCGACCTGACCTCCGTACCGTCCGGGAGGCGGAGCAGCGCGGCGGCCCGCGTCTTGGCGCCCTCCTCCCGGAAGTCCATCTCGATGTGCCATCCGACGAGGGTCTGCATGACGGAACACCTCCAGCGGTACCGGTGTCTCCTTCCAGCGTGCTCCCTATCGCGGAACTACTCCACCAGGGTGAGGATGGACGAAGGGAGAAAGGGCCCACGCCACAGGGAGGCGCCGTCATGACCACAGCACTGGACATCATGCACCCCGGCGCCATGTGCGTCGGCGAGCGGGAGACCCTCACGGACGCCGCCCGGATCATGCGCGAACAGGACATCGGCGCGCTGCCGATCTGCGGGGACGACGACGTGCTGGTCGGCATCGTCACCGACCGGGACATCGTGCTGAAGTGCGTCGCGGAGGGGCGCGACCCGTCCGAGGTCTCCTGCGGGGAGCTGGCCATCGGCCGGCCGCAGATCATCGAGGGGGACGAGCAGATCGACCGGGTCCTGGAGCTGATGGAGGAGTACCGGGTGCGCCGGCTGCCGGTGATCGACCACCCGGCCCACCGGCTCATCGGCATGATCAGCGAGGCCGACGTGGCACGCCACCTGCCGCAGGAACGGGTCGCCGAGTTCGTCTCGGCCATCTGCACCGACTGACATCCGCAGGAGCATCCCGGCGCCGGGTGGGCGGGGCGGTCACGGCCGCCCGATACGGGCGAGCGCCTCGTCCACGCTCGGCACCGGCCGGAAGGCCCTCATCAGCCCGGTGGCCCGCAGGATCCGCAGCGTCGGCGGCCGGGCGCAGACGAACTGCACCTGCCCTCCGTGGGCGTGGACGCGGCCGCGCACCCGGCACAGGACGGTCAGCCCGGAGCAGTCGATGAAGTCCACGGGGCCCAGGTCGACGACGAGGCCGGGGCCCGGGGCGCGGGTGAGCGCGTCGAGCGGTGGAGTGATCGCCATCGCCGCCACGATGTCGATCTCCCCGCTGAGTTCCACCACGACGCACCCGTCGCTCGTGTAGGTGCGCAGGTACGGGTTCACCGCAGCATGAGATCACCGGGCCGATCAGCCGACCGATATGTCAAGGTCCACTTCACTCGATCTGGTGAGATCTACGAAGAGCTGCATAATGCGTGCTCAGAGGGGGCTCAGAGGGGGGCGCCGACGGTCGTAACGGATCGTGGGTCCGCCCGGCCGCGGTGAAGTCCGACGTGGACCGTCCCCCCGTCAATCCGCCTCCCCTTTCCCGGGGCACCCCGTGACGCGGCCGCGTTGACGCGTTGTCACGACGCTTTCTGGGGTGGTCACATGTCGCGGAGGATGGCCTTCAGCCGGTCCCTCGTGGCGTCCGGTGACAGGGCGTCCGCACGCAGCTTCCCCATCACGACGCGGTACTGGTCCACTTCGTCCCGCTTGTCGATGTACATCGCGCCCGTGAGCTGCTCCACGTACACGACGTCCGAGACATCGGACTCCGGGAAGCTCAGCTGCGTGAAGGTACCGCTGGCACCCGCGGAATACCCCGTGAACTCCAGCGGCAGCAGCTGTACCGTCACATTCGGCTGCTCCGACACCTCGGCCAGGTGCGCGATCTGCGCGCGCATCACCTCGCGGCCGCCGAACCCGCGCAGCACCACGGACTCGTCCATCACCGCCACGATGTCCGGGGCGCGCTCCGAGCCGAGCAGCTTCTGCCGCTTGTGCCGCAGGTCCAGCCGGCGCTCCACCTCGTCCGCCGGGGCGTCCGGGTGCCCCAGCACGATGACGGCCCGGCTGTAGTCGTCGGCCTGCAGCAGACCGTGCACGAACTGCGTCTCGAAGGTGCCGATGACCGAGGCGGACTCCTCCAGCCCCACGTACGTCTGGAACCAGGCCGGCAGGACGTCGCCGAAGCCGTGCCACCAGCCGGCGACGTTCGCCTCGCGCACCAGGCCGAGCAGCGCCGAGCGCTCCACGTCGTCCGTGATCCCGTAGAGGGTGAGGAGGTCGGCCACGTCACGCTCCTTGAAGCTCACACGCCCGAGCTCCATTCGGCTGATCTTCGATTCGGAGGCGCGAATCGAATAGCCCGCGGCCTCACGGGTGATGCCTTTGGCTTCGCGCAGCCTTCGCAGCTGCGAGCCCAGGAGGATGCGGCGCACCATGGATCCGCTTCCTGACTGAACTGTGGTCATTTGCGCCTACCTTCTCCCCGTGGCATCCAGCAGTCTGCCACCTTCGCACTGCGTTCAGTACTCGATCGGTCACTCTCGATCGCCACTCCCGCATCATCCGCCCCGCGCCATGCAAATGCACGTGCATCCGCCCCTTGCATCGGCCACCGGCCGTACGGGACGATGACGTACGTGCCGATACCGGGTGGTGCGCATGTGGACTGAGAGCTCGGCCGGGGTCCAGCCTTTATGGAATGGGCTGGTTCCGGAGCGCCTTTCGTCGTCGAGCGCCACCTCCTGCCCGCTGCCGCCGCGCTTCGAAGCCGTCGGTGACGCACGCAGATTCGCGCGGACGACGCTCCGCGCCTGGGATCTGGAAGAACTCCAGGACGGCATCGAACTGGTCGCCTCGGAGCTGGTGACCAACGCCCTGCGCTACGCGCTTCCCGACGACGCGGCCCACGGGTGCGTCCGGCTCAGCCTGGTCAGATGGTCAACGCGCGTAGTGTGCGCGGTACGTGATCCCAGTTGCCACGGACCCGTCACCAAGGCCCCCGATTTCGTGGCCGAGTCCGGGCGCGGGCTGCATCTGGTGGAGTCCTTCAGCGAGACCTGGGGCTGGCATCCGCTGACCGGCACGGGCAAAGTCGTCTGGGCCCTGTTCCGGATGCCCGCGGAGAACGACGGCATGTCACATTGAGCCTCTGCGGCGACCGGGGTCAGTTCGCCACAAAATGATCGAACTCCCCGTTCTTCATCCCCACGATGAGGGATTCGATCTCTTCCTTCGTATAAATCAGCGCCGGTCCGTCCGGAAAACGCGAATTGCGCACCGCCACGTCACCGTCCGGCAGCGCCGCCAGCTCTACACACTGGCCGTTCGCATTGCTGTGCCGGCTCTTCTGCCACTCCACTCCGAGGAGATCGGACGCGGCCATGCCGTTGTACGTGTGGCGCATGCTTCTCTCCAGGTAAGTGCCCTACAGAACAGGGGAGATGATAGCCAGAGACGAAGTCCCGTGCATCTGCACGTGCAAGTGCACGTGCAGTCACTCAGGGTGAATGCAGCAGCCAATGAACACCCCAACGAACCACCCGGCGGAATTGCTCCCACCGCACGGAACGGCCCCGCCCGGGAATCGGATTCCCGGGCGGGGCCGTTTGATGCCGGAGCTCCCCGAAGCCGCCGCCGTCACTCCTGACCGGCGGGAACGGTGCCGAGCTTGCCGGCCTGGAAGTCCTCGAAAGCCTGCGCGAGTTCGGCGTGGGTGTTCATCACGAACGGTCCGTACTGCATCATCGGCTCGCGAATCGGCTGCCCGCCCAGCAGGACGACCTCGAAGTTCGGGCTGCGCGAGTCCTGGGTCTCGTCGGCGCGAATCGTGAGCGAGTCGCCGCGCCCGAAGACCACCGCCTGCCCCATGCGAAAGGGCCGGCCCTCCGGGCCCGCCGTGCCGCGGCCGGACAGGCCGTACGCCAGCGCGTTGAAGTCCGAACGCCAGGGCAGCGTGAGCTGCGCACCCGGGTTCACCGAGACGTGCAGCATGGTGATCGGGGTGTGCGTGGCGCCCGGGCCCTGGTGGCCGTCGATCTCGCCGGCGATGATCCGGATGAGCGCGCCGCCGTCCTCGGACGCCAGCAGCTTGACGTTGCCGCCGCGGATGTCCTGGTACTTCGGCGCGATCATCTTGTCCTTGGCGGGCAGGTTGACCCACAGCTGCAGCCCGTGGAAGAGGCCGCCGCTCATGACCAGCGACTCGGGCGGGGTCTCGATGTGGAGCAGCCCGCTGCCGGCCGTCATCCACTGCGTGTCACCGTCGGTGATGGTGCCGCCGCCGCCGTGCGAGTCCTGGTGGATGAAGGCGCCGTCCATGATGTAGGTGACGGTCTCGAAGCCGCGGTGCGGGTGCCAGGGCGTGCCCTTGGGCTCGCCGGGCGCGTACTCCACCTCGCCCATCTGGTCCATCATGATGAACGGGTCGAGGTTCTTGTAGTCGATGCCCGCGAAGGCGCGGCGGACGGGGAAGCCCTCCCCTTCGAAGCCGCTCGGAGCGGTGGCCACCTGCAGCGCACGACGCTGCACCGCGTCGGCGGGGGCGTGAACGCGCGGCAGGGTCAACGGGTTCTCGACGGTCACTGCAGGCATGGCCAGATCCTCCTCGGATTGTTCAATGTTCAACATAGTTGAACGCTGAACTTCCCGCAACCGTTCCCCGGCCTTTGTCCGGTTTACGAGGGGAGAGGGCCGGATCAGCCGTACATCCGCCGCATGGTGAACTCCACCATCTGCTCGACCGCCTTCGCGTCGAACACCATCCGGTGCTCGCCCTCCATGTCCAGCACGAAGCCGTAGCCGGTCGGCAGCAGGTCCAGCACCTCGGCACCCGTGATGACGAAGTACTTGGACTCCTTGCCCGCGTACCGGCGCAGCTGCTTCAGCGAGGAGAACATGGGGATCACCGGCTGCTGGGTGTCGTGCAGCGCCAGGAAACCGGGGTTGTCGCCGCGCGGGCAGTACACCTTCGACGTGGCGAAGACCGCCTGGAAGTCCTCGGCCGACATCGAGCCCGTCGTGAAGGCGCGCACCGCGTCCGCCAGCGAGGGCGGTGACGGCTCGGGGTAGCCCGCGCCCATCTGCGCCCCGCCCATCGGCGGCGCGGCCCCTGCCGTGGTGTTCTGGTCATAGCCGTACACGGCACACAGGGTATCGGGCCGCTAGCCCGCCATGGGCTCCTCGTGCAGCTCGAACCAGATCGCCTTGCCGTCGCCCAGCGGATCCACGCCCCAGGCGTCCGCCATCTCCTGCAGGAGCAGCAACCCGCGCCCGGAGGAGGCCATCTCGCCCGGGGTGCGGCGGTGCGGCATGTCGTCGCTCCGGTCGGTCACGTCGATCCGCAGCCGCCGCACGCCCGGCACCCCGAGCAGCTGCGCGCCGAGCACCGCGTCCTCGTCGGTGTGCAGCAGCACATTGGTCACCAGCTCGGAGACGAGCAGCACGGCCGCGTCGATCTGGTCCCCGGACGTCCAGTCGTGCAGCAGCGCGCGGACCTCCTCCCGGGCGGCCCGGATCTGCCGGGGGTCGGTCTGGGCGACCGTGAGCACACTGCGCCGCACCGGCTCCTCGCCGACCGCCCCGACGGGGTCGCGGCGTACCAGCAGCAGCGCGATGTCGTCCTCGCGGCGGTCGGCGAGCGGGCCGGTCAGATGATGCGAGGCCGGGCCGTGCACCGCCTCGACCAGCGTGTCCGCCAGCCCCTCCAGCCCGTCGTCGTCGGCCGGGCCGCTCTCCAGCACCGAGCGCAGCCGCTGCCATCCGGTGCCCAGGTCGTGGCCGCCGGTCTCGATCAGCCCGTCCGTGCAGAGCAGCATCGTCTCGCCGGGCTCCAGGGTGAGCCGGGTGGTCGGGTAGTCGGAGTCGGGGGCGATGCCCAGCGGGAGGCCGCCGGCCGTGCGCCGGATGATCGTCGTGCCGTCGGCGAGCCTCACCACGGGATCCAGGTGCCCGGCGCGCACCACGTCCAGGGTGCCGCTCACCGGATCGGCCTCGATGTAGATGCAGGTGGCGAACCGGTCGTCCTCGCGGTCCCCGGAGCAGGCGGTGATCCCGGCCAGGAAGCGGGAGGTCCGGGACATCACCGCGTCCGGGCGGTGCCCCTCGGCGGCGTACGCCCGCAGCGCGACCCGCAGCTGGCCCATCACGCCCGCCGCGCGGACGTCGTGGCCCTGCACATCGCCGACGACCAGGGCGGTGCGCCCCGACGGCAGGTCGATCACGTCGTACCAGTCGCCGCCCACCTGCAGCCCGCCGCCGGTCGGCACATAGCGCGCGGTCAGCGTCATCCCCTCGACCTCGGGCCGCCGCCCCGGCAGCATCGCGCGCTGCAGCCCGTCGGAGAGCTCCCGTTCGGACTCGTGCAGATGCGCCCTGGAGAGTGCCTGGGCGAGCATCCGGGCGACCGTGGTCAGCACCGACCGCTCGTCCGGGGTGAAGGCGACGCGCTCGCGGAACCCCGCCATCCACGCGCCGATCGTGCGGCCGGCGACGACCAGCGGCAGATACGCCCAGGACGACCGCCCGAAGTCCCGCACCAGCGGCCAGGTCGCGGGGAAGCGCTCCGCGTACGCCTGCGGGCTCGGCAGGTACACCGCCCGGCCGGTGCGCACCACGACCGCCGCCGGGTACTCCGTGGCCAGCGGCATGTCCACGAAGGGCGTCTCGTCACCCGGCCGCTGCCCGTGGAACCCGATGGCGCGGAGCCGGTCGCCCTGGACGCCGAAGACGGCGAGGCGGTCGGGGGAGAACCCCGGCATCGACAGGTGGGCGGCCACCCGCAGCACCTCCTCGGTGCTGTCCGCCTCCGCCAGCGCCCGGCCCGCGTCCAGCAGGAACGCCTCGCGGGCCCGCCGCCAGTCGGCGGGGGCGGCCGGGGCCGTCGCCGGGGAACGGGTGCCGGTGCCCGCACCCGGGAGGCCGTACCCCGCGGGGGCCTCCTGCAGCGTGCCGACGATCTCCTCCGGCCGGCCGGCGGAGGAGGGGAGCCCGAAGGTGCGCATCACCACGGTGCGGACGATCCGGCCGTCCTCCCCGACCACGCGCAGCAGCGACTCCGACGCGGTGCCCTCGGCTATCGCCAGGGCGACCGCCGCCGCCATGTCCACGTAGTCGGAGACGTGGTAGCAGGCCCGGGTCACTCCCGAGTGGACCTTCTGCGGCTGCGGCGAAAGGCCTATCAGCCCGGCGCTCGCGGCGTCGAGCTCCACCATGTCGGTGGCGCTGTCCCAGCGCCAGACGCCCGTGCCGAGCGCGGCCAGCACGTCCTCGATGCGCATTCGCATAGTTTATGGTTTTCCGCGGCTTTCATACGAATGGGGTCGGGCGCGCGTACCCCCGTAGACTGGGGAGGCCTCATCCCCGAAATCAGACGACTTGGATGAACGATGCATCGGTACCGGTCCCACACCTGCGGTGAGCTGCGCGCCACCGACGTAGACGCGGAAGTGCGCCTGAGTGGTTGGCTGCACAATCGCCGGGATCTGGGCGGCATCCTGTTCGTCGATCTCCGGGACCACTACGGGGTGGTCCAGCTCGTCGCCCGCCCGGGTTCGCCCGCGTACGAGGCCCTGAGCCACCAGTCCAAGGAGTCGGTGCTCCGCGTCGACGGCCGCGTCGTCGCCCGTTCGGGGGAGAACGTCAACCCCGACCTGCCCACCGGCGAGGTCGAGGTCGAGGTCACCGAGCTGGAGGTGCTCGGCGCCGCCGACCAGCTGCCGTTCCCGGTCTTCCCGGAGGACAACGCGAACGAGGAGATGCGGCTCACCAACCGCTTCCTCGACCTGCGCCGCGCCCGCATGCACCGCAACATCATGCTGCGCACCCAGGTCATCAGCTTCCTGCGCCGCGAGATGACGGCGCTGGGCTTCAACGAGCTGGCCACCCCGATCCTTTCGGCGACCTCGCCCGAGGGCGCCCGCGACTTCCTGGTGCCCTCCCGCGTGCACCCGGGCACGTTCTACGCGCTCCCGCAGGCCCCGCAGCAGTTCAAGCAGCTGCTGATGATCGCGGGCTTCGACCGCTACTTCCAGATCGCGCCCTGCTTCCGCGACGAGGACAGCCGCGCCGACCGCTCGCCCGGCGAGTTCTACCAGCTCGACGTCGAGATGAGCTTCGTCGAGCAGGAGGACGTCTTCGGGGTCATCGAGAAGGTCATGACCGACCTCTTCGAGGAGTTCGGCGGCGGCCGCCACGTGACCTCGCCCTTCCCGCGGATCCCGTTCCGCGAGTCGATGGTCAAGTACGGCAACGACAAGCCCGACCTGCGCGCCCGCCTGGAGCTGGTCGACGTCTCGTCGGTCTTCGCCGACTCCGGCTTCAAGGCCTTCGCCGGCAAGCACGTCCGCGCCCTGCCGGTGCCGGACACCGCCGAGCAGCCGCGCAAGTTCTTCGACAACCTCGGCGACTACGCCGTCGAGCAGGGCGCCAAGGGCCTGGCCTGGGTGCGGGTCGGCGACGACCTCACCCTCACCGGCCCGATCGCCAAGTTCCTCACCGAGGACGACGTCAAGGCGCTGCTCTCCGCCGTCGACGCCAAGCCCGGCCACGCGATCTTCTTCGGCGCCGGCGAGTTCGACGAGGTCTCCAAGATCATGGGCGCCGTCCGGGTCGAGGCCGCGAAGCGGGCCGGCCAGTTCGAGGAGAACGTCTTCCGCTTCTGCTGGATCGTCGACTTCCCGATGTTCGAGAAGAACGAGGACACCGGCCAGATCGAGTTCTCCCACAACCCGTTCTCCATGCCGCAGGGCGGCCTGGAGGCGCTGGAGACCAAGGACCCGCTGGACATCCTCGCCTGGCAGTACGACATCGTCTGCAACGGCGTCGAGCTGTCCTCCGGTGCCATCCGGAACCACGAGCCCGCGATCATGTACAAGGCCTTCGAGATCGCCGGCTACGACCGGGACACCGTCGAGCACGAGTTCGGCGGCATGCTCCGCGCCTTCCACTTCGGCGCCCCGCCGCACGGCGGCATCGCCCCGGGCGTCGACCGCATGGTCATGCTGCTCGCGGACGAGCCCAACATCCGCGAGACCATCGCCTTCCCGCTCAACCAGAACGCCCAGGACCTGCTGATGGGCGCCCCGAGCACGGTCGACGAGGCACGGCTGAAGGAGCTGCACCTCGCGCTGCGTCTGCCGCCGGAGAAGAAGGCCTGACGGCCGAGCGACACCACGCGCCGATGGGCCCGGAACCTCGCGGTTCCGGGCCCATCGGCGTCATGCCCGCGTCGCGCGCCGTCCCACCGTCAGCCGACGACCTCGACCGCGCAGCGAATACCAGAGGCCCGGGCCATCCGTCCGTCGGTGGTGAGGAGCGGGCAGCCGTACGCCTCCGCGGCGGCCACGTACGCCGCGTCGTAGGCGGTGAGATCGCCCCGGAGTTCCCAGAGACGGGGCAGCAGAACGCGACCCTGCATGCATATTCGCACGCGGGCGGGCGGAGGCGACGGGCCCGACGCTCAGCCGTCCAGGGCGACGAGGGCCACCACCGGGCGGGCCGGGTCGCTGTCGTCGACGGCGACGCCCCGGCTGTACGCACCGTGGTCCTCGCCGGCGGGCACGTGGTCGCCGGCGTAGCGGGCGTGCGGGAGGCCTCCGGCGGCCGGGCGGCACGGGTCGGCGTCGGGTTCGCCCACGCGCAGGGCCTGCACATCCGGGCCGAGCGCGGGGAAGCCGGAGGCGGCCAGGAACTGCTTCAGGCCGGCGGCATTGGTGCGGAAGCTCAGTTCGAGGTCGTACTCGCCGGACAGCCCGCCGGCCTGCGCGAGGTAGTGCACGTCCTGCGGGTCGTCCGGCAGGCGCAGGCCGAAGCGGCCGGCGGCCTCCGCCAGCGTGACGTTGCTGCCGCGGCACGCGCCGTCCGGGCCCGGGGCCGCGCCGGAGCGGCGGTCGTCGGAGCCGGTCAGCGAGACCGCGAGGATCACCGCGGCCACCACCAGTACCAGGGGCAGGCCCACCGCCATCAGCACCAGCAGCGGGGACCTGTCCTTGGCCGCGGTGGGCATCAGGCCGCCTCCGGCTCCCCGCCGAAGCGCTCGCGGTAGCCGTCCAGGTCCTCTTCGGTGATCTTGGCGAAGAGCACCGGCGGCACGGTGAAGGCCGTGCCCGCCGGGACGGCGGCCAGAGCGCGGGCCTCCTCGGGGGTGACCCAGACGGCGGTGTCGTCCGTCAGGGCGAAGGCGGCGCGCATGGCGGCGGCCGTGGCCGGGATGAAGGGCTCGGAGACGACCGCGTAGAGGTGGATCAGGTTCATGGCGGTGCGCAGCGTCAAGGCGGCGCCGTCGGCGTCCGTCTTGATCTCCAGCCAGGGGGCCTTCTCCTCCAGGTAGGAGTTGCCGGCGCTCCACAGGGCGCGCAGCGCCTGCGCGGCCTTGCGGAACTGCAGGTCCTCCATGTGGCGCTCGTACTCGGCGAGGAGTTCGGCGATCTGCCCGCCCAGGCGCAGCTCGGCCTCCCCTGCCTCCCGGCCCGCGGGCACCTCGTCGCCGAAGCGCTTGCGGGAGAAGGACAGCACCCGGTTGACGAAGTTGCCGAGGGTGTCGGCGAGATCCTTGTTGACCGAGGCCGCGAAGTGCTCCCAGGTGAAGGAGGTGTCGTCGGACTCGGGCGCGTTCGCGATCAGGAAGTAGCGCCAGTAGTCGGCGGGCAGGATCTCCAGGGCGGCGTCGGTGAAGATGCCGCGCCGCTGCGAGGTGGAGAACTTGCCGCCGTAGTAGTTCAGCCAGTTGAAGGCCTTGACGTAGTCGACCTTCTTCCACTTGTCGCGGGTGCCCAGCAGGGTCGCCGGGAACATCACCGTGTGGAAGGGGACGTTGTCCTTGGCCATGAACTCGGTGTAGCGGACGTCGCTGTCGACGTCGTACCACCAGGAGCGCCAGTCGCGGGTCTCGCCCTCGGACGCGGCGTCCGACCACTCCTTGGTGGCGCCGATGTACTCGATCGGCGCGTCGAACCAGACGTAGAAGACCTTGCCCTCGGCCGCCAGGTCCGGCCAGGTGTCGGCCGGCACCGGCACGCCCCATTCGAGGTCGCGGGTGATGGCGCGGTCCTGCAGGCCCTCGGTCAGCCACTTGCGGGCGATGGAGGAGGCGAGCGTCGGCCAGTCCTTGCCGTGCTCGTCGACCCAGGCCTCGACCTCGTGGGAGAGCTTGGACTGCAGCAGGAAGAGGTGCTTGGTCTCACGGACCTCCAGCCGGCTGCTGCCGCTGATCGCGGAGCGCGGCTCGATCAGGTCGGTCGGGTCCAGGACGCGGGTGCAGTTCTCGCACTGGTCGCCGCGGGCCTTGTCGTAGCCGCAGTGCGGGCAGGTGCCGACGATGTAGCGGTCGGGCAGGAAGCGCTCGTCGTCCAGGGAGTAGACCTGGCGGATGGCGCGCTCCTCGATGAAGCCGTTCTCCTTCAGCTCCCGCGCGATCGCCTGGGTGATCTCCCGGTTCTGGGCCGAGGAGCTGCGGCCGAAGTAGTCGAAGGAGAGCGCGAAGCCGTCGTAGATCGCCTTCTGCGCGTCGTGCTGCTGGGCGCAGAACTCGCCGACCGGCAGACCGGCCTCCTGCGCGGCGAGCTCGGCCGGCGTGCCGTGCTCGTCGGTGGCACAGATGTAGAGGACCTCGTGGCCGCGCTGGCGCAGGTAACGGGAGTAGACGTCGGCCGGGAGCATGGACCCCACCATGTTGCCCAGGTGCTTGATCCCGTTGATGTACGGAAGGGCGCTGGTGATGAGGTGTCGAGCCATTGCCGGCTGCTCCCAAGTCGCTACTGTGGGTGAGGATTTCCTCTACGGACCGTCAATATCGTATCCGACCGTGAAGGTCCACCCGTTCGCCTTTCCCGGCATGCGGACAGCGGGGCCCCCATGATCCGCTGGCCGGGTGGACGCGCCCCTTCTGCCGGCCTCCGCGCGACGGACGGCCGCGTGGTGCGCCGTCGTGCTGCTGGTGGCCGGCGTGGGCGCGCTCGTCGTCTGGCTGGTCGTCACCTTCGCGGCGGTCGTCACCCCCGTCCTGCTGGCCCTGCTGGGCAGCGCCCTGCTGGGCCCCCTCTACCGGCGGATGCGGGCCGTCAAGGTGCAGCGGTCGGCGGCCGCGGCGCTGACCTGCGTGGCGCTGGTGGTCTTCGTCGCGGGCGCGGGGTTCGTGGTCGTCCACAGCCTGGTGGAGACCGGGGACGAGATCGTGGCCTCGCTCAAGGACGCGGCCCGGAAACTGCTGCCGCGCCTGGGCGCGTCGGGGACCTCGCTGAACGACACCATCGACAGCCTCAAGTCCTTCGCCACCAAGTACGGCGCCCGCGCCGCCTCCGGAGTGGTGTCCGGCATCAGCATCGTCGGACAGCTCATCGCGACCGCCGTGCTGGCGCTGCTGCTGACCTTCTTCTTCCTGCGCGACGGCGCCCGCTTCCCCGCACTGCTGCGCGAAGCCGCCCCGCACGGCACCGGCCCCCTGCTGGAGCGGATCGCCCACCGCGCCTTCGCGGCGGTCCAGGGCTTCATGCGGGGCACGACGGTGATCGCGCTGATCGACGCCACGCTCATCGGCATCGGCCTGCTGATCCTGCGGGTGCCGGGGGCGGCGGGCCTGGCCGCGCTGGTCTTCGTCGGCGCCTACATCCCGTATCTGGGGGCGTTCATCTCCGGCGCCGTGGCGGTGCTCGTCGCCCTCGCCGACCGGGGGTGGGTGATCGGCGTGTGGGCCCTGGGGGTGGTGCTGGCGGTGCAGGTGCTGGAAGGGCACGTGCTGCAGCCGATCGTGCAGAGCCGCACGGTGCACATGCACCCCGCGCTGGTGCTGCTGGCGATCACGGCGGGGGCGAGCCTGGCGGGCATCCTCGGGATGCTGCTGGCGGTGCCGATCGCGGCCGCCGCCTTCGGGGCCCTGGACGAACTGCGGCACCAGGAACCGGGCGCTCCTCCGGAGGCCGAAGGGCCTGGGTCACATCCGGCCGGATAGGGGTTGTTTTTATTACCGACGGGTAGCATCATTACCGACTGGTAAGTGATAAAGCTGCGAGGACTGCGACCCTTCCCGCTGTCCGACCGATCCCGACGGAGCCGTCGCCATGGGCCACTACAAGTCAAACCTTCGCGACATCGAGTTCAACCTCTTCGAGGTCCTCGGACGCGACACGCTGTACGGGACCGGCCCGTTCGCCGAGATGGACGTCGAGACCGCCAAGGACATCCTGTCCGAGGTCGCGCGCCTCGCGGAGAACGAGCTCGCCGAATCCTTCGCGGACGCCGACCGCCACCCGCCGGTCTTCGACCCGGCGACCAACACCGCCCCGGTGCCGGACTCCTTCAAGAAGAGCTACAAGGCCTTCATGGCCTCCGAGTACTGGCGCCTGGGCCTGCCCGAGGGCATCGGCGGCACCACCGCCCCGCCGTCCCTGATCTGGTCGTACGCGGAGCTGATCCTCGGCTCCAACCCGGCCCTGTGGATGTACTCCTCCGGCCCGGCCTTCGCCCGCATCCTCTTCGAGGAGGGCAACGAGGTCCAGCGGAAGATTGCCGGGATCGCGGTCGAGAAGACCTGGGGCTCCACCATGGTCCTCACCGAGCCCGACGCCGGATCGGACGTGGGCGCCGGCCGCGCCAAGGCCGTCGAGCAGGAGGACGGCTCCTGGCACATCGAGGGCGTGAAGCGCTTCATCACCTCCGGCGAGCACGACATGGAGGAGAACATCCTCCACTACGTCCTCGCCCGCCCCGAGGGCCACGGCCCCGGCACCAAGGGCCTGTCCCTCTTCCTCGTCCCGAAGTACCTCTTCGACTTCGAGACCGGCGAGCTGGGCGAGCGCAACGGCGTCTACGCCACGAACGTCGAGCACAAGATGGGCCTGAAGGCCTCCAACACCTGCGAGATGACCTTCGGCGACAAGCACCCCGCCAAGGGCTGGCTGATCGGCGACAAGCACGACGGCATCCGCCAGATGTTCCGCATCATCGAGTTCGCCCGCATGATGGTCGGCACGAAGGCGATCTCCACCCTCTCCACCGGCTACCTCAACGCGCTGGAGTACGCCAAGGAGCGCGTGCAGGGCCCGGACCTCGCGCAGTTCATGGACAAGTCCGCGCCCAAGGTCACCATCACCCACCACCCCGACGTGCGCCGCTCCCTGCTCACGCAGAAGGCCTACGCCGAGGGCATGCGCGCCCTGGTCCTCTACACCGCCTCCGTCCAGGACGCGCTCGCCGTCGCCGAGGCGGCCGGCGAGGAGGCCAAGGCCCTCGAGGCGCTGAACGACCTGCTGCTGCCGATCGTCAAGGGCTACGGCTCCGAGAAGGGCTACGAGCAGCTCGCCCAGTCCCTGCAGATCTTCGGCGGCTCCGGCTTCCTGCAGGAGTACCCGATCGAGCAGTACATCCGCGACGCCAAGATCGACACCCTCTACGAGGGCACCACCGCGATCCAGGGCCAGGACTACTTCTTCCGGAAGATCGTCCGCAACCAGGGCGCCGCGCTGACCACCCTCTCCGAGGAGATCAAGAACTTCCTCGCCGACGCCACCGGCGGCGACGAGCTGGCCGGCGCCCGCGAGCAGCTCGCCAAGGCCGCCGTGGACCTCGAGGCCATCGTCGGCAGGATGCTGACCGACCTCGCCGCCACCGAGCAGGACGTCAAGTCCATCTACAAGGTCGGCCTGAACACCACCCGCCTGCTGCTCGCCTCCGGTGACGTCGTCGTCGCGTACCTGCTGCTGAAGGGTGCCGCCGTCGCCGCCGGGAAGCTGGCCGCCGGCGCCGCCGCCAAGGACACCGCCTTCTACACCGGCAAGATCGCCGCCGCGAAGCACTTCGCCGCCGAGATCCTGCCGCACGTCTCCGTCGCGCGGTCCGTCGCCGAGGGCGTCACCCTCGACGTCATGGACCTCCCCGAAGAGGCGTTCTGACCCCGTCCTGACCGGTTCCGGCCGGGACCGATACGGCAACGACGGCCCGCTCCTCCCCCGAGGGGCGGGCCGTCCCGCTTCCTTATGCTTGAAGCATGAACCCTCAGCCCCACTTCGGTCGCGGCCACACCGACGACCTCGCCGCCTTCCTCACCGCCAGCCCCTCGCAGTACCACGCGGTCGCGAACGCCGCCGCGCGCCTGGAGAAGGCCGGATTCCAGCAGGTGGCCGAGACCGAGGCCTGGGGCGCCGAGGCGGGCGGCAAGTACGTGCTGCGGGGCGGCGCGATCATCGCCTGGTACGTGCCCGAGGGCGCGAGCCCCGCGACCCCGTTCCGCGTGGTCGGCGCGCACACCGACTCGACCAATCTGCGCGTCAAGCCGCGTCCCGACTCGGGCTCCTTCGGGTGGCGGCAGATCGCCGTCGAGATCTACGGCGGCGCCCTGCTCAACACCTGGCTCGACCGCGACCTGGGCCTGTCCGGCCGGCTGGTCCTGCGGGACGGCACGACGAGGCTGGTCCACATCGACCGGCCGCTGCTGCGGGTGCCGCAGCTCGCCGTCCACATGGACCGGGGCGTCAACGAGAACGGCCTCAAGCTCGACAAGCAGCGCCACATGCAGCCGATCTGGGGCCTCGGCGAGGTCGACGAGGGCGCCCTGATGGCGTACCTCGCGGAGGAGAGCGGCATCGCCGCCGCCGACATCGTCGGCTGGGACCTGATGACCCACGACGTCCAGCCGCCCGCCTACCTCGGCCGCGACCGCGAGTTCCTCGCCGCCGGCCGCCTCGACAACCTGCTCTCCGTGCACGCCGGCACCGCCGCGCTGGCCGCAGTCGCCGGGGCCGACCTGCCGTACATCCCCGTGCTGGCCGCCTTCGACCACGAGGAGACCGGCAGCGAGTCCGACACCGGCGCCGCCGGCCCGCTGCTCGGCAACGTCCTGGAGCGCACCGTCTTCGCCCGCGGCGGCGGCCACGAGGACCGGGCCCGCGCCTTCGCCGGCACCGTCTGCGTCTCCGCCGACACCGGCCACGCCGTGCACCCCAACTACGCGGAGAAGCACGACCCGACGCACCGCCCGATGCCCAACGGCGGCCCGATCCTCAAGGTCAACGTCAACCAGCGCTACGCCACCGACGGGACCGGGCGGGGCGTCTTCGCCGCCGCCTGCGAACGGGCCGGCGTGCCCTGGCAGTCCTTCGTCTCGAACAACGCCATGCCCTGCGGCACCACCATCGGCCCCATCACGGCCGCCCGGCACGGCATCACGACCGTGGACATCGGCGTGCCGATCCTGTCGATGCACTCCGCGCGCGAACTGTGTGGCGCCGACGACCCGTTCCTGCTGGCGAGCGCGCTCAAGGCGTTCCTGGAGGGCTGATCCGCGCCCGTGCGTGGGGTCCGCCCGTCATCGGCGGACCCCACGCACGGGAACCGGTCATGAGATGTCCGTCCCCGGGTACACGAGTTCCACGAGTCCGTAGACCCAACCCCGTTCGGAGGCGGACATCATGGGCATCGGCGGTTGCATCGTCCTGATCGCGGTGGGGGCCATCCTCACCTTCGCGACCGACTGGCACATGGCCGGGGTCAACCTCGACCTGGTCGGCCTGATCATGATGGCGGTCGGCGTCATCGGACTGGCCGCGTACATCAGCATCTTCAAGAAGCGCCGGGTCGTGGAACCGATGCCGGTGATGGACGAACGCGCCCGCAACTACCCGCACGTGTGACGGGTGTAAGGGAGCGTCAGGCGTCCATTCCGGCGAGGACCAGGGCGAGCCGGGTGTCCCCTCCGGCCGTCAGCCGCACGGGGACTCCCCAGTCCTGCTGGTGCACATGGCAGGCCGGGAACTCGTTGTCCGGATCGTCGTCGCACGACGCGGCCATCGCGGACACGTGCAGCACCCCCTCGGTGACGTCCCCGCTCAGGACGACGTCACGGAAGAGGTCCGTGCCCTTGCCGGAACCCTCCAGCAGCAGCTCCGGCGGCGTCGCGCTCACCAGCAGCCGCGTCGAGGGGCCGTAGCGCTCGTCGAGCTTCTGGCCGGCCGGGGCGGTGAACACCACGTCCAGCCGCAGCGGCCCCGGCGCCACGTCCGTCGCGGGCCGCTGCGTACGGTGCGCGGCGGCCTCCACCCGTACGGCCTCCTCCGGCAGGCGCAGCCGCGTCAGCCGGTGCCGGGCGGACTCCACCACCACGATCTCCCCGCCGTCCAGCACCGCGCCGGACGGCTCGCGCAGATCCGTGGCGAGCGTGGTGACCTCGCCGGTCGCCGGGTCGAAGCGGCGCAGCGCGTGGTTGTAGGTGTCGCTCACCGCGACCGAACCGTCGGGCAGCGCGGTCACCCCGAGCGGATGCTGCAGCAGCGCCTGGTCCGCGGCACCGTCGCGGTGCCCGAAGTCGAACAGCCCGGTGCCGACGGCGGTACGCACCGCGTACCCCCGGCCGTCCGCGCCCCGCTCCACCCAGCGCAGCGCGCTGGTCTCGGAGTCCGCGACCCACAGCCGGTCGCCCGCCGCCGCCAGGCCCGACGGCTGAGCGAACCACGCCTCCTCCGCCGGCCCGTCGACCAGCCCCTCGTTGGTCGTGCCCGCCGCCACGGCGACCGTCCCGTCCGCCGGGTCGTACGTCCACAGCTGGTGAACGCCGGCCATGGCGATCCACACCCTGCCGTCCCACCACGCCACGTCCCAGGGCGACGACAGGTCGACCTCGGCCGCCGGGCCCGAGGTCGCCGAGCCCTGCCACCACTGCTTCCCGGTGCCGGCCACCGTCTCCAGGGCCCCGCTCGCCGGGTCGAACGTCCGCAGCCGGTGGTTCACGGTGTCCGCGACGACCACGCTGCCGTCCGGCAGCAGCGCCAGCCCCTGCGGCTCGTTGAAGTCCCCCGGCCCGCCGATCCGCCGCACGACCGTCTCGCCGTCCGGCTCCATCTCCACCAGCTGGTGCCGGGTCGAATCCGAGACCAGCAGGTTCCCCGACGGCAGCCGCAGCGCCTTACCCGGGAACCGCAGGTCCGTCGCCACCGGCTCCGGCGGCACATAGGGCCCGTCCCCGCGGCGCAGCGTCCCCTTGGCCGCGTGCTCCGCCTCCAGCTCGGTGACCAGTGCCTCCAGCGCGTGTGCGTGCCCCTCCCCGGAGTGCTGGGCCACGACGTAGCCCTCCGGGTCGATCACGGTCAGCGTGGGCCACGCCCGCACGGCGTACTGCTTCCACGTCGCGAGCTCCGGATCGTCCAGCACCGGGTGGTGCACCCCGTACCGCTCCACGGCGTCCACGACGGACTGGTGCTCCGCCTCGTGCACGAACTTCGGCGAGTGCACACCGACGATCACCACGGTGTCGCGGTGCTTCTCCTCCAGCTCGCGCAGCTCGTCCAGGACGTGGAGGCAGTTGATGCAGCAGAAGGTCCAAAAATCAACGATGACGCACTTGCCCCGCAGGTCGGCAAGGGTGAGGTCCTGACCGCCGGTGTTGATCCAGCCGCCCTTGCCGACGAGCTCGGGGGCGCGGACACGGGCACGGCGGGGAGCGGGGGCGGCGTCGTTCATGCTGCAAGGATGCCACCCCGCACGCGGGGCGATCACAGCCGTGCGGCCCGTACAGGCTCTCCGCGGAGGACACGAACCGCGGCGTCCGCCCGGGTGATCCCGCTGCGCCCCGCGTTCCCGCAGTGGCAGGGACGGTTCAGTGGTGGAAGGGCCCGGGCAGCAGCTTGCCCGGGCCCTTCCCGTCATACCCGCGCCGGACGGCGGAGTCCGCCGGGAGGTCCGGCGGTACGGGGGCTCAGGGCCTCAGCTCGTTCACGACGTCCGTGGTGGCGACGAGGCCGGAGTGGATGGTGGGGGCGAGGCTGGAGCCGGCGAGGCAGAAGCCGAGGAGGACGCACAGGATGGCGTGGGAGACCTTCAGCGACTTCGCGCGCAGCAGGATGAGCGTGATCACGATCAGGAGCAGGACCACGGAGATGGATACCGCCATGGCCGTATGACGTCACAAATCGGCGCCCGGGTGGGGGCGACACGCGCGGGAAGGGCCCGGACGCACAAATGTCCGGGCCCTTCCCGTTGCCGTGGCCGAGGCGGATCAGGCCCAGGTGATCAGGCGCTTGGGGTACTCCAGGATCGCCGCGACGTCGGCGAGGACCTTGGAGCCGAGCTCGCCGTCGACCAGGCGGTGGTCGAAGGAGAGCGCGAGCGTGGTGACCTGGCGGGGCTTGACCTTGCCCTTGTGGACCCAGGGCAGCTCCTTGACCGCGCCAAAGGCGAGGATCGCGGACTCCCCGGGGTTGAGGATGGGCGTGCCGGTGTCGACGCCGAAGACGCCGACGTTGGTGATGGTGACCGTGCCGCCCTGCATGTCGGCCGGCGAGGTCTTGCCCTCGCGGGCCGTGGCGACCAGGTCGCCGAGGGCGGATGCCAGTTCGGGCAGGGTCTTGGTCTGGGCGTCCTTGATGTTGGGGACGATCAGACCGCGCGGGGTGGCCGCGGCGATGCCCAGGTTGACGTAGCCCTTGTGGACGATCTCCTGGTTGGCCTCGTCCCAGGCGGCGTTGACCTCCGGGTTGCGGCGGATCGCGACCAGCAGGGCCTTGGCGACCAGCAGCAGCGGGCTGACCCTGAGACCGGCGAAGGCCGGATCCGTCTTCAGCTCCTGGACGAGCCGCATGCTCCGGGTGATGTCGAAGGTGACGAACTCCGTCACGTGCGGCGCGGTGAAGGCGCTGGCGACCATGGCCGCGGCCGTGGCCTTGCGGACGCCCTTGATCGGCACGCGGGTCTCCAGCGGGGCCGCGGCAAGGGCCGGGGCGGCGGGAGCGGTCGCGGTCGCCGGTACCGCCACCGGGGCGGCCGGGGCCTGCGCGGGGGCGGCCGGCGCGGCGGCGGGGGCCACCGCCCGCTGGACGTCCTCGCGGGTGATGGTGCCATCGGGCCCGGTCGGGGTGACCGAGGCCAGGTCCACGCCCAGGTCCTTGGCGAGCTTGCGCACCGGCGGCTTGGCCAGCGGCCGCACCTCGGCGGGGGCGAACGTCGCCGCCGGGACGGGCGCCGGGACGGGCGCCGGGGCACGGCCGTTCAGCTCGCCCTGGAGGGCCTGCTGCGCACCGGACTGCGCCGGGACGGCGGGCTTCTTGCGGGGCCGGCGCTTGGTCGAGGAGGCGGCGACGCCGTAGCCGACCAGGACGGGCTGCCGCTTCTGCTCCGGCTCCGGCTCCGCGGCGGGCGCCGGCGCGGCGGGCTCGGCGGCGGCCGGGACGGCGGGCTCCGCGCCCTCGCCCTCGCCGGTGTCGACGGCGATGATCACGGTGCCGACGTCGACCGTCTCGCCCTCGGGGAAGCGCAGTTCGTGCACCACCCCGTCGAACGGGATCGGGAGCTCGACCGCGGCCTTGGCGGTCTCCACCTCGCAGACGACCTGGCCGTCGGTGACGGTGTCGCCCGGCTTGACGTACCACTTGAGGATCTCGGCCTCGGTGAGTCCCTCGCCGACGTCCGGCATCTTGAACTCACGGAAGCGCTGCGGTGCTGCCACTGTCGTCACAACCCTCTCCTCAGAACGCCAGCGAGCGGTCGACGGCGTCCAGCACCCGGTCCAGGCCGGGCAGGTACTCCTCCTCCACCCGGGCCGGGGGGTACGGGGCGTGGAAGCCGCCGACCCGCAGCACGGGGGCCTCGAGGTGGTAGAAGCAGCGCTCGGTAATGCGGGCCGCGATCTCCGAGCCCATGCCGAGCTGCACCGGCGCCTCGTGCACGACGACCAGGCGGCGGGTCTTCTCCACCGACGCCTGGACGGCGTCGAAGTCCAGCGGGGACAGCGACCGCAGGTCCACGACCTCCAGGCTACGGCCCTCCTCGGCAGCCGCGGCGGCCGCTTCCAGGCACACCTTCACCATCGGGCCGTACGCGGCCAGGGTGAGGTCGGTGCCCTCCAGGACGGTGCGGGCCTTGTGCAGCGGGGCGGGGATGCCGTCGGTGTCGACCTCGCCCTTGTCCCAGTAGCGGCGCTTGGGCTCGAAGAAGATCACCGGGTCGTCGGAGTCGATCGCCTGCTGCAGCATCCAGTAGGCGTCCTGCGGGGTCGACGGGGAGACGACCTTGAGGCCCGCGGTGTGCGCGAAGTACGCCTCGGGCGACTCGCTGTGGTGCTCGACGGCGCCGATGCCGCCGCCGTAGGGGATGCGGATGACGACCGGGAGCTTGATCTTGCCCAGGGCGCGCGCGTGCATCTTGGCGAGCTGGGTGACGATCTGGTCGTACGCGGGGAAGACGAAACCGTCGAACTGGATCTCCACGACGGGGCGGTAGCCACGCAGGGCCAGGCCGATCGCGGTGCCGACGATGCCGGACTCCGCGAGCGGGGTGTCGATCACGCGCTGCTCGCCGAAGTCCTTCTGCAGGCCGTCGGTGATCCGGAAGACTCCGCCGAGCTTGCCGATGTCCTCACCCATGAGGACGACCTTGGGGTCGGTCTCCAGGGACTTGCGCAGTGCCTCGTTGAGGGCCTTGGCGATGGTCATCGTTGCCATGGTCAGTGACCCTCCGTGCTGTCGGCGAAGGACGCCTGGTACTCGGCGAACTGGGCGCGCTCCTCGTCGACGAGCGCGTGCCCGTCGGCGTAGATGTTCTCGAAGATCGACATGGGGTCGGGGTCGGGCATCGCGCGCACGGCCTCGCGGACCCGCTTGCCCAGCACCTCGCTCTCCTTCTCGATCCCGGCGAAGAACGCCTCGTCGGCGATGCCGTCCTTCTCCAGGTAGGCCCGCAGCCGCAGGATCGGGTCCTTGTGCTCCCACTGCTCGCGCTCCTCGTCGAGGCGGTAGCGGGTGGGGTCGTCGGACGTGGTGTGGGCGCCCATGCGGTAGGTGAAGGCCTCGACGAGCATCGGGCCCTGGCCGGAGCGGGCGTGCTCCAGGGCGGCGCGGGTGACCGCGAGGACGGCGAGGACGTCGTTGCCGTCCACCCGCACGCCCGGGAAGCCGAAGCCGGCGGCGCGCTGGTAGATCGGCACGCGGCTCTGCTTCTCGGTGGGCTCGGAGATCGCCCACTGGTTGTTCTGGCAGAAGAAGACCACGGGGGCGTTGTAGACGGCGGCGAAGGTGAAGGCCTCCGCGACGTCGCCCTGGCTGGAGGCACCGTCGCCGAAGTAGGCGATGACGGCGGAGTCCGCGCCGTCCTTGCTGATGCCCATCGCGTAGCCGGTCGCGTGCAGCGTCTGGGAGCCGATCACGATCGTGTAGAGCTGGAAGTTGTTCTCGTTCGGGTCCCAGCCCCCGTGGTTCACCCCGCGGAACATGCCCAGCAGGTTGACCGGGTCCACCCCGCGGCACCAGGCGACGCCGTGCTCGCGGTAGGTGGGGAAGACGTAGTCGTCCGGCCTGGTGGCCCGTCCCGAGCCGATCTGTGCGGCCTCCTGGCCCAGCAGCGACGCCCACAGACCCAGTTCGCCCTGCCGCTGCAGGGAGGTGGCCTCCGCGTCGAACCGGCGGGTCAGGACCATGTCCCGGTACAGACCGCGCAGCTCTTCGGGGCTCAGGTCGATGGAGTACTCACTGTGCTGGACGCGCTCGCCCTCGGGGGTCAGGAGCTGTACCAGCTCCGGCTCGCCCTCACGGCGCTTCGCTCCACCGCGCGTGCCCGTACGGGGCGTACGGGGCTTCGCGGCAGTGCTCTTCACGCTCACGCTTGCTCCTCCGTCTGTCCGGCCCCCGGGATCCGCCGGCGGCCAGTGCGGCTCCTGCCCGACTCGTCGCGGCGCACGGGGTGTGTGCGGCACGGCCGAGCCGGGAGTGTTGGTAGACCCGGCAGGCAGCCCTGCGAAGTGAACGTTACCCACACCTCCCGCTTTCGCGCGAAGGGTGTTCTACCTGCGGTTTTGTTTTGATTTCCTAGTAAATGGGCGTTCTCGCAGGCCACCGGGACAACGGCACGGTATCCCGAGGATCGATTCTGCGTAAGAGGTCGACGCGGGTCGTGTGTGCAACGCTGAACTTGTGACCGAAAAGTCGGGTATCACGGTTTTCCTACTGGACGACCATGAAGTCGTCCGGCGCGGGGTGCACGAGCTGCTCTCCGCCGAGGACGGGATCGAGGTCGTCGGCGAGGCCGGCACGGCCGCCGAGGCACTGGCCCGGATCCCCGCCGTACAACCCGACGTGGCGGTGCTGGACGTCCGGCTGCCGGACGGCAGCGGGGTCGAGGTCTGCCGGGAGATCCGGTCCTCGCAGCCCGGGATCGCCTGCCTCATGCTCACCTCCTACGCGGACGACGAGGCCCTCTTCGACGCGATCATGGCGGGCGCCTCGGGCTACGTCCTGAAGGACATCCGCGCCAGCGACCTGGTCGGCGCCGTGCGGGACGTGGCCGGCGGCCGGTCGCTCCTCGACCCGGTCGCCACCGCACGGGTCCTGGAACGGCTGCGCGGCGGGGGCGGGGAACGGCAGGAGGACCGCCTCGCCGACCTGACCGACCAGGAGAAGCGGATCCTCGACCTGATCGGCGAGGGGCTCACCAACCGGCAGATCGGCGACCGCCTGCACCTGGCGGAGAAGACGGTCAAGAACTACGTCTCCTCCCTGCTCGCCAAGCTCGGCATGCAGCGGCGCACCCAGGCCGCGGCCTATGTCGCCCGGCTGCGCCCGGGAGGCTCCGGGGCCTCCGGCACGGGGACGGGGTCCGGACCGCCCGGATCCTGACCCGGGCGACCCGGGGCCACCCACGTACCAGTCCGTATGCCGGATGCCCGCTGCGGCCGCATACGTCTTGTATCTATGATGTGCGCATCATGACCCGGAGCCCCGTCGCGACCGCCGGCACCACCGCCGAGCCGGCCGTCAAGCAGCCACCCGCCGCCGAGCGGGTCTACACCCACGTCAAGCAGGCCGTGCTCGACCGCCGCTACGAGGGCGGCACCCTCCTGAGCGAGGGCGAACTCGCCGAGGCGGTCGGCGTCTCGCGCACCCCCGTCCGCGAGGCCCTGCTGCGCCTGGAGGCCGAGGGCCTCCTGAAGCTGTACCCGAAGAAGGGCGCCCTGGTGCTGCCGGTCTCCGCGCAGGAGATCGCCGACGTCGTGGAGACCCGGCTGCTCGTGGAGCGCCACGCCGTGACGAAGGTGGTGCCCGCCCCGGAGCGCCTGGTGACGCGCCTGGAGGAGCTGCTTGAGGAACAGCGCGGCCACGCCGAGGCCGGCGACCTCGCCGCCTTCGCCGCGGCCGACCGCTGCTTCCACGCCGAGATCGTGCGCGCCGCCGGCAACCGCATCCTCTCCCACCTGTACGACCAGCTGAGGGATCGTCAGCTGCGCATGGGGGTCGCGACGATGCACGCCGAGCCGGGCCGGATCGCCAAGAACATCACCGAACACACCGAGATCCTGGACGCGTTGCGCGCGGGGGACGCCGTCTTGGCGGCAGCGCTGGTCGAACGGCACGTCAGCTGGGTGAGCCACCTGGCCCGGGGGGAGTAATGGCGTCGATCGGCACCCCGACCGGTGAACCGCCCGGCGGCACCCGGGCGGTCGCCGTCTGGAGCATCGGAACCCTCGTCTACACGGTCGCGGTCGTGCACCGCACCAGCCTCGGCGTCGCGGGGATCGACGCCGCGGAGCGCTTCCACATCGGCGCCTCGGCGCTGTCCACCTTCTCGATCCTGCAGGTGCTGGTCTACGCGGGCATGCAGATACCCGTGGGCCTGATGGTCGACCGCCTCGGCACCAAGAAGGTGCTGACCATCGGGATCGTCCTGTTCACCGCGGGCCAGCTCGGCTTCGCCCTCTCCCACGCCTACGGCCCCGCCCTGGCCGCCCGCGCGGTGCTGGGCTGCGGCGACGCCATGACGTTCGTGAGCGTGCTGCGGCTGGGCTCGCGCTGGTTCCCGGCCCGCCGGGGGCCGATGATCGCGCAGGGCGCCGCGCTGTTCGGAGTGGCGGGCAACCTCCTGAGCACCGTGCTGCTCGCCCGGCTGCTGCACTCCGCGGGCTGGACCTCCACCTTCGTCGGCACGGCCCTCGGGGGCGCCCTCGTCCTCGTCCTGGTGCTGGTCTTCATGAAGGACCACCCCGAGGGCTTCGAGCCGGCGCCCGCCGAGCACCGCGGGCGGGGATACGTGAAGCGGCAGATCGCCGCCGCCTGGCGGGAGCCGGGGACCCGGCTGGGGATGTGGACGCACTTCACCACCCAGTTCTCCGGGATGGTCTTCCTGCTCCTGTGGGGCCTGCCGTACCTCGTCGAGGCGCAGGGGCTGTCCCGGGAGACCGCCGGCACCCTGCTGACGGTGGTCGTCATCGCCAACATGGTCTTCGGGACGGTCTTCGGGCAGATCATCGGCCGCCACCACGGCGCCCGGATGCCGCTCACCCTGGGCGTCGTCGGGGCCACCGCCGCGATGTGGGCGGTGGTCCTGGCCTGGCCCGCGGACCATGCCCCGCTGTGGCTGCTGGTGCTGCTCTGCGTCGTGCTGGGCACCTGCGGTCCGGCGTCGATGATCGGCTTCGACTTCGCCCGCCCGGCGAACCCGCCCGAGCGCTTCGGCACCGCCTCCGGCATCGTCAACATCGGCGGCTTCACCGCCTCGATGGCCGCGCTGCTGGCCATCGGCGTCCTGCTGGACGCCGCCGGCGGCGACTACCGGGTGGCCTGGAGCAGCGTCTTCGTCCTGCAGGCGGTGGGCCTGGTCCAGATCCTGCGGCTGCGCGGACGGGCGGCACGGCTGGAGCGGCAGCGGATCGCCGTCAGCCGCGTCGAGAGCGTCCACGTCCCCGCCGGGACATGAACGCTCCCTCCGGCGTCACTGCGTGACGGCGATGTTCGCCAGGATCGCGTCGGCGAGCGCCTGATCGCCCTCGACCTTCAGCCGGTCCTCCACCGCGTGCGCGCGGGTGCGGCCGCAGGTCAGCCGTACGAAGGTCTCCCAGTCCATGGTCATCGTGACCGCGGGACCGAGCGAGACGCTGCCGTCGATGGTGCCGTTTCCCTCGGTGTCGACCCGGACGGTGCGCATGAACTCCAGCTCGCCGTGGACGTCGAACACCACGGCGGAACCGGCCGGGGCGCCCGCGCGCCCGGCGACCGCCTTCGGCAGCTCGGCCAGGATGTGGTCCCGGGCCAGCAGGGCGCCCGGCGAGTCGAGGTTGCCGGGCTCGGCGAGCGCGCGCCGCAGGTCCTGCTCGTGCACCCACACGTCGAAGACCCGCCACTTGAGCAGTTCCCCGAGGGTCATCTCCCTGCCCATGGGGCCGCGGACGGTGTCCTGCGCGCCGCGGGTCTCGTTCCGCAGCTGCCGGGAACGGCGGATGATCGTGTAGTCGAGTTCGCCGATCACCTCCGGCGGGGTGTGGTGCCGCCGCTTGTCGACCGGCACCTCGACGTAACGGGCGTGCTCCGTGGTCATGTGCCGCAGGTCGCTGGGGAGCGTGTGGATGGGCCGCGGGTCGCCGAGCAGCTCGCACTCGAACCCGATCACGTGCGACACGACGTCGCGCACGGACCAGTACGGGCACTCGGTGGGCCGGTTCCAGGCGCCCGCCGGAACGGGGCGGACCAACTCGGCTATGGATTCTATGGAGTGGGTCCAGGCGTCGATGTACGGCTGGATCTGGCTGTGGACGGTGCCGGTCACGGGACCCCTCGACGGTCGGTGCGCGGTCGTGGTGTGCGCCTTAAATTACGCTGCGCAGTGACACCACGGGAGTGCTTTCGTGTGACGATCGTAGGCCCGTCAGAACGTGCCGAACTCATGGGCGGTGGTACTGTGCGCGTTTCCCTGCTCCAGATCGACGTCGACCCCGGCGAAGCCGTACCCGCCCGGCGTGAACGGGTCGCGGCGCTCGTCCGCGAACAAGCCGGGTCGGACCTGGTCGTTCTGCCCGAACTGTGGCCGGTCGGCGCCTTCGCGGCCGATCTTTTCCAGCCAGAGGCCGAGCCGGTCCACGGTCCCACCGCGGAGATCATGAGCGCCGCCGCGCTCGACGCGGGCGTCTGGCTGCACGCGGGGTCGATCGTCGAGCGCGCCGCCGACGGCGCGCTCTACAACACCTCGCTGCTCTTCTCCCCCGACGGCGAACTGCGCGCGACCTACCGCAAGATCCACCGCTTCGGCTTCGACCGCGGCGAGGCCGTGATCATGAGCGGCGGCGACCGCATCGTCACCGCCGACGTCCAGGGCGTCCCGGTCGGCCTCGCCACCTGCTACGACCTGCGCTTCCCCGAGCAGTTCCGGCTGCTGGTGGACGCCGGCGCCACGATCATGGTCGTCCCGGCCGGCTGGCCCGAGCGGCGCCGCGAGCACTGGACGCTCCTGGCCCGGGCCCGCGCGATCGAGGCACAGGCCTATGTGGTGGCCTGCGGCACCGCGGGCACCCACGCCGGGGTGGAGCTGGCCGGGCACAGCGTCGTCGTCGACCCGTGGGGAGCCGTCGTCGCCGAGGCGGGCCCGGGGGAGGAGGTCCTCACCGCCGACCTCGACCCCGGCCTCGTCACGAAGACGCGGGCGGACTTCCCCGTGCTGCGCGACCGCGTGCTGGGCCTGCCGGTACCGGATTCTGCCGGTTGAGGCGGTATGGCCCCATCAGGGACCATCGGCCCCGGAGGTGGGGGCGGAGTGCTCTGCGCCTCCGGGGGGCCGGCCCGGCAAGGTGGTGCCCATGGAATTCGAGGGGCGCGCTGCGCTGGCGCTGCTGGGAAGGGTTCGGTACGGGCGGCTGGCGCTGACGCGGGGGGCCCTGCCGTACATCGCCGTGGCACGGCACGTCGTCGCCGACGGCTCCGTGCTGATCCGCACCGAGCGCTCATGGGGCGTGGAGGGCACGGTCGTCGCCTACCAGGCGGACGACCTGGACGCGGGCTGGGCGGTGCAGTTCCTCGGGACGGCCGAGGCCTTCGAACCCTCGACAGCCCAGCGGGCGCTCTTCGGCACAGAGCCTCAAAACGATACAAGCCGAGCCCCGGGCCATGTGTACGTACGCCTCGACCCGCGAGTCCACCACCGGAATGATCTAGCATCTGCCAGGTGATCGGGAGTTCGGCGACGGCGCCGCCCTCCGCCGGGACTCTGGACACCCTGCTGCGCCGATACGCGGACGCCGGCGCCCCGCTGTCCTGCGAACCCGTTGCCCAGGGCTTGCTGAACCGGGGATTCCGGCTGGCCACCACCCGCGGCCGCTACTTCCTCAAGCTGTACGTTGACGGCGCCACCAGCGACACCGCCGTCATCGCCCGCCAGCACCGCGCGACCCAGCGCCTGGACGAGGTGGGCCTGCCCGTCGCCCCGCCGCTCCCCGACGCCGACGGCCGCACCGTGGCCGTGCTCGGCGGCCGCTGCTACGCCCTCTACCCGTGGGTCGAGGGGCGGCACCGCGACGGCAGCGAACTGACCGCGGCCGACTCCGGCCGCCTGGGCGCGCTCCTCGGTCTCGTCCACTCCACGCTGGCCCGGGTGCAGCCCGCGCCCGAGCCGGGCCGGCACGCCAGCGCCGACCCGCAACTGACGTACGCGCTGATCGCGGCCCTGCTGCGGCGGGTACGCGCCCGCGCGCCGCGCGAGACCTTCGACGAACTGGCCGAGCACCGGCTGCTGGAGCGGCGCGCCCTGCTGGAACGTCACGCCCACCGCCGCCCCCCGGACGCCGCCGGACCGGTCTCCGGCTGGGTGCACGGCGACTTCCACCCGCTCAACCTGCTCTACCGCGAGGACGAACCGGTCGCCATCGTCGACTGGGACCGGCTCGGCGTGCAGCCGCGCGCCGAGGAGGCGGTACGGGCCGCCGTGATCTTCTTCGTACAGCCCGGCGGCGCCCTCGACCTGGACAAGATCCGCGCCTACGCCCGGGCCTACCGCGACGCCGCGGCCGTGCCCGAGGACGAACTGGCCGCGGCCGTGCACCGGGTGTGGTGGGAGCGGCTCAACGACTTCTGGATGCTGCGCTGGCGCTACGTCCTCGACGACCGAAGAACCGATCCCCTCTTCCCGGCCTCGTCCGCCCTGGTCGTCTGGTGGACCGCGGCGTACGAGGCCGTGCGGGAGGCCTTCACGGGCTGACCCGGCGGTCAGCCGCCGACCGCACCGGCGTCCGCGCCCTCGGTGCCGGCCGTGCCGCCGCTCGCGGACTCGGACGGGGTCTCGGACGGCGTCGGCGTGGGCGGCGCGGAGGTGGCCGGGGCGCTCGGCTCCTTGGTCGGCGGCGCGGAGGTCGCGGGCGCCTCCGAGGTCGGCCGCGTGTACGACGGGGTCGAGGTGGGGGTCGGCTTCTCCGTGAAGCCGCCGGTGCTGTCCTGCGTACCGCCCGTGGAATCGTCCTCGGTCGGCTGCGACGTCGGCTTCTCCGGCTGCGACTGAGTCGGCGTCACCTTCTCCGCCGGGGGCTTCTTCTCGCCCGTGTTGGAGGCGGCGAAGTAGATGCCGAGCGCGACCGCGAGCACCGCCGCCACCACGAACAGCGCCGGCTTGACCCAGCGGCCGCCCCCGCCCGGAGGGCGTCCGTCGCCGTAACCGCGGTCACCGCCGTCGCCGCCGGGCGGTCCGAGCAGCAGCGGGGGCTGCAGTTCGGCGGTGGTGTGCTGGGAGTGCTGCCCGTACTGGGGCGGGACGCCCATGGGCGCCGTCGGCGCGGCCGGGGCGGGCACCAACCCGGTGTTCCACGTGCCGGTGTGGCCGCCCTGCTCGGTGAGCATGGTCAGCGCGTACTGGACGACGCCGCGCATCTCCTCGGCGGTCTGGAAGCGGTCGTCCGGGTGCTTGGCCAGCGCGTGCAGCACCAGCCCGTCCAGCTCCGGCGGCACCCGGCCGCTCGTCTCGGACGGCGGGCGCGGTTCGTCCTGGACGTGCTGGTAGACCACCGACAGCGGGGTCTCGCCCGTGAACGGCGGGCGCAGTGCGAGCAGTTCGTAGAGCAGGCAGCCCGTCGCGTACAGGTCGGAGCGGGTGTCGACCGTCTTCCCGAGCGCCTGCTCCGGCGACAGGTACTGCGGGGTGCCCATGACCATGCCGGTCTGCGTCATGGTGGTCGAGGCGCCGTGCAGCGCCCGGGCGATGCCGAAGTCCATCACCTTCACCGCGCCGGTGTTGGTGATGATCACGTTCGCGGGCTTGATGTCCCGGTGGACGATGCCGTGCGCGTGGCTGTACGCCAGCGCCTCCAGCACGCCCGAGACGATGATGAGGGCCTGGTCGACCGGCGGCGGCTCGTCGGAGCCGAGCAGCAGCTCGCGGATCGTGCGGCCCTCGACCAGCTCCATCACGATGTACGGCACGGTGCCGCCCGCTGTGATGTCCTCGCCCGAGTCGTACACCGCGACCACCGCGTGGTGGTTGAGCCCGGCGACCGACTGCGCCTCGCGCGTGAAGCGGGCCTTGGAGACCGGGTCCTCGGCGAGGTCGGACCGGAGCAGCTTCACGGCCACGGTCCGCCCCAGGCGGACGTCCTCGGCCGCGAACACCTCGGCCATGCCGCCGCGGCCGAGGCGGCGGGTGAGCCGGTAGCGGCCGTCACCGACCAGGCCTCCGGCGCCCCACTGCTCGGGCGAGTCGGGCACGCCCCGGCCGTCGGCAGAGGGCTCTTCAGGGCCCCCGGCGGCTGTCGTCTGTGCCATCAGTCCTCGCCGTCGATCGTCGCCGTACAGGGTCCTCCAGCGCACCACGCTACCGCGTTCCGCGGTGGACGCGCGCCCGTGCCACCGGTGAAGGGATTCATACGCATCCGGTGACGAACAGGTCAACGAACTTGACCTGTCCAGGCCGTCGGGCAGACTGGGCGGGCAGGATCGGGACAACTGTCTTGTGCGTACGCGCGGTGCGCTCAGGGGGAACGTCAAGGGGACGGGTGCGGATGAGCGGGGACGGCACGCGGGGCACTCATTCGGGGCGTTCGGTCGGTGGCGGTCGCTATGTCCTCCGCGACCTGCTGGGTCAGGGCGGCATGGCCGCGGTGCACCTGGCACACGACACAGTGCTGGACCGGTCGGTGGCCGTCAAGACACTGCACACGGACCTCGGCCGGGAGCAGTCCTTCCGCGAGCGGTTCCGGCGTGAGGCGCAGGCCGTCGCCAAGCTCAACCACACCAACATCGTCTCGGTCTTCGACTCCGGCGAGGACACCGTCGACGGCGCGCTCGTGCCGTACATCGTCATGGAGTACGTCGAGGGCAAGCCGCTGCGCACGCTGCTCGACGAGGACATCGCGCGGTTCGGCGCGATGCCCACGGAGAAGGCGCTGAAGATCACCGCGGACGTGCTGGCGGCGCTCTCCGAGAGCCACAGCATGGGGCTGGTGCACCGGGACATCAAGCCCGGCAACGTCATGCTGACCAAGCGCGGCGTGGTGAAGGTGATGGACTTCGGCATCGCCCGCGCGATGCAGTCCGGCGTCTCGTCGATGACCCAGACCGGCATGGTGGTCGGCACCCCGCAGTACCTGTCGCCGGAACAGGCGCTGGGACGGGGTGTGGACGAGCGGTCCGACCTGTACTCGGTGGGCTGCCTGCTCTTCGAGTTGCTCACCGGGCGCCTGCCGTTCGACGGCGACTCGCCGCTCTCCATCGCCTACCAACATGTGCAGGAGGTTCCGCAGGCCCCGTCGGAACTCAACCGGGCCGTGCCTCCGGGTGTCGACGCGCTCGTCGCGCGCGCCCTGAAGAAGAACCCCGCCGAACGCTTCCCCACCGCCGACGCCATGCGCGACGAGGCGGACCGGGTCGCCGCCCCGGTGCACGGAGCCGGCACCACACCGCTGATCATCGGCGGGGGGCCGCGGCCCCGCGGCCGCGGCGAGGAGGTCTCCTCGGCGGTCTTCCCGCCGGTGCAGGGGGATCTGCGCACCCCGCCGCCGAACGTGCGGACGCCGTACCAGCCCCCGGCGCCCTATCCGCAGCACCAGCCGCAGCCTCAACACCAGTCCCAGCACCAGCCGCAGTCCCAACACCAGTCCCAGCACCAGCCCCAGCACCAGCCGCAGCCCCAGCAGCGCTGGGGCACCGGCGGCCAGGGCGGTCCCGCACGCACCCCGCCGCCCGGCCCGTCCTACGGATACCCGCAGAACTCCCCGCACTCCCCGCACCAGCCGCACCCGCACGCCGTGCAGCAGCACGCCTCCCCGCCGTACACGATGCGCCCCGGCACCCCGGCCGGCGGCGGCCGCAGGGGCGGCGGGGCCTCGACGGCGGTCGTCGCCATCGGCGCCACGGTCGCCGTGATCGCGGTGATCGTGGTCGGCGTCATCATCTGGCTGGGCAACCCGGGGGGCAACCAGGACCCCGACGGCACCGGCGGCACGCCCACCTACGATTCCCGGGGCAGCGCTCCGGCCACCGACCGCGGCGAGACGTCCTCGTCGTCGGGGGGCGCCGACGAACCCGAGCCGGGCGTCAGCGAGGCCGACCAGACCCGTACGATCGATCCTTCCCGCTGCACCGAGGCCACCAAGGGCTATCTGGACGACGACCCGGACGCGGTGAACATGCCGGACTTCTTCACCAAGTACATCGACTCGGTGAAGTCCTGCATGGACGCGGCCGGGTGGCGCTACGAGATCAAGTACCGCAACGAGCAGATCTACGGGAAGGGCGCGGTCGTCGACCAGAAGCCCAAGAGCCTGAACACCCTGAAGCCGGCCAAGGACAAGATCACCATCTGGGTGTCCACCGGCAAGGGCGGCTGAGCGGGCCCGCCGGCCGCCCCCGGCGGACCGGCAGACCGGCAGACCGGCAGACCGGCAGACCGGCAGACCGGCAGACCGGCGGCAACGAAGGACGGCGGGTGACCCCACGGGTCCCCGCCGTCTGTACCTACGCGTACGTACCGTCCCGCCGCCGACCGATCAGAGGTACGGGCCGGTGCGCGCGCCGCCCGGAGCCTGTCCGTCCTCGTCGCCGTCGTGGCCCACACCGGGCGGCAGGGCGCGGCGCATCTGCTCCAACTGGGCGCGGGCGGCCATCTGCTGGGCGAACAGGGCGGTCTGGATGCCGTGGAAGAGGCCCTCCAGCCAACCCACCAGCTGCGCCTGGGCGATCCGCAGTTCCGCGTCGCTCGGCACGCCGTCCTCGGCGAAGGGCAGCGAGAGCCGCTCCAGTTCCTCGACGAGTTCGGGAGCGAGCCCCGCCTCCAGCTCCTTCACCGAGCTGTGGTGGATCTCCTTCAGGCGCACCCGGCTCGCCTCGTCCAGGGGCGCCGCCTTGACCTCTTCCAGGAGCTGCTTGATCATGCTGCCGATCCGCATGACCTTCGCGGGCTGTTCGACCATCTCCGTCACGGGCACCTCGCGCTGCTCGTCGCCTTCTTCGGCGCGGCCGGCGTGTCCGCCGCCGCCGAGGGCCATCCCGTCCGGGCCGACGACCAGGACCTGCGGGCTCTCCTGCGACCGTTCGTTCATCGGCATCTCCATGCCGCCATTGTCGCGCACCGGCGCCTCTCCGTTTTTTGTGCCCCCCGTCGGCCCCCGCTACCCCTCCCGGCCGCCATCGCTCGCGGACGGAACGGCCGCGCGGCCGTCGGCCAGCCGGTCCGCGCAGAGTTCGAGCCAGCGGAGTTCCGCCTCGGCCGCGAGGATCAGCCGTTCCAGCACGAGCAGCCGGGCCGTCTCCTCCGGCCCGTTCGGCCCGTTCGGCCGGTCCCGCCGGTCCCGCCCGTCCGTCCCGGCGCGGTCCCTGAGCCGCGTCCACTCCCGCAGCGCGGCGGAGGTGCGCTCCCGCTGCGACCGGATGAGCGCGGCCGGGTCGGCTCCCGGCGAGCAGACCGCCATCGCCAGCTTGATGGCCGGCTCGTCGCGGGGCGGATTCGCCGACTCGACGGGGCGCCCCAGCCACGCGTGCAACTCGGCGCGGCCCGGGTCCGTGATGGCGTACAGGGCGTGCCCCGCGCCGTCCTCGCCCGCGGGGGCGACCAGGCCGTCGCGCTCCAGCCTGCCCAGCGTCGTGTACACCTGGCCGACGTTGAGCGGCCAGGTCGATCCGGTACGCGACTCGAACTCCGTGCGGAGCTGGTAGCCGTACCGGGGACCACCCTCCAGGAGGGCGAGCAAGCCGTGTCGGATGGACATGTCGCGAACGTATACCGAGTATGCAGCCGGCGGGCAAGACGTGGCCAGGGCATGGGCAAGGCGCAGGCGGGCGCAAGAGGTGCCAGGGGTTCAGCGGCCGCGGCGCAGCCGCAGGGCGAGAAAGCCCAGGCCCAGCCCGATCAGCACCAGCCCGGCACCGAGCGGCAGCACCTCCGGCACCCGCCCCACGGGCGCCCGGACGGCGGCCGGCCCCTGATCCTGCGGCTCCTCGATGTGAACGGGGATCGGCGCGGAGGGCTCCGGGGCGTCCACGCCGGGAGAGCTCGGCGCCTCCGCCCGGCCGGGGTGCCTGCGCCCCTCGCCGGGCCCGCTCCCGGCGGGCCCGGACGAGGCCGCCGGGGTCGGGGCGGGCGGGGCCGCCGCGCCGGTGACCAGGAGGACGACTCCGGTCGCCGTGGCCGCGACGACCACCTTCCGCAACTCCATGCTCCCAAGCGTCACACGGAGCGTCACCGGCGGCCAGTCGTCGCACCCGGGCCCACCCGCCGCGCGGGAGCGGCTCACACGGTGAGCAGCACCTTGCCGACGTGCGTGCTGGCCTCGACCACCCGGTGCGCCTCCGCCGCGTCCCGCATCGGGAACGTGCGGTCCACCACCGGGCGCACCGTGCCGGACTCCAGCAGGGGCCAGACGTGCTCCCGCACCGCCGCCACGATGGCCGCCTTCTCCTCCAGTGGCCGCCCGCGCAGCGAGGTGGCCGTGATCGCCGCCCGCTTGGCCAGCATCCTGCCGAGGTCGAGTTCGCCCTTGACCCCGCCCTGAAGGCCGATGACGGCCAGCCGGCCGTTCACCGCGAGGGCGTCGACGTTCCGGCCCAGGTACTTCGCGCCCATGATGTCGAGGATGACGTCGGCGCCGCCGAACACCTCGCGCACCTCGGCCGTGAAGTCCTGCTCGCGGTAGTTGATGCCGAGGTCCGCACCCAGCGCGCGGCAGGCGGCCAGCTTGTCCTCGCTGCCCGCGGTGACCGCGACCTTGGCACCGACCGCCTTGGCCAGCTGGATCGCCATCGTGCCGATGCCGCTGGAACCGCCGTGCACCAGCAGCGTCTCGCCGGGACGCAGGTGGGCGATCATGAAGACGTTGGACCAGACGGTGCAGACGACCTCCGGCAGGGCGGCGGACTCGATGATCCCCGCTCCCTTCGGCACCGGCAGCAGCTGCCCGGCGGGGACGACGACCTTCTCGGCGTAGCCGCCGCCCGCGAGCAGCGCGCAGACCTCCTCGCCCACGGTCCAGCCGCTGACCCCGGGGCCGATCGCGGCGATGCGGCCCGAGCACTCCAGGCCCGGATAGGGGGACGCGCCGGGCGGCGGGTCGTAGAAGCCCTGCCGCTGCAGCAGGTCGGCACGGTTGACGGCGGTCGCGGCGACCTCGACCAGCACCTCGCCCTCGGCGGGTACGGGATCGGGGACCTCGGCCCAGACGAGCGCGTCGGGGCCGCCGGGTTCGGGGATGGTGATCGCATGCATGGGGCCGACGCTACCCCTGCGGGACGTGGGACGGGTCCTGCTGACTCGTCCTGTGGATGGCGATGAGCCGATCGGTCAGCTGAAGGGGGTTCGCCTCCGGGTTGTCGTGGTCGAGCAGCCGGTGACCGCGCTTGACCACCACCACCAGATCGCCGACCTCGCGCGGGGACAGTCCCGCCTCGGCCTTGGTGACCGGGCGCTCGATCAGATCGAGGCCGCTGCCGTAGCTGATCAGCTCCTCCATCACCTCGCCGGCGCTCGGACTGAGCATCGACATCCCGAGCAGCCGTCCCGCCGCTCCGGAGCTGGTGACGACGGAGTCGGCACCGGACTGGCGCAGCAGGGGCGCGTTCTCCTCCTCCCGCACCGAGGCGACGATCGAGATCCGCCTGCTGAGCTGACGGGCCGTGAGGGCCACCAGTACGGCGGTGTCGTCCCGTTGCGCCGCGATGATCAGCTCCTTCGCCCGCTGGATCTCGGCGCGCAGCAGGACGTCGTTGCGGGTCGCGTCGCCGATGACGCCGGTGAAGCCCGCCGCGACCGCGGCCTCCACCGCCTTGGGCTCGGGGTCGATCACCACGATCCGCTGGGCGGGGACGCCGTGGCCGGTCAGTGTCTTGGCCGCGGAACGGCCCTTGGTGCCGAACCCGACGATGACGGTGTGGTCGCGCACGGTGGACCTCCAGCGCTGCTGCCGGTACTGCTCGCGGGTGCGCTCGGTGAGCACTTCGAGGGTGGTACCGACCAGGATGATCAGGAAGAGCACGCGCAGCGGGGTCACCAGGAGCACATTGGTGAGCCGGGCGCTCGCGCTGTAGGGGACGATGTCCCCGTAACCGGTGGTGGAGAGCGTGACGGTGGCGTAGTAGACGCAGTCCAGAAGCGTCATCGGGCCGCCGGCGTTGTCGTGGTAGCCCTCCCGGTCCACGTACACGATGAACACGGTCAGCACCAGGACGAACAACGCCATCACGAGCCGCCGGACCACCTGGCGCAGCGGGCCGGCGGCCTTCTTGCGGGGCAGGTGGACGACGGCGCCCGACTGGCCCGCGCGGTCGCGGCCGCGGCCCGCTTCCCTCACAGCCGCCCCCAGCCCGTCTCCAGAACGGCGGTGCGGTCGCCCTTGGCGGCTCCGCCGGGCGGGATGACGGCCATGCCGTCCGCCGCCGCGATGCCGCGCAGCATGGCGGGACCGCTGAACCGCAGCGGGGCCGCCTGCGACTCCTCGTCGAGGATCACCGGCACCAGACGGGTGTCGGTGGGGTGACCGGGCACGTCGCCGGTCAGCCGTGCCTCGTACGCCCCCGGGGCCGTACGGCCCGCGAGGGCGCGCAGCAGGGGGACGGCGAGGGTCAGCACCCCGGAGACGGCGGCCAGCGGGTTCCCCGGCAGGCCCACCAGATGGCCGCCGTCGCCGGGCAGTTCGGCCAGCAGCATCGGGTGTCCGGGGCGGACGGCGACGCCGTCGACCAGCAACCGGGCGCCCATCCGGGCCAGTACGGGGTGGACGAAGTCGACGGGGCCGCCCGCGGTGCCGCCCGTGGTCACCACGAGATCGGCGGTGGACGCGGTGACGGCGTCCTCCAGCAGGCCGGCGTCGTCCTTCAGCCGTCGCGCGGAGACCTTCCCGGCCCCCAGCGCGGTGAGCCAGCCCGGCAGCAGCGGGCCGAGCGCGTCCCGCACCCGGCCGCCGCCCGGCGTGCCCACGTCCAGCAACTCGTCGCCCAGCACGAGGATCTCGACCGAGGGCCGCGCGGTGACGGCCAGCCGGTCGTATCCCGCCGCCGCGGCGAGGCCGAGCACCGCCGGGGTGACCGGCACGCCGGTCGCCAGCAACTCGTCGCCCCCGCGGCACTCCTGACCGCGGGGCCGGACGTCCTGTCCGGGCTCCGGTCCGCCCCTTGTCGCGTGCAGCAGCCCGTCGTCGGTGATCCGCCCGTGCTCGCTGCGCAGCACCGCCGTCGCGCCGGAGGGCAGGGCGGCTCCGGTGGCGATGACGGTCGCGTGGCCGTCGAGCAGCGGGCCCGCGGCGCGCTGGCCGGCCAGGACGCTGCCCTCCGGCCGCCACGGGCCGGGGCCGGCCACGGCCCAGCCGTCCATCGCGGAGGTGTCGAAGGAGGGCAGGTCGACGAGCGCGGTCAGCGGCTCGGCCAACGCGTGCCCCAGTGCCTCGGCGAGCGGCAGCGTCACCCGCCCCAGCGGGCCCGCCGCGTGCCAGGCGATCCGGCGCGCCTGCGGCCACGGCAGGTCGTGGTGTCCGCCGCCGTGGGGGCGCGGCAGGGGCGACCGTACTCCGGTGCGGGCACCGCCGGAGGGCGGCTGCCCGGGGTCGTGACGGGTGGTGTCCCGTCCGGGCCGCCCGGGCCCGTGGGGGTCGCGGAGGCCGCCGAGGTCATCGGGGTCGCCGGGGTTGCCGGGGTCGCCCGGGGATGACCGTCCGTCGGCCAGGGCGAGCGCCGCGTCCAACTCGTCGTCGGCGGCGTCCCCGGTGACGGCGTCACCGGCACCCCTGTCCCGGGCGCCGCCCGCCGTAGCAGGCACGTTCATGCGCCCGGGTCCCCGCTCTCCGCTTCCTTCGCCCACCGCTCGGCCAGCGCGGAGGCGCGCCTGACGGCCTCCGCGACGGCTTGCTCGCCACCGCCGGCCGTGGCCGCCGCGTAGCCCACCAGGAAGGTGGTCAGCGGCGCGGCGGGACGGTCGACGCCGTGCGCGGCGTCGCGGGCGAGATCGAGAAGCAGACGGATGTCGACGTCGAGGTCGATGCCGAGTTCGGCCTTGGCTGCGGCAATCCATTCATCCAACACGCCCCCATGCTCCCTGATACGGGCCCGGGCTGTGGAGAGGTCGTCCCAGGTGTCGCAGTCGAAGGAGGCCCGGCCGGTCGGGTCGGGCAGCCTCCGCAGGGCGAGTTCGCCGGTGAGCAGCCGCAACGGCAGCCCGGTGAGGGTCCCGTGCTCGGCGGCGATCAGCGCGAGGTGCTGGCGCAGCGCCTCCGTGCGGTAGGCGGCCGCCAGCGTCTGGTCACGGCCTTCGGGGTCGGTGAGCACGACCCCGTCGCCGTCCTCCTCGCGCAGGGCCGCGAGCAGCGAGGCAACCGTCGTACGCGAGAGGAACGGCAGATCGGCGGCGAGCACCACCACGACGTCCGCGGTGACGCCGCGCAGCCCGGCGGAGAGCGCGGGCAGCGGGCCCCCGCCCGGCGGCTCCTCTCGGGCCCACTCCACGGGGCGGACGGTGGCCCGGCGCGGGCCGACGACCACGGTCGTGGCCGCGCCCGCGCACGCGTCGAGGACGCGGTCGATCAGCGCGCGTCCCGCGACCGGCAGGCCCGGCTTGTCGGCCCCGCCGAGGCGCCTTGCGGCGCCGCCGGCGAGGACGACCGCGTCGTAGGGCTGCTGGTACGGCGAACGCGGCGATGAGTGGTCACGCGGCTCACGCGGCTCCGGAGTCATGCCCGGAGTATCGCCCACCGTGACGCGTTCACACCGCCCGGAGCAGCACCGCCGGTTGTTCCACGCAGTCCGCGACGAAGCGGAGGAAGCCGCCCGCCGTGCCGCCGTCGCACACCCGGTGGTCGAAGGTGAACGACAGCTGGACCACCTGACGCACCGCCAGCTCGCCTTGGTGCACCCATGGCTTGGGGGTGATCCGGCCGACACCGAGCATCGCGGCCTCGGGGTGGTTGATGATCGGCGTGGAGCCGTCGACTCCGAACACCCCGTAGTTGTTGAGCGTGAAGGTGCCGCCGGTCAGCTGGGCCGGGGTCAGTCCGCCGGAGCGGGCCGCCTCGGTGAGCCGGCCGATCTCCGCCGAAAGCTCCTCGGTGCTGCGCCGGTGGGCGTCCCGGACGACCGGTACGACCAGACCGCGATCGGTCTGCGCCGCGAAGCCGATGTGCACCTCCGGCAGCACGACGATCTCGCCGCGCTCGGTGTCCACCGTGGAGTTGAGATCCGGGTAGCGGGCGAGGGCCGCGGTGCAGATCCGCGCGAACAGCGCGAGGACCGAGACCTTGGGCCCGCCCGAGGAGTTCATCGCCGCCCGTGCCGCCAGCAGCTCCGTCGCGTCGGCGTCGACCCAGCAGGTGGCGTCGGGGATCTCCCGCCGGCTGCGCCCGAGCTTCTCGGCCACGGCACCGCGGATGCCCCGCAGCGGGATGCGGGTGCCCTCGGCGGCCGCGACGGGGGCGGGGGCGGGGGCCGCGACCGGTGCCGCGGCGGCCGTGATGGCCCGTTCCACGTCGGTGCGGAGGATCAGGCCCTCGGGGCCGGACCCGGTCAGCGCGCGCAGGTCGAGACCGTGCTCACGGGCCCTGCGCCGCACCAGCGGGGAGATAACGGCGACGGGACCCTCGTGCCGGACCGGCGCGGCGACCACGGCCACGGGGACGGGGACGGGCGCCGTCACCGGGAGCGGAGCGACGGCCGCCGGCGCGGGGCGAACCCGGCGGCGCCGGGCCGCGGGGCCGCTGGTGCCGTAGCCGACCAGCACGTTGCCGGACCCGGAGTCGCCGTCGGCCGAGGCGGCCGGGGTGGCGGAAGCGGGGGCGCCGGATTCGTCGGGGGAGCCGACAGCGACCGTCAGCAGCGGCCGCCCGACGTCGAGGGTCTGGCCCTCCTCGCCGAAGCGCGCGGTGACCACGCCGCCGTAGGGGCAGGGCACCTCGACCACGGCCTTGGCCGTCTCGACCTCGACGACCGGCTGGTCGATGGCGACGACGTCGCCGACCTGCACCATCCAGCGCACGATCTCGGCCTCGGTCAGCCCCTCACCCAGGTCGGGGAGGGCGAACTCGCGGACGACGGCCATCACGCCTCCTCCCACTGCAGGCGCCCGACCGCGTCGAGGATGCGGTCGACGCCGGGCAGGTGGTGCCGCTCCAGCATCGGCGGCGGGTAGGGGATGTCGAAGCCGGCGACCCGGAGCACCGGGGCCTCCAGGTGGTGGAAGCAGCGCTCGGTGACCCGCGCGGCGATCTCGGCGCCCATGCCCCCGAACCCGGAGGACTCGTGGACGACGACCGCACGGCCGGTGCGGCGCACCGAGGCGGCGACCGTCTCGTCGTCGAAGGGCACCAGGCTGCGCAGGTCGACGACCTCCAGCTCCCAGCCCTCCTGCACCGCGGCCTCCGCCGCCTCCAGGCAGACCGGGAGGGACGGGCCGTAGGTGATGAGCGTCGCGGAGCGGCCGCTGCGGCGGACGACGGCCCGGCCGATGGGGGCCACCTCCTCCGGCGCGTCCGCGGACCAGTCGGCCTTGGACCAGTACAGCCGCTTGGGCTCGAGGAAGATCACCGGGTCGTCGGAGGCGATCGAGGCCCTCAGCAGCCCGTAGGCGTCGGCCACCGTGGCGGGGGTGACGACGTGCAGACCGGGGGTGTGCGCGTAGTACGCCTCGGAGGCGTCGCTGTGGTGCTCGACGCCACCGATGCCGCCGCCGTAGGGCACGCGGATGGTGAGGGGCAGTGGCATGGCGCCGCGCGTGCGGTTGCGCATCTTGGCGACATGGCTCACGAGCTGCTCGAACGCCGGGTAGGCGAAGGCGTCGAACTGCATCTCGACCACGGGGCGCATGCCGTACATCGCCATGCCCACGGCGGTGCCGAGGATGCCGGCCTCGGCGAGCGGGGTGTCGGTGCACCGGCTGTCGCCGAACTCCTTGGCGAGCCCGTCGGTGATCCGGAAGACGCCGCCGAGGGTGCCGATGTCCTCGCCGAAGAGGTGGACCGACGGGTCCTCGGCGAGGGAGTCGCGCAGCGCGCGGTTGAGCGCCTGGGCCATGGTGGCCGGCTTGCGTCCGGCGGCCACGGGGGTCGCGGTGGTGGCGGTGCTCATGACTGTGCCTCGGCCTCCAGCTCGGCCCTCAGCATCGCGGCCTGCTCGCGCAGCTGCGGGGTGGGCTCGGCGTAGACGTGTGCGAACAGGTCCATCGGGTCGAGGACCGGGTCCTCGTTCATCCGCTCGCGCAGCGCGGCGGCCATCCGCTCCGCGTCCTCCGCGGTGTCGCGGACCATCGCATCGTCGAGCAGGTCGCGCTCGCGCAGGGCCCGCTCGAGCACCGCGATCGGGTCGTGTTCGCGCCAGGCCTCGACCTCGGCGTCCTCCCGGTAGCGGGTGGCGTCGTCGGCGTTGGTGTGGGCGTCCATCCGGTAGGTGATCGCCTCCACCAGCGTCGGGCCGCCGCCCTCACGGGCGCGGGCCACGGCCTCGGTGAGCACGGCGTGGACGGCCGCGATGTCGTTGCCGTCGACGAGCCGCCCGGGCATCCCGTAGCCGACGGCCTTGTGGGCCAGCGACGGGGCGGCGGTCTGCTTGGCGAGCGGCACCGAGATGGCGAAGCCGTTGTTCTGGACGAGGAAGACGACCGGGGAGCGCCACACGGCGGCGAAGTTCAGCGCCTCGTGGAAGTCGCCCTCGCTGGTGCCCCCGTCGCCGACCATGGCGAGCGCGACGACGTCGTCGCCCTTGAGCCTGGCCGCGTGCGCCAGGCCCACGGCGTGCGGCAGCTGGGTGGCCAGCGGCGTGCTGAGCGGGGCGACCCGGTGCTCGCGCGGGTCGTAGCCGGTGTGCCAGTCACCGCGCAGCAGCGTCAGCGCCTCCACGGGGTCGACGCCGCGGGCGACGGCGGCCAGGGTGTCGCGATAGCTGGGGAAGAGCCAGTCCTGGGGCTCCAGTGCCAGCGCGGCGGCGATCTCGCACGCCTCCTGGCCGGTGCTGGACGGGTAGACGGCCAGCCTGCCCTGCTTGGTGAGCGCGGTGGCCTGCCGGTTGTAGCGGCGGCCGCGCACCAGCTGTCCGTACATCGTGGTCAGCAGCCCGGCGTCGAGCGCGCCTGCCTCGGGGGTGCCGAGCAGTCGGTACGGCTCAGGGTCGGGCAGCAGCGGCGCCGGGTCGGTGCGGGGTTGCCAGACGTGCTGGTCCAGGACGGTCATCGCGAGCACCTCCTCGTGGGCGTGTTCGAACGAGGGAGCGGGTGTCGCTCCCCTACCGATTGTTCGGTCGCCGGAGGCATTTTGGCTACAGGTGCGTCCCGCCTGTGGACAAACGGTTCTGCACACCGTGAGATGGAGCCAGTACGTCCATGCTAGGGAGGCTCGGGGGCGTGACGGATTCCCAAATTTCTCGGGGCGGCCCCCCGGGACCCCAGGCGGCGGCGCCGGAACAGGCTCCGGCTGCGGTGCGTCCGCTGGACGCGATCGACCGCGCGATCCTGCGCTATCTGCAGGAGGACGGCAGGGCGTCCATACGTTCCGTGGCCGAGCGCGTGCACGTGTCCCGTGCCAACGCCTACGCCCGGATCAACCGGCTGATCGAGGACGGGGTCATCCGCGGCTTCACGGCCCGGGTCGACCACGAACGCGCGGGCCACGGCGCGTCCGCGTACATCACCCTGAAGATCGTGCAGAACTCCTGGCGCACCGTGCGCGAGAAGCTGCTGGAGCTGCCGGGGGTCGCGCACATCGCCCTGGTGAGCGGCGATTTCGACGTGCTGCTGCTCGTACACACTCCCGACAACCGCAGCCTGCGGGAGTTGGTGCTCACCCGCATCCAGGCGGTTCCGGAGGTGCTCAGCAGCCGCACGCTGCTGGTCTTCGAGGAGACCGACCGGGTACTGACCGACTGACGGCGACCCCGCCCGCCGGCCCCGCCCGCACATCCCCCCACCCGGCTATCCGGCGTACTTCCTCAGGAAGGCCGTCACAGTGGCCCAATTGGGGTCGTAGGTGAGCATGCCCACGCCGTGCTGGGGTCCGCCGACGATGTCGAGCCGGTTCTCGGCCGCCTTCTTCGTGGCCTTGCTCAGCGCCTTGGTGGAGTCCGCGAACTCGGTGTCCCCCGCCGCCGCCATGTAGAGCACGGGCGCGGTCAGCCGGGGCACCGCGGCGCTCGCGTCCATGGTCCCGTAGGTCTCGGGCGCGGAGAGCGCGACCACGGCGTCGACCGGCGGGTCCACCGACGCGGCCCCCTCCAGGACGGCCGTGCCGCCCTTCGACGCGCCCATGAGCAGGACGTGCTTCACGCCCTTGCCGCGCAGGAACGCCACCCCGCCCACGACCTCGGGGACCTCGCTGCCGTTGGAGTCGACGACCAGGACGCGGTAGCCGTCCTTCACCAGGAGGTCGGCCTGCGGCATCCACTGGCACATGTCCCCGTCGGCCTGGTGCATCAGCAGGACGGCGGCGTCGCCCTTGCCGGCGAACCACGCGTCCACGGGGTTGTCGTCGGTGTCGTCGTAGCCGGTGGACCCGGACTTCGCCTGCGCGGCCGTGAGACATCCGAAGTCCTCCGGCGGCGTGGCGTCGGCGGCCTGCCCGCCGCCGTCACCCCCTCCGCACCCGGCGAGCAGCAGGACGGCGGCCGAGGCGGCGCACAGGCGGGCACGGGGGAGAAATGGCATGGCCCTGATCGTGAGGGCTGGTCTGGACCAGCGTCAAGAGACGCGCAGACCGTCGAAGGCGAGCCGCACCACGGCATCCACGACCGCAGCGTCGTCGTGCTCCCGGGTACCGGCCGTCTGCGGCTGGTACCACTCGATTATGGAGTTGATCATTCCGAAGAGCAGCCTGGTCGCGAGCCTGGGCTCCACGTCACCGCGCAGATCCCCGTCCGCGACGGCCGACTTCAGCAGGTCGGCGACCCGGTGGTCGAACTCCCTGCGGCGCTCCATGGCGGAGCGCTCGGTCGTGGTGTTGCCGCGCACACGCAGCAGCAGCGTGACGTACGGCAGCTCCGCCATCAGCACCTCGGTGGTGCGGCGCGTGACGTACTCCAGCCGCTCCACGGCCCGCCCGCTGCGGGCGGCGGGCTCCTCCAGGATGCCGAAGAGGCCGTCCAGGGCGCGGCCGACCGCGCGCTCCAGGAGCTCCTCCTTGCCGCGCACATGGTGGTAGATCGAGGACTTGGAGATGCCGGCGGCCCGCGACAGGTGCTCCATGGAGGTGCCGTCGTAACCGCGCTCGATGAAGACCTCCACGGCCACGGCGAGCAGCGAGTCCGGGGTGTAGGTGTCCCTCTTGGGGGCGGAGGTGTCGCGCTGGGCCATGGCCATGATTACAGCAGCCTCCCCTCGGCCGCCGCGCGCCGGTTCAGCAGACGGGACGCCGCGTAGCGCCCGCCGGGACACTCCCGGTCGAGGTTGCGCAGCACCTCGCGGACCCACACGGGGCCCAGCTCGTCGCCCCAGGCGAGGGGGCCCCGCGGATAGTTCACGCCCAGCCGCATCGCGGCGTCGATGTCCTCGGGCGAGGCGACCCCGCGGGCGACGGCGTCGGCGGCGAAGTCCACCAGCATCGCGACGGTACGGGCGACGATCATGCCCGGGACGTCCTCGATGACGCTGACCCGCTTGCCCAGCGCCTGGAACAGGCCGATCGCCGCCTGCACGGTCTCCGGGCGCGCGGAATCGGACGGCGCGATCGCAATCCGGGTGGCCGCCCGGTAGTCCAGCGCCAGGTCGAACTGCACGTAGTCGACGGCCGGACCCGTGGTGGCCGGGCCGCCGTCCGCCAGGTAGAGCCGGCCGCCGCCGGGCAGCTCGATGTACCCGTCGTCGGGATCGGCGACCTCGCCGTCCAGCACCTCGATGCCCGCTTCGGCGATCAGCTGCGGCAGCACCGCGGCCGGGCCGCGGCCGCCCATGCAGACGGTGACCTCGGCGGGCGGCTTCTCCGGACCGGCGGTGTGGGGGGCAGGGGCGGCGGCCCCCTCGGCGTGGTCGTACCAGCCGTGACCGCTCTTGCGGCCGAGCCGCCCGGACTCCACCAGCCGGCGCTGCGCGAGGGAGGGGGTGAACTTGGGGTCCTGGAAGAAGGAGTCCCACACCGAGCGGGTGACGGCCTCGTTGACGTCCTGGCCGATCAGGTCGGTGAGCTCGAACGGGCCCATCCGGAAGCCGCCGCTCTCCCGCAGCACCGCGTCGATGGTGGCGGGGTCGGCGACGCGCTCCTCGTGCAGCCGGAAGGCCTCGGCGTAGAAGGGGCGGGCGATCCGGTTGACGATGAAGCCCGGGGTGTCGGTGCAGCGCACCGGCGTCTTGCCCCAGGCGGCGGCCGTGTCGTACGCGGTCCGGGCGGCCGCCTCGTCGGTGGCGGCGCCGGAGACCACCTCGACCAGGGGGAGCAGCGGCGCCGGGTTGAAGAAGTGCAGCCCGACGAAGCGGCCGGGCCTGCGCAGGGCGCCGCCGACGGCGGTCACCGACAGGGAGGAGGTGTTGGTGGCCAGCAGGCAGTCCTCGGCGACCACCGACTCCAGGGCGGTGAAGAGCTGCTGCTTGGCGCCCAGGTCCTCCAGGATCGCCTCCACGACGAGCGACACGCCCGCCAGTTCCTCGATCTCCCGGGCGGCCGAGAGCCGCCCTCGGGCCGCGTCCCGGTCGGCGGCGGGCAGCCGGCCCTTCTCCACCATGCGGTCCAGCCGGTCCGCGATGGCCCGCTCGGCCTGTTCGGCACGGCCCGGACCCGCGTCGTAGAGCCGTACGGCATGCCCCGCGACCAGCGCGACCTGGGCGATTCCCTGGCCCATCGTGCCGGTGCCGACAACCGCGATCGTGCTGGATCGGTCAAGAGCGCTCATCGCCGCCACTGCTCCTCGCCAGTTGTCCACAGCTTCGGTGGGCCCCCTTGTCCCGACCGAACATTCGGTTAATCTAGCGGTGAAGCCAGCACCCTGCCCACCCCAATCCAGCTCGACGAGGAGTTGGCCCCATGGCTGCCGATCTCACCGCTGTCCCGTCGGTCGAAAAGCATCGCGAGACGCTCGACAAGGCGCTCGAGGCGATCCGTACCCGCGAGTACTGGTCCCCGTACCCCGAGCACCCGAAGGCATACGCGGACGGCGAGACCGCCCAGGCCGCGTTCGAGGCCCTGCGCGGCACCCGCTTCGACCTGGACCAGCCCGGCACCGACGGCTGGACCGGCGGCGAGGTGTCCCCGTACGGCATCGAGCTGGGCGTGGAGTACCCGCACCCGGACGTCGAGGTGCTGCTCCCCGCGATGAAGGCCGCGATGCCCGCCTGGCGCGAGGCCGGCCCCGAGAGGCGGGCCCTGGTCTGCCTGGAGATCCTGGCCCGGATCAACGCGCGCACCACGGAGCTGGCCCACACGGTCATGCACACCTCCGGCCAGGCCTTCATGATGGCCTTCCAGGCCGGCGGCCCGCACGCGCAGGACCGCGGCCTCGAGGCCGTCACGTACGCCTACGCGGAGCAGGTCCGCACCCCGGGCACGGCGGAGTGGGTCAAGCCGCAGGGCAAGCGTGACCCGCTGGCCCTGCGCAAGGACTTCACCGCGGTGCCGCGCGGCATCGCGCTCGTGATCGGCTGCAACACCTTCCCCACCTGGAACGGCTACCCGGGCCTCTTCGCCTCCCTGGCGACCGGCAACGCGGTCGTGGTCAAGCCGCACCCGCGCGCGGTGCTGCCGCTGGCGCTGACGGTCGGGATCGCCCGCGAGGTGCTCGCCGAGGCCGGCTTCGACCCGAACCTGGTCTGCCTGGCCGCCGAGCGTCCCGGAGAGGGCCTGGCCAAGACGCTGGCGCTCCGTCCCGAGGTCCGCATCATCGACTACACGGGCTCCACCGCCTTCGGCGACTGGCTGGAGGAGAACGCCCGCCAGGCCCAGGTCTTCACCGAGAAGGCCGGCGTCAACACGGTCGTCGTCGACTCCACCGACGACTACAAGGGCATGCTCTCCAACCTGGCCTTCTCCCTGTCCCTGTACAGCGGCCAGATGTGCACCACCCCGCAGAACCTGCTGATCCCGCGCGAGGGCATCGCCACCGACGACGGCCACAAGGGCTTCGACGAGCTGGTGGGCGATCTGTCGGCCGCCGTCGGCGGGCTGCTCGGCGACGACGCCCGGGCCAACGCCCTGCTGGGCGCCCTGGTCAACCCCGACGTGAAGGCCCGGTTGGAGGCCGCCGCCTCGCTCGGCGAGGTCGCCCTCGCCTCCCGCGAGGTCCCGAACCCCGACTTCCCGGACGCCGTGGTCCGCACCCCGGTGATCGTGAAGCTGGACGGCGCCAAGCCGGACGACGAGGCCGCCTACATGTCGGAGTGCTTCGGCCCGGTGGCCTTCGCGGTCGCCATGGACTCCACCAAGGACTCGGTCGACCTGCTGCGCCGCACGGTGCGGGAGAAGGGCGCCATGACCGTCGGCGCCTACACCACGTCCGCCGAGGTGGAGGGGCAGATCGAGGAGGTCTGCCTGGACGAGGCCGCGCAGCTCTCGCTCAACCTGACCGGTGGGGTGTACGTCAACCAGACGGCCGCCTTCTCCGACTTCCACGGCTCGGGCGGCAACCCCGCCGCCAACGCGGCCCTGTGCGACGGGGCCTTCGTCGCGAGCCGCTTCCGGGTCATCGAGGTGCGCCGCCCGGCCTGATCCCGGCCCGTTCCCGCTTCAGCGGCCCCTTCCGGAGCAGCCCTGTCACTCCGGAAGGGGCCGCTGTGCCGAGACCTGCGCGTACCGCTGGATCCAGGCGTGCATGGCGATGGCCGCCGCGGCGCCGGCGTTGATCGACCGCGTGGAGCCGAACTGGGCGATCGAGCAGACCGCGGCGGAGTGCTTCCACGCCTCGTCGGTCAGCCCGGGCCCCTCCTGCCCGAAGAGCAGCACGCAGCGCCGGGGCAGCTCGGTGGTCTCCAGCGGCACGGCCCCGGGGAGGTTGTCGATCCCGATGATCGGCAGGTCCTCCGCGGCCGCCCAGGCGGCCAGCGCCGCGACGTCAAGGTGGTGGCGTACATGCTGGTAGCGGTCGGTCACCATGGCGCCGCGCCGGTTCCAGCGGCGCCGCCCCACGATGTGCACCTCCTTGGCCAGGAAGGCGTTGGCGGTGCGCACCACGGAGCCGATGTTGAAGTCGTGCTGCCAGTTCTCGACGGCGACATGGAAATCGTGGCGGCGGGTGTCGAGGTCGGCGACGATCGCCTCCCGCGTCCAGTAGCGGTACTCGTCCACCACATTGCGGCGGTCGCCGTGCGCGAGCAGCTCGGGGTCGTACCGCGGGTCCTCCGGCCAGGGCCGCGGGTGCGGCCCTACCCCGATCTCGGGGCCGAAGCCGTCGTCGTACTGGAGCGGCTCGGCCGCGTCGTCCTGGCTGGTGCTCACACCACGAGGTTAGAGGGGGCGGACTCGGCGGCCGGTCCCGGCCCTGGCGACCCGGCCTCCGTATCGGCCCCTGCACCGGACCTCGTATCGGACCTCGTATCGGCCCCCGCATCGGCCTGCGCATCGACCGCGTCCTGCGGCCCCTCGGCAGGCTCTCCCTCCCGCTTCCCGCCACCGCCGCGCCGCAGCGGGCGCGCCACCCGGTCGCCCACCCAGCGCAGGAAGCCGCTGGGCAGGAAGACCGCGTCGGCGGCGATCATCGCCAGCGAGAAGAACGGCAGTCCGAGGACGACCGCGATCGAGGCGTGCTCGACGATCATCAGCGCCAGCAGCACGTTCTTCACCCGGCGATTGAAGAGCGTGAAGGGGAAGGCGACCTGGACGATCACCGTGCCGTAGGTGATCACCATGACCATCAGCCCGCTGGCGGCCATCGCGTGGGACAGCTCGGGCCACGGGCTGAAGTCGTCCAGGTGCAGTGGGTAGTAGAGCGCGGTGCCGTCCTGCCAGCGCGAACCCTGGACCTTGTACCAGCCCGCGGTGGCGTAGATCAGGCACACCTCCACGACGATCACCAGCAGACCGGCGGCGTGCAGGATGTTGGCGAAGATGTCGAGCACCGCGCGCGGCTCGCCGGGCGCGTACCGCCGCGCCGCCCACCACAGGGCCTGGAGCAGCAGGAAACCCCACAGGAACGGGGTCCAGCCCAGCCAGGGCAGCATGCCCTCGGTCCAGGTCAGGCCGGTACGGCCGAGCAGCTGCGCCACGGCGAGCACCAGCCCGAGGACGATCCACAGCGCGATCCCCGCACCGTCGCCGTCCCGGCCCTTGGCACGGCGGCGGGAATCGAGCGACCAGACCTGTCCGCAGCGCGTGAGGACGAGGTAGATCGCCATCAGGTGGATCACGTTGTCTCCGCCGTCCCCGACGAAGACACTGCGGTTCTGCAGGGACAGGACACCGATCATGAACAGCAGCGAGGCGGTGCGGGTACGCCAGCCGAGCAGCAGCATCGCGCTCGCGACGATCGCGCCCCCGTACACGATCTCGAACCAGACATCGCCCCTGCTCCACAGCAGGACCGTGAAGGCGTGGTTGTCGGTGACGAGCCGGTTCGCCAGGTCCCAGCTCCACACGCCGTCCGGCCCGTAGAGCTCGTGTCGGTGCGGCCACTCGCGCAGCAGGAAGAGCAGCCAGGCGAGCGAGATGCCGATCCGTACGACGGCGGTCTGGTACGGGCCGACGACGGTGCCGGTGACGCGGGCGAGGCCGCGCGAGAGTCCGCCCGCGGTGGCCTCGAGCAGTCCCGTGAAGGGCGACGGGACGGGGGCGGGAACGGGACGGCGGGCGGCGGGCGCGCGCACCGGCCCGGCCGCCGGCACGGGCACGGTTTCGCCGCCGGACTCGCCGCCGGGCTCGCCTACGGCCCGGTTCACCGGCTCGGTCGTGGGCTCGGTCGTGGGCTCGATCGTGGGCTCGCTCACGAGGCGCCCTCCTCGTTCTCGTCCGCCACGTCGGAACTCCACCAGGGCAGCACCCGGAAGACGGTCCGGGTGTCGATCTTCTCCGGGCTCCACGAGGGCGCGGCGACGGCCGTGGTGCCGGTCCGCACCTGGACGCGGACGACCTCGCCGCCGTTGAGCCGGGGCCCGAACCGGTGCTCGACGATGCGCTGCAGATACTGCCTGCTCAGCTCGCCGCGCACGCCGATGGCCTTGCCGTTCTCGCCGTGGCTGGCGGCGTAGAAGGTCCACGCGCGGCGCAGTTCGTTCTGCTGGGTGTGGCTGGGGGCGATGTTGTGCCTGATGTCGGCTATGTCCATGGCCGTGAGGTCGACCCAGCCGGTCACCGCGTTCGACCCGTCGTCCTTGTGGACCTCGGCGCGCGCCCACACGTGGATGTTCTGCTGGAGAGGGTTGGGCGCGAAGAGCTTCCAGTTCTGCTCGAACTCGGGGTAGATGTAGCTGCCGACCAGCTCACCGTGCTGCTTGGTGGCCGTGTTCTCCGGCGCGACGTGCAGGAAGACCAGGAGGAGGTGCACCGCGACGCCCACCGCCGCCGCGGCCAGCGCCAGCGCGACCGCGACCCGCGCGGGCGGCGACAGCGCGGCTATCCCGGCCGGTCCGCCGGACTCCTCGGGTGGCTCCATGGTCCTTCGCTCCTGTTCCCCGTGTTTCGCTCAGCACGGAACGGTACTCATGCCACACGCACGCGGTACAGCCGTCCCGGTCATCGCGGGCATCCGCGGGGCCCCGGGCGCCACGGATGTGGACTTCCCGGCCCACCCCGTCTAATCTGACACACCGTCAGAATCCCCGTCGGAATCGCCGTCGGAATCGACTCGTCCGGGAGGCCCGGCCATGGACTTCGGCTTCAGCGAGGAGCAGACGGCGGCCGTCGAGGCGGCACGGGCGGTGTTCTCCGGCGTGGCACCCGACGCCGTGCCGAGCCCCGCGCTGACCGCCGGGGCGGTCGCCGAGGACTTCGACCGCCCGCTGTGGCGCCGTCTGGCCGCGGCGGACCTGCTGGGCCTGGTGCTCGACGAGGCGTACGGCGGGGCCGGGCTCGACCCGGTCGCGCTGTGCCTGGTGCTGCGCGAGGCAGGGGCCGTACTGGCCCGGGTGCCGCTGCTGGAGACCTGCGCCGCCGCGCTGGCCGTACAGACCGACGGCCCCGAGGAGCTGCGGGCCCGGCTGCTGCCCGCGGTCGGCAGAGGCGACCTCGTGCTCACCGTCGCCTCCGCGGGCCGCACCGGCCACGACGGGGCGGAGCTCGCCGTCACCGCGCGGCCCGCGGACGGGACGAAGGGCGCCGCCCCCGGCTGGCTGCTCGACGGCGTCCAGACCGCCGTCCCCTGGGTCCCGTACGCCGACCTCGTCCTCGTCCCGGCCTCCGCCCCCGGGGGCCGCACCGTCCTGGCGCTCGTCCCCCGCGAGGCGGTCATCGCGGCCGAGCAGATCTCGACCAGCGGGGAGCGCTACGCCGAGCTGCGGCTGGACGGGGTCCAGGTCCCCGCCGGCGACGTGATCACCGCCGACGGCGCCTGGGACCGGCTGCGCCGGCTGCTGACCACCGGCACGTGCGCCCTGGCGCTCGGGCTCGGCACCGCCGTCCTGCGCATGACCGGGGCGTACACGGGCAAGCGCGAGCAGTTCGGGCACCCGCTGGCCACCTTCCAGGCGGTGGCGATGCAGTCCGCCGACCGCTACATCGACCTGCGGGCGATGGAGGTCACCTGCTGGCAGGCCGCCTGGCGGCTGGAGCCCGCCGATGTGGCGGTCGCCAAGATCTGGGCCTCGGAGGGCGTACGGCGAGTGGTGCAGACGGCCCAGCACCTGCACGGCGGCTTCGGCGCCGACACCGACTACCCGCTGCACCGCTACCACGCCTGGGCCAAGCAGCTGGAACTCTCGCTCGGCCCGGCCGCGGCCCACGAGGAGGAACTGGGCGACCTGCTGGCCGCCGAGGCCTGAGGGCCGGGAGACACGCCCCCACGAACGCGCGCGCCCGGCCCCGCGGAAGCCTTCAGAGCACGTGGGCCGGGCCCGCGCCGTCCGTCACCAGCGGCCGGCCGGCGGCCGCCCAGCCGAGCATGCCCCCGTCGACGTTCACCGCGTCGAGCCCCTGCGCGATCAGGTACTGGGCGACCTGCGCCGAACGGCCGCCGACCCGGCACACCACGTGCACCCGGCGGTCCGCCGGGACCTCCTCGATGCGGGCGACGACCTCGCCCATGGGGATGTGCACCGCGCCCTCGGCATGCCCGGCGTCCCACTCGTCGTGCTCACGGACGTCGAGCAGGTAACCGCCGGCCGGAATCTGCGCGGCGTCCACCGCGGGCAGCTGGGCGTAGAACATGGGAACGGACTCCTTCGGTCAGGGCGTGCACATCGAACGTACCCGACCCGCTACTCGGACCCCTTCGAGGAGCGCACCAGCTCCGCCAGCCGGGCCTCGCGGTTGGCCACCTGGTTGAGGAGGTTCTCCGCGATCTCGTTGAGCAGCCCGTCCGGGTCGTCCGGCGCGAGCTTCATCATCTGGGCGATCGCGCTGCCCTCCAGCTCGTCGGCGAGCAGGGCGAGCTGCTCCTTGCGCTGTGCCAGCCACTCCAGCCGCGCGTACAGCACCTCGGCCTCGCTGGGCTGCTCCTCCTCCGGGACCGGCCCGGCCTCCCACTCCTCCGCGAGCTCGCGCAGCCGCTCCTCGTCCGCGTAGGTGTAGGCCTCGTTGACCCGGGCGATGAACTCGCTCCGGCGCTCGACCTCCGCCTCGTCCTGCGCCAGGTCCGGGTGCGCCTTGCGGACCAGCTCGCGGTAGAGGCGCTGCGCCTCCTTGCCCGGCCGCACCCGGCGCGGCGGGTTGGGCTCCTCCTGGGGCCGGACCCCGTCCGAGCCGAGCAACCCCTCGAAGAGCTCCTCCACCCCCGGCATCGGCATCACGAGGGCGCGCGCCTCCCAGGCGCGCTGGATGTCGTCGCGGTCCCCGCTCTTGGCGGCGACCGCCTCGGCGATCAGTGCGTCGAGCTCGTCGAGCCGGGCGTACATCGGGCCGAGCTTCTGGTGGTGCAGCCGCGAGAAGTTGTCGACCTCCACCCTGAAGGTCTCCACCGCGATCTCGAACTCGATCAGGGCCCGCTCGGCGGCGCGCACCGCCTGGGCCAGCCGGTCCTGGGGTTCGGAAGTGGATGCGGCGGCCGACTCGGTGCCGGAGGAATTCGTCACCGGTCCAGCCTACGAGGAGTGGAGGGCGCCGGTCACAGGGTCCGGCCTCCGGCCCGCCCCGAACACACCGCCGCCCGCGCCCTCAGACGCCCGATTCCGCCGCGATCCGCCCGGCCCGCACCTCCGCGACCAGCTCGGCGTGGTCCGCCTCGGTCCGGTCCGCGTACGCCACCGCGAAGGCCGCCATCGCCTCGTCCAGCTGCTCGCCCTTGCCGCAGTAGCCCGCGATCAGCCGCGGGTCCGCGGAGTGCGCGTGCGCCCGGGCCAGCAGCGCGCCCGTCATCCGCGCGTAGTCGTCTATCAGGCCGGCCTGCAGCTCCGCCGGGTCGACGCTGCCCTTGCGGTTGCGGAACTGCCGCACCTGGTACGGCCGTCCGTCCACGTCGGCCCAGCCCAGCAGGCTGTCGCTGACGACCTGCATGCGTTTCTGGCCCAGCACCACGCGCCGTCCCTCGTGCTCCACCGGGGGCGCGTCGAAGCCGGACTTCCCCAGGTACGGCAGCAGCGCCGAGGGCCGTGCCTCCTTCACCTGGAGCACCAGCGGCTGCCCGAGGTGGTCCAGGAGCAGCACCACGTACGACCGGGTGCCCACGCTGCCCGTCCCGACCACCCGGAACGCCACGTCGTGCACCGCGTACCGGGCCAGCAGCGGTCGCCGGTCCGCACCGATCGTCGCCAGGTAGCCGCCCTCCGACAGGGCGCCCGCGACCGCCGCCGCCTCCTCGGCCGGCACCCGCCGCAGCACCGGCGGCGCGTCCACGAAGCGGCGGCCGCCGCCCTCGGTCTCCTCCGTCGCCCGGGCCGCGAACCGGGCGCTGGTGTTGCCGCGTGCCTTCTCGGCGACCCGGCGCAGCGTGCCCGCCAGGTCGCGGGCGTCGGCGTGGGCGACCAACTCCTCGTCCGCGATGGCGTGCCAGGCGTCCAGCACCGGCATCTTCGCCAGCAGCCGCATGGTGCGCCGGTACGCGCCCACCGCGTCGAAGGCGGCGCCGCGGCACTCGTCCTCACCGGCCCCCGCCTCGCGCCCGGCCAGCACGAGCGAGGCGGCGAGCCGCTTGACGTCCCACTCCCACGGGCCGTGCGCGGTCTCGTCGAAGTCGTTGATGTCCATGACCAGCCGGCCGAGGTGGTCCCCGTACAGCCCGAAGTTGCCGGCGTGCGCGTCACCGCAGATCTGGGCGCCGATGCCGGTGACCGGACCGCCCGCCAGGTCGGCCGCCATCAGCCCGGCCGAGCCGCGCATGAAGGCGAACGGGCTCGCCGCCATCCGCCCCACCCGCAGCGGGACGAGCCCGGGGATGCGCCCCCGGCCGGACTCCCGTACCGCCGCCACCGCCCCCGGCCGGTCGGCGCCCGGCGCGAACGCGGCGTGCGCCTCGCGCGGCACCGACGCCCGCAGCGCCTTGCCCTCCTCCTTGGGAGCACCGTCGTGCGGCCACCTCGCGAACCCCGCGATATGCGGAACCCTCTGCTCCACGTGGTCTTCCTCCCCATGGGCCATGCCCGGTTGGTCACTCCTGGGGGCAATCTAGCCATTTACCGGACCGCGTCCGATGTTTCATGCTTGCCTGGACGGTGAAGACACGACCCTGATGCTCTTTCAGCCTTCCGCGCCGAACCGCAGCCGAACCCCAGGTGCCCGACGTTGGACGAGATGACCAGGCTCCCCACGACCACGACCCCGCTCGCAGCCACCGGTGTCTCCGCGCTCGTACGCCTCGCAGTGCTCTGCGTCGGCCCCGACGGCGACATCTCGTACTGGAACCGCGGCGCCGAGGAGCTCTTCGGCCACCGCTGGGAAGGCGTGTTCGGCCGCCCGGCGGCCGGACTGCTGCCCCACACCGCGGGCCGGCACCCCGGGGAACAGGACGCCCTGGAGGTGCTCGACGACCTCACCCGGTCCGCCTGGGCCGGCGCGCTGCCGACCACGGACCGCGACGGCGGCGTCAAGGACGTGGTGTGGTGGTCCTACCGCATCATGGAGCCGGCCGGCCGCAGCCTGCTGGTGATCGCGGCCAACGCCCGGCCGCTGCGCGACACCGGGCCGCGCCTCGCGCTCGGCGACCGGCTGCTCCCCTACACCGCCGACGGCACCACCGCCCGCGGCGGTGTCCGCATCACCCCGCGCCTCGCTCCGGTCGCCGACCCCGCGCACGCCGAGCACCTGGCCGGCCGGCTGGGCTCGGTGCTCCCCCGGGTCAGCGCGGGACGGCTGGACCGGATGGTCCGTCAGATCGTGCCCCTGGGCTATCCGGCGGTGGAGGTGGACGGCACGGTGCTGCTCCCCGTGCTGCCCGAGGAGCACGGGACGACCTCGGCTCCGCCCGCCGCGAACCCCGCCACCGGCCGCACGGCCCGCCCCACCCGGCCCGCCCCGCGCCGGGAGCTGCTGCCCGGCCCGCGCGGCGACGTCGCGCCCCCGGTGCTCGCCCCCGTGACCGCCCCCGCCGTCTCGCTCGCCCCCGGCCACGTCCTGGACGAGCAGCTCGCCCTGCTGCGCGAGTCCGGCGCCAAGGTCGGCACGACCCTCGACCTGGCGACGACCGCCCGGGAGCTGTGCTCCGTCACCGTGCCGCGGTTCGCCGACTTCGCCGCGATCCTCGTCGTCGACCAGCTGTTCTCCGACACCGATCCGCCGAAGGACGACCTCACCGGGGCCACGATCGTCGCCCGCCGGGTGGCCGTGGCCCACACCGACCTCACGCCCGGCACCTGGGCGGCCGCCCTGCCGGAGGGCGAGCTGATCCCGCTGCCCGCCGACTCCACCCCGCGGCTCGGCGAACCGCTGCTCGTACCGGTGATAGATCCCGCGCTCGCCCAGGACATCGCGCTCGACCTCGGCGTTCCCGGGCTCGGCCCCCTGCTGCCCGACCGGTCGATGATCGTCGTGCCGCTGACCGCGCGCGGCACCGTGCTGGGCCGGATGTGCTTCCTGCGCCACCCGGGCCGCCGCCCCTTCGACGCCAAGGACGCCGCGACCGCCGCCGAGGTCGCCGCGCGCGGCGCGGTGCATCTGGACAACGCCCGGCTGCACCGACTGGAGTCGCGCGCCGCGGCGACCCTGCAGCGCAGCATGATGCCGACCCGCCCGCCCCGCATCCCCGGGGTGCGGATCGCCCACCGCTACATGCCCGGCGACCGCCAGGCGCAGGTCGGCGGCGACTGGTTCGACGCCATCCAGCTGCCGGGCGGCCGCGTGGCGCTGATCGTCGGCGATGTGATGGGCCACGGCCTGCTGTCGGCGGCCGTGATGGGCCAGTTCCGCACCTCCGTGATCACGATGGCCGCGCTGGACCTGCCGCCCGCGCAGCTGCTGCGGCATCTGGACAACCTCGCCCACCGGCTCGGTGCCGAGCATCTGGCGACCTGCGTGTACGCGGTCTACGACCCGATCCATCGCACCCTGACCCTCGCCAACGCCGGCCACATCCCGCCGGTGCTGGCGCGGCACGACGGCCGCAGCGAACTGCTGCAGATCCCCAAGGGCGCCCCGATCGGGGTCGGCGGTGTGCCCTTCGAGACGGTGGAGATCCCCGTACCGGACGGCAGTTGGCTGGTGCTGTGCACCGACGGGCTGGTGGAGGTGCGCGGCCAGGGGATAGACGCCGGTCTGGCGGCGCTCTGCTCCAATGTCATCGAGCCGCAGCAGACCCCCGAGGACGTCTGCGAGCAGATCCTCAGCCGTGTCCACTCCGACGACCGCCGCGACGACGTGGCACTGCTGGTCGCCAACTTCCAGGGCATCCCGCCCGAGGACGTCGCCGAGTGGCGGCTGTCGATGGACCTGTCCGACGTCCGGAGGGCCCGCGCGCTCACCCGTGAGCAACTGACGCGCTGGGGGCTGGAGGGCCTGAGCGATCTGACCGAACTACTGGTCAGCGAGCTGGTGACCAACGCGCTGCGGGCCGCCTCGCACGAGGTGTCGCTGCGGCTGATGCGGGTCGGCAAACTGCTGGTCGAGGTCAGCGACGACGACCACAACCTGCCGCAGCTGCGCCGCGCGGACGCCGAAGACGAGGAGGGCCGCGGTCTGGCCCTGGTCAGCAACCTCTCCCGGCGCTGGGGCACCAGCCGCAAGGCGGTCGGCAAGGTCGTCTGGTTCGAGTTGCCGCTGCCCACCTGACCGTTGGAGCGAATGACCGGAAATCACCCCGATCCGGCCGGATGTAATCTACAGGCATGCAGGCCCGCAAAGACGCGTCCATCGAGACCATCCACCGCGAGTTGGTCGCGTTCGCCCGCCGGGCCCGCGCCTCGGCCGCCCGTATGCATCCGCAGCTGTCGCTGGTCTCGTACACGCTGCTGGCGTACATGAGCGACCGGCCGGACTGCCGGGCCACGGATCTGGCGGAGGCGTTCCTGCTCGACAAGTCGACGGTCAGCCGCCAGGTGGCCGCCCTGGAACGGCTGGGTTTCGTCGAGCGGCGCACCCACCCCTCCGACCAGCGCGTCCAGGTGCTGCTGCCGACCGCGGCGGGAGCGACCGTGCTCGCGGAGGCGACACGCGCCGCCCGGCGCAGTGTGCGCGGCAGGCTGGCGGACTGGGAGGACGCCGACCTGGAGCGGTTCGCCGCCTACCTGACCCGCTTCAACGACGCGGCGCCACCGGCCTGAGACGGGGTCGCCGAGCGGGGACCGAGGCTGTCGACCTCAAGCCGGGACTGCCGGCCCTCGGCCGAGATCGTTGACCTCGAGACGGAACTGCTGACCTGCGGCCGAGGCTGTTGGTCCCGAGGCCGGGGGTGCCGAGCCGAGGCCGGACCGGCCCCGTCCGCTCGCGCCCTCAGGCTCCGGCGCCGCCTTCCGAGCAGGCGCTCGCGCCGTCGGGCAGATACCTCTCGGCCCACGAACCCAGCTCCCCCAGAGCCGGACCGAGCGCCTCCCCCGCCTCGGTGAGCCGGTAGCTCACCCGCAGCGGGGGCCCCGGGTCCACCTCGCGGACCACGATGCCCGCCTCACCGAGCTCCGTGAGCCGGTCGGAGAGCATCCGCTCGCTGATCTTGGGGATGGCGCGACGCAGCTCGGCGAAGTACGCCGGCTGCTGCGTGAGCACCGAGACGATCAGGCCGCTCCAGCGCTTTCCGAGGATCGCGAAGACGCGCGTCATCGCGTTGTCGACGCTGGCGCACTGCCGCGCGTCGTGTCCGGCCTGCCCAATCCCCTGTCCCATGGACACAAGGGTACCCGGCTTGTCATCACCTACTGCAGAAAAGTAAGGTCCTATGATAGCAATAGCTCCGAACGAATTGTTCACTCCGAACTTTACGGAAGTAGAGGCACCCCCATGCCCACGCTGCTGCACATCGACTCGTCCATCTGGCCTTCCGACGCTTCCACGTCCCGCGACGTGACCAACTCCTTCCGCAAGGAATGGGAGGCCCAGCACCCGGGAGGCGTCGTGATCTACCGCGACCTCAACGCCGAGCCCGTGCCGCACATCGACGCGACCCACTACGTGGCCGGCGCCGAGCACCCGCTGCGCAGCGAACTGGCCGACGAGCTCGAGCGGGCGGACGCCCTGCTGATCAGCGCGCCGATGTACAACTTCTCGATCCCCAGCACCCTCAAGGCCTGGCTCGACCAGGTGATCATCCTGGGCCGCACCGCGGGCGAGCGGCCCTCCGCCGCGGACACCCCGGTCGTCGTGGTGGCCAGCCGCGGCGGCGGCTACGGCCCCGGCACCCCGCGCGAGGACTTCGAGTTCGTGACCAGGTACCTGGAGAAGGTCCTGGAGGGCTGCCTCGGCATCACGAACGTCGAGTTCATCGTCCCCGAGCTGACCCTCGCCCGCGCGGTCCCGGCCATGTCCGGCCTGATCGAGGCCTCCGACGCCTCCCGCGCCAAGGCCCACGAGCAGGCCGCCGCCAAGGCCAAGGAGCTCGCGGCGCGCGTCGCCTGATCGGCGCGTCCGCGCCTCCCGCCCGCACGGCCCGGCCGCACAGCGGAAGAGGGCCGCGCGGCATGCGCCACGCGGCCCTCTGTCGTACCCGCCCGTGCTGCCGGGCGTCCGGCTACCTCACAGGTTGACGCCGAAGTCCTGCGCGATGCCGCGCAGGCCCGAGGCGTAGCCCTGGCCGACGGCGCGGAACTTCCACTCGGCGCCGTTGCGGTACAGCTCGCCGAAGACCATCGCCGTCTCGGTCGACGCGTCCTCGGACAGGTCGTAGCGGGCGAGTTCGTTGCTGTCGGCCTGGTTGACCACGCGGATGAAGGCGTTGCGGACCTGGCCGAACGACTGCTGGCGGCTCTCTGCGTCGTAGATCGACACCGGGAAGACGATCTTGTCGACCTCGGCCGGCACGGTGGTCAGGTTCACCTTCACCTGCTCGTCGTCGCCCTCACCCTCGCCGGTGAGGTTGTCGCCGGTGTGCTCCACCGAGCCCTCCGGGCTCTTCAGGTTGTTGAAGAACACGAAGTGCTTGTCCGAGACGACCTTGCCTTCGGCGCTGACCAGGAGCGCGCTCGCGTCGAGGTCGAAGTCGGTGCCGGTGGTCGTACGGATGTCCCAGCCCAGACCGACGGTGACCGCGGTCAGTCCCGGGGCCTCCTTCGTCAGCGAGACATTGCCGCCCTTGGAAAGGCTGACACCCATGGGATCTCCCTGCTCATTCCGGCGCGGGCCGCGCCCCTTGACGATTCCTTTGCCCAATGGGTTCAACGGCTTCGCCTCGGCGCGGGTTCCCGCCGCGGCAACGCTTCACCTGAGTGCCGTACACGCCCGTACGGGACCGGGGGAGCGGTAGAAAGGAGCCATGGCCACCGGCTCCCGCGCTCCGTACGACTGCTCCCCCTCCGGCACCGACGGCTCCGGGAGCGAGGCCGAGGAGATGGTCGGCGCCCTGCTGACCGCCTCCCGGCTCCTCGTGGCGGTCTCCGCCCGCTCGCTCGCCGCGGTGGAGGACGCCCTCACCCTGCCGCAACTGCGCATGCTGGTCGTCCTGGAGACGCGCGGGCCGCTCAACCTCTCGCAGCTCGCCGCGGAGCTGGGCGTGCAGCCCTCCACGGCGCTGCGGATGCTCGACCGCCTCGTCGCGATCGACATGGTCGCGCGCGACGCCTCCCCCACCGACCGGCGCACCACCGTCATCTCCCTCACCGGGACCGGGCGGCGCACCGTGAGCGACGTCACAGAGCGCCGCCGGGCCGAGATCGCCCGCATCGTCGACGCGATGCCGGTGGGACAGCGCCGCCACCTCGTCGAAGCCCTCCAGGCCTTCACCGAGGCCGGCGGCGAACCCCCCGTCGGCGAGCGGGACGCACGTCACGTCGGCTGGTGAGCCGCCCGACGGCTCGCGGCGGGCGCGGATACGGGCGCGGATACGGGCGCGGGTGACGCGAGGCGAAGTCGACGGGCGGCGGGTAACTCCCGTTAATCCCCTCCTCAACTGTCACACCGATGACATACGCTGCGCATGCAGCCGCGCCCCGCATGTCGTCCGCACACGGACGGAGTTCGGGTGTCGCGCGGCCCGACTCATCACCCGGTCCGTCCACCGGGTTTCTTCGTGGGGGTAGGAAACAACGTGCGCATGCGCACCATGTCGACCGTGCTCGCGGTCCTCTTCAGCTCGACGGCCATAGCCGCGGGCACCATGGGTCCCGCCGCGGCGGACTCCAGCACGGCCCTGTCGATCTCCTCGTACGGCGACATCGCCGTGGACGGGCTCCACCAGCGGGTCTACATCAGCGATCCGGACGGCAACAAGGTCGTCGTCACCGACTACGCGGGCAAGGTCGTGGCGACCGTCCCCAACCTCCCGGGAGTGCGGGACCTGGCGATCACGCCCGACTCCGGCACCGTCTACGCGGCCGTTCCGGGTGACGACTCCGTCGTGGCCATCGCGACGTCCACCGCCACCGAGGCCGCGCGCCACCCGATCGGCGAGAACACCGACCCGCAGACCCTGGCGGTCGCGGGCGGACGGGTCTGGTTCGCGTATCGACAGGAGACCGCCCACCACCTGGGCTCCTTCGACCCCTCGCTGGGCACCCCCGAGATCGCGCTCGACCAGCTCCCGGGCCTGTACCTCGGCGACGCCCCCGAACTGGAGGCGGCCGGGAACACCCTCGTGTTCGGCATCCACGGCAACTGGTCGGGTCTCTCCGTGTACGACGTGTCCTCCGGAGCCCCCGTGCTGCGCAAGGAGGGCATGCCGTCCGAGGCCGCGAACTACATGAACGACTTCGCGCTCAGCGCCGACGCCAAGAAGATCGTCGCCGCCTCCGGCGAAATGCCCTACGCGGCGACGGCGATCAACACCGACGACCTCACCCGCACCGGCGGTTACCCGGTCGAGGCCGGCAACCCCAACGGTGCCGCGATCGCACCGGACGGCACGGTCGCCGTGTCCACGTTCAACTGGTACGACACGGACATCTCCGTCTTCAAGCCCGGCACGACGACGCCCTACCGGACCTACACCTACGACCAGTACGCCTCGGGCGGCGACACCATCCGCAGCCAGGGCCTCGCCTGGGCCCCCGACGGCAGCAGGCTGTTCGCCATCGCGGACGGCAACAGCGGCATCCACCTGCGCGTCCTCAACGACGCCGCCCGCTACCCGGTCAAGGTGAGCGTCTCGGCCCCGGCCAAGGCCACCCGCGCCAAGAAGCTCAGCGTCACCGGCAAGCTGACCTCCGACAGGTCCTTCCCGTCCGGCTCGAAGGTCACCATCACCCGCACCGACATCGACTCGCCCAAGGGCAAGTCGCTCGGTACGAAGACGGTCGGGTCCACCGGCGCGTTCTCCTTCACCGACACGCCGCCGGCCGGCGGCAACGTCACCTACACCGCGCAGTACGCCGGTGACGCCACCCACGCCCCGGCGTCGGGCAAGGACACCGTCGCCGTGTCGCGCAACGCCACCACCCTGACGCTCAACCACAACAAGAGCGTCTACAACTACGGCACCGACGTGTCCTTCACCGCCCACCTCGGTTCCACGTACAAGAACCGCACGGTCGAGCTCTGGGCCGACCCCTACGGCTCGGACAAGCCGAAGAAGCTCCTGAAGACCGGCAAGGTCAATTCCAAGGGCAACCTGTCCGCCACGGTCGACATGACCCGCGACACCACCGTCACCGCGGTCTTCAAGGGCGACGCCCGCTCGGCCGACAAGACGGTGAAGATCACCGCCTACGCCAGGGTCAAGGTCTCCACGGCGATCTCCCAGCAGTACAAGACGGCGAAGATCGGCTCGACCTCGTACGCGTACTTCCACCGGAAGACCGACCCGGTCTTCACCACGACCATGACGTACTACAAGAACCGCTCGCAGCGGCTGAACCTGGAGGTCTACTTCCAGGGCAAGTGGCGCGACGCGGGATCGCAGTACTTCGCGCTCGGCACCAACGGCAAGTCCACGGTGACCCTGCTCGGCCCGCACGACACCGGCTACCGGATGCGGATGCGCGCCTCGTACGTCAACGGCTCCTCCGGCGACAACGTCAACTCCACGACGTACGGCGCCTGGAAGTACTTCTACTTCACCAAGTAGCACGACCCGGCAGACACCGAAGGGCCCCGCGACGCGGGGCCCTTCCGCTTTCCCGGCGGGAACGGGAGTCCCGGGAAACCGGTCCGGGGAAACCGGGAACCCGGCGGGCGCGGCCGACAAGTAACAGGGGACCGCGTCGTGCGGCCAGGACCCGGCCGCTTCGCCTTGCCCGGAAAGAAAGGCATGCCTTGAGACACGAGAAACGATCGCCGGCTGCGGCGTTCCTCCCGCTCACCGCCCTCGCCGTCGCCACGGCCCTGCTGAGCGGAACGGTCGGCTCCGCCCAGGCCGCGCCGGCCGGCGACACCTCCCGTACCGGTGTGCGTCCCGGGGCCGTGTTCGGCGCGGGCTCCGACGCCACCAGGCGGACGGTCACCCTCGTCACCGGCGACAGGGTGACCCTGAACGCCGCCGGCGAGGTCGTCGGCGTCACGGCGGCCAAGGGCCGGGAGGGCATGGCCTTCCGCATATCCCGCGCGGCCGACGGGCACACCCTCGCCGTGCCGCGCGATGCCGAGAGGCTGATCGCGGACGGCACCGCCGACCGGCAACTCTTCGACGTGACACGGCTGGTGAGGTTCGGATACGACGATTCCTCACGGCCCGACCTGCCGCTCATCGTCACCTACGCCGAGGGCGGCTCCGGCGCGGCGCGCGCGCTGTCCGACTCCGGCGCCCGGATCACCCGGAACCTGCCCAGCGTCAACGGCGACGCCCTGCGGGCCCGCAAGTCCGAGACCGCGGAGCTGTGGCGGAGCCTCACCGGCAGCGGCGCGAGCGCGCGGTCGGCGGCCGCCGCCACCTCGGCGAAGGTCGAGAGGATCTGGCTCGACGGCAAGGTCTCGGCGAGTCTGGACCGCAGCACGGCACAGATCGGCGCCCCCACCGCCTGGGCGGCCGGCTACGACGGCACGGGCGTCACCGTCGCGGTGCTGGACACCGGGGTGGACGCGACGCACCCGGACCTCGAGGACCGCGTCGGCACCCAGAAGAACTTCTCCGCGTCACCGGACACCGTGGACCGCGTGGGCCACGGCACGCACGTGGCGTCGACCGTCGCGGGCTCCGGGGCCCGGTCGGGCGGGAAGTACAAGGGCGTCGCACCCGGCGCCCGCCTGATCAGCGGCAAGGTCCTCGACGACAGCGGCTCGGGCAACGCCTCCGACATCATCGCCGGCATGCAGTGGGCCGTCGCCCAGGGCGCGAAGGTGGTCAACCTCAGCCTCGGCGGCGACGACACCCCGGAAACCGACCCGGTCGAGCAGGCCGTGAACGAGCTGTCGGAAAAGACCGGCACCCTCTTCGTCGTCGCCGCCGGCAACAGCGGCCCCACCGCCGCCACCATCGGTTCCCCGGGCAGCGCCGCCGCCGCGCTCACCGTGGGGGCGGTGGACCGGGCGGACGCCATCGCCGAGTTCTCCAGCCGCGGACCCGCCGCCGACGACTCCCTCAAACCCGACCTCACCGCCCCCGGCGTGGACATCGTCGCCGCGAAGGCCGCGGAAGGCGTGGAGGGCGACCCGGCAGCCGACGGCTATGTGTCGATGAGCGGCACCTCGATGGCCACCCCGCATGTGGCGGGTGCCGCCGCGATCCTCGCCCAGCAGCACCCCGACTGGACCGGCGAGCGGATCAAGGCCGTCCTCACCGGTTCCGCCGCGGCCACCCCCGGGCTCTCCGCGTTCGCGCAGGGCACCGGGCGCACCGACGTCGCGCGGGCCCTGCGTCAGCAGGTGACCGGCGGCCCCACCTCGCTGGGCTTCGGCACCGCCAGGTGGCCGCACACGGACGACGAGCCCGTCACCAAGGAGATCACCTACCGCAACGACGGCGACCGGCCCGTCACCCTCGACCTGGCGACCGAGGCGTTCGGCGAGGACGGGAAGCCGGCCGCCGAGGGCATGTTCGACGTCTCCCCGAAGCGGCTCTCGATCCCGGCGGGCGGCACCGCCACCGCCACCGTGACCGCCGACACCCGCGCGGGCACGGCCGACGGCGCGTTCGGCGGCTCGGTGACCGCGACCGCCGGGGACACCACCGTGCGGACCGCCGTCGGCGTGAACCGCGAGCCCGAGTCGTACGACCTCACGATCAGGCACCTGGATCTGCGGGGCAAGCCCACCGGAGACTCCACGACGGGCGTCTACGGCCTGGACGGCGACATCTGGCGGGACTACTCCGACCCCGCGGACGGGGAGTTCACGGTACGGCTGCCCAAGGGCCGCTACACCCTCGAGGGCCGCGTCTCCACCGGGACGGACCCCGGCGACGGGAAGCTGGCCCTGCTGCTGCACCCGAAGTTCGCGCTGACCCGGGACACCACGCTGGTCATGGACGCCCGCAAGGCCAAGCCCGTGCGGATCACGGTGCCCGACGGCGCGGCGAAGCACACCGACGCCACACTCAACTTCGGCGTCGACATCGACGGAGCGGGCTACACCGCCACCTACGCCATGGACCGCTTCGGCAACCTGCGGGTCGGGCAGCTCGGGGCCCGGCTGCCCGCCGGCGAGGCGTTCGCGCAGTACAACGGGACGTGGCGGCACGGTGCGGTGAACTACCGGCCGGCCTGGAACCGCACCGGCGACCTCGCCGGCTTCACCACGAAGCTGCGCCCCGGGAACTTCGCCAGGCTCGCCCTCACCGTCGGCGCGCCCGCGGCGGGCAAGACCGGCAGCCTCAGCGCCGCGCCCCTGACGCCCAACGGCTCCTGGTTCGACTTCTTCCCGGAGGACGGCGCCTTGCCGCGCACCGTCACCGACTACGTCCTGCCGGGCGTGAAGTGGCGGTACGCCGTCAACCAGCACGGCGCCCCGGGCGAGGACGGCAATCCGCTGTGGGAGGGCAGCCAGACCGTCACCCGGGCCAGGTCCTACACCGCGGGCAGGTCGTACACGCAGCGGTTCAACATCGGCGTCTTCGGTCCGCACCTCTACCGCGCGGATGGGGAGGCGTCGGGCGCGGTCCGTCTCGGCGACGACTTCAGCGCCTATGTGCCGCTGTTCTCCGACGGCGCGGGCCATGTGGGCGTCTCCGACTACACCAGGGCCAAGAGCGCGCTGTACGCCGACGGCACCCGCGTGTTCACCTCGGACACACCCCTGAACGGCGACACGCACACCCTCCCCGCCGGGGCGCGGGCCTACCGGCTCACCACGGACGTCTCCCGCCCCGCGGCGCTGTCCGCGGTCAGCACCCGGGTGACGGCCGAGTGGACCTTCCGCTCCGCCCACGTGCCGGGGGACACTATGGCGTGGCTGCCGCTGTCCGCGGTGCGCTTCGCGCCGGAGCTCCGGGCGGCCAGCACGGCCAAGGCGGGTAGGGCCTTCACCGTCCCGTTCACGGTCGAGGGCGCGGCCGACGTCCGCACCGCGCGCAAGCTGGCGTTCTCGGTCTCCTATGACGGCGGCAGGACGTGGAAGCCGGCCAAGGTCGCCGACCGCGAGCGGCTCGAACTGCGCCATCCCGCCCGCCCGGGCACCGTCTCGCTGCGCGTCGTGCTCACAGACGCCCACGGCAACACCGTGAAGCAGACGGTCTACCGCGCCTACCGCACCACCGCGTAGCCACCCCGCTCCCCTTCCCCCGCGCAAGCCCCGGGCCGCCGGCTCGGGGCTTGCGCGCTGCGCGAGCCGTCCGTGACCCGTCTCACACACGCCTCCCCCGTGAACTCGCCACGGCCCGCGGGACGTGGGCGCCGCATCGCCCCGCTCGCGGTGCGCCGACCGGCCGTTGAACCGCACCGGCCACTCCGGCAGGCGTTTCACGGCCTCCCCCTTGACCGCCGCGTGACGCGGATCACGGGAACCCGGGCGGGAGGGAAGGCAGCTAACAGGCGTGAGCCCAGACATGCGTACCCGAATACGGGCCGGGGATCCCCGTGCGTTCGCCGAGTTGTACGACGGCCATGCCCGCGCCGTCTACAACCACGCCTTCCGCCTCACCGCCGACTGGTCCGCGGCCGAGGACGTGATGGCGGAGACCTTCATGGAGGCGTGGCGGCTGCGCGACCGGGTCGACGCCGAGGGCGGCTCCCTGCGCCCGTGGGTGCTGGGCGTCGCGACCAATATCGCTCGCGCCCACTACCGCAGCAATCGGCGCTACCGGGCGGCCGCGATCGCGGCCGCCCGGGCCGAGACGGCCCTGCCCGACCACGCCGACGAGGTGGCGGGCCGGCTCGACGACCGGCGGCGTATCGCCGCGGCCCTGCGCGCCCTCGCCGCACTGCGCAGGCCCGAGCGCGAGGTCCTGACCCTCTGCCTGTGGGAGGGGCTGGAGTACACGGCCGCGGCCGAGGCGCTGGGCATCGCCGTCGGCACGGTCCGCTCCCGCCTCTCCCGGGCCCGGGCCAAGCTGCGCAAGCTCACCGAGGCCGAACTCGCGGATCCCTCCGTCCGGGACGGCGCGCGGGTCTGGTCCGACGGGCGGCGGACCGAGGGGAACACGGAGAAATCCGTCCCCGGGAACAGGGAACCCGGCCGGCCGGATCGACAGCCAAGAGGAGACCGTATCAACGCGATCCGGCCCGTATCGGGAGGGAACCGATGAAAGCGAATCAGTCCCGGCAGAGTCCGGCCGAGTGGCAGGAGAGCGCCGCTCTCCTGCCCCAGACTGGACGCGATCTGCCGACGGGCCGTCACCAGTTCCACAAGGAGCGTCTGATGGCCCACATCCAGCAGGACCTGCGGCGGGAAGAGCACGCGACGGGCACCGGCACCGCCCGGCCGCGGAGGCGGGGCTTCCGGCTGCCGCGTCCGGCGATCGCGCTGCCCGTGGCCGCCCTCGCCGCGACCGGCGCGATCGTCGTCGGCTCGGCGTTGAACGGCGGTGCCGGCGCGAACCCCGGCGATGTCGCCACCGGGCCGGCGCTGACCACGCAGCTCGGCACGCCGACCACCAAGGGCGTCCCGCAGCTGCTCGAGCAGATCTCGCTGGTGGCGGCGGAGGGATCCCGGCCGACGATGAAGCCGGGCCAGTACGTCTACATCGAGTCCCAGGCGGCCCAGACCTTCGTCAAGACGGTCGACGACAAGAGCAGCCTCGCCGGCCACCCCCTGCACAAGCGCCAGATCTGGAAGTCCGCCGACGGCACCAAGGGCTGGCTGATCGACCCCTCCGTCAACGACGGCCCCGAGGGCGAGACCCTGAGCCTGCCCGACGAGCAGGGCAACCCCTTCAAGGCGCACATCGGCGCCCCGTCGTACGACTACCTGGCCACCCTGCCCACCGACCCCGACCAGCTGCTGAAGCTGATCTACAAGGAGACCAAGGGGCAGGGCAACACCCCGGACCAGCAGGCCTTCACCACCATCGGCGACCTGCTCGGCGAGAGCTACCCGCCGGCCGAGCTCTACTCGGCGCTGTTCAAGACGGCCGCGAAGATCCCGGGCGTCGTCGTGGTGAACGACGCCCAGGACGCGATCGGCCGCCACGGCGTCGCGGTGGCCCGGCTGGACGAGACGAGCGGCACGCGGGAGGAGTGGATCTTCGACAAGAAGACCCATGTCTTCCTCGGCGAGCGCTCGGTGCAGGTCAAGGAGGTCTCCGAGTACGGCGTCACGATGAAGCCCGGCACCGTGCGCTACACCGACGCCATCACCGCCCGCGCCATCGTCGACGGCATCAGGCAGACGCCGGGGCACACCACCTGAGATTCCGTCGTCACCCGCCGGCGCCCGGCGCCGGCCCGTACTCGCGGCCTTCACCGTGAGCGGAAGAGGCCGCCGCCCCGCGTGTACGGGGCGGCCTCTCACCGCGCGCCGCCGAACCGGGCCCACCGCGCTTCTTCCGCCGGGCGGTCACCTGCCGCGCGCGGAGAACGCCAGGGTCAGGATCTTGTCCACCGTCGAAAGCGTCTCCTCCGACGGCTTCCTCAGGCAGACATCGATCCTTATGTCAGGGCCCTCCACGGAGTTCGCCGCGTCATTCCGCGCCGAGCCGGTCATCTGGGCGTCGCCGCCGATGAGACGGCAGTGCTCGTCGGCGGGGACGAGCACCCCTCTCGTCGGCAGCACGGCATCGCCGCTCCCGCCCGCCTCGCTCCGCAGGAACGTGATCAGCACACCGTCCGTGTCCAGGCCGGCGAGAGGCGGGCACTCGCTCACCACCGCATCGGTGATCCTGGAACACCTACCGGTTCCCGGGGAACGGAGCGCCTGGGACGACACAAAACCGGCGGCGGTTCCGTAGCCGTCCCTGAGGGACAGACCGTGCCACGTCGTCGGCAGGTACATCGTCACGCCCTCCAGGGGGGCCTGGAGGCGCACCGGCGCGTACTCCCGACTCGCCGCGGAAGGGACATCCGGTGTGGCGCGGTGCCCCGGGCCGAAGGCCGCCGGCCAGAGAACGGTCCCGACGACCGCGCATCCCACGGCGAGCGCCGACGCGGTCGCGGCCGCCCGCCTGCGCCGCCTGCGTTGCCGGACACGCCGTCTGACCTGCGCCAACCGATCGGAGGGCAGGGTCAGTCGGGGCAGGATGCGGTCGAGAAGTACCGGGAGATCCGCTTCCATCCGCGGCGGCTCCTTCTCAGGCTCGCTGTGCATGCCGCTCACCGCCCTCCGCCAGGGCCGGTACGGCCACCAGCCGGGTGCGCAGCATGGCCAGCGCCTTGGACGTGTGACTCTTGACCGTGCCCGGCCGGCACCCCAGCACTCGTGCGGTCTCCTCCACGCTCAGATCCTCGAAATAGCGCAATACGACGACGGCCCGCTGCCGCGGCGGCAACAGCCGTATGGCGTCCGACAGGGACTGCTCCAGGTCCACGGAGGCGAAGGGGTCGCCGGCCGCCGCGCCGGGGCCCGCCAGCGCCGTCAGGTGGTCGTGCGCGTGCGGCAGCTCACCGCGCCAGCGTCGCTGCCACCACGACAGATGCGTGTTGACCAGGGCCTTGCGAACGTACGCCTCCGGATTCCCCTCGGCGATGGAGCCCCATCTCGGCCAGACCTTCGCCAGCGCCGTCTGCAGCAGGTCCTCCGCCAGGTGCGCGTCACCCGTCAGCAGCCAGGCGACTTTGAGCAGCCGCTGACCGCGCGCGGAGACGAACTCCTCGAAATCCGCATCCGCGCCGTTCACCGTGGTGTTCCCGCCATCGTGTTCTCGTTCCGCCCGCCGTCGTCACCTCGGCCGTGATCGGGAAGGTGCCGTGCGACCGCCGCGGCGCGAGACCGCGTCTCTTCCGGGCCGGGGCTTCCCCGGCCCGGAAGAGACGCGAGCGACATCGCGCGAAGGCGGCCGGCGCGCCTCACGAAGGGGCGCGGAGGGCGTCGACGGGTTCCATGCGGGCGGCGCGCAGGGAGGGGTAGAGCCCCGCGAGGAGTCCGACCAGAGCGCCGGCGACGGG
>NZ_JBEZXR010000007.1:0-213691 GCF_040638135.1 Streptomyces sp. NPDC026673 | reverse complement strand
GACCTTCTCGCCGTTCCGGCCGGGGCGGGTGCTACCGAGGATGATGCCGATCCTGGTCATGAGGCGTGATTCCCGATCTGTGCGGTGCGGGGGGGTATGGATTGAAGCTTCAACTTGAAGCTTCAAGTGCACAGTAACAGATCAGCTTGAAGCTTCAAGCCGTCCGCTAGCCTGGGGGGCATGACGAAGAACACAGCGGCATCGCCCGCGGCCGCGGCGGAGCCGCGCTGGCTGCGGGGCGGGGAGCTGACCGCGTGGATGTCGATGGCCAGAGTCCTGTCCCGGCTCCTGCCGGCCCTGGAGCGCGAGCTGGAGCGCGACGCCGACCTGAACTGGATGGAGTACCACGTCCTTGCGATGCTCTCCGAGCAGGAGCGCCACACCAACCGGATGAGCGTGCTCGCGGAGCGCGCGAACTCGTCCCTGTCGCGGCTGTCGCACGTGGTGCGGCGCTTGGAGCACCAGGGATTCGTCCGCCGCGAGCCGGACCCCGATGACGGCCGCTACACCCTGGCGATCCTCACGCCCGAGGGGTACGGCAAGCTCGTGGCCTCGGCGCCCGCGCACGTCGAGGCGGTGCGCCGGATGGTCCTGGACCCGCTGGACCCGGGTGAGCTGGAGTCGCTCGTGCCCGTCTTCGACCGGATCTACGCCGCCGTCGACGAGGCCGACCGCGGCCGCTGACATGGAGAGGGAGCGCTGCGGGCGGCTCGTGACAGCCCGCAGCGCCCCCTGGCACTGCCTGACGCTCGGTCAGGGTTCACTCGGGCCGGCACCGGCGACGGCAAGGCCGTCGGCCGGGTGTGGACGCCCGGGTGGCCGCCGCGGCCGGGGCGGCGGCCCTCTTCGTACCGATCGGCCGTGACGAGAGGCTGCTCAGGCTGCCGGTGGGGGGAACGCGCGGGTCGCCGGTGGGGCGGCGGTGCATCCCGCGCGAACGGCACGGCCTGAGCCGACGTCATCGTCGACGACCGCGGAACGAGGTGCGAGGTGGCGCACGTGCTCTCGTGGGACGGGACAACCGGCTTGCCCGGCGCGGGACTCAGGCTAGGGCCGGGCCCCTCGGGCCCCAATGAGGGAACCCCCTCGCCCCGGTCGCGTAGGGAAACCCCTCGGTCACCGCGCGTACCCTCCGGCGGGCCCGCCGACGGTGGCGGGAGCGTGCGGCAAGTCCGGCTCAGCCCGCCCGGCGGCCCGCCGCCAGCCGCACGATGTCCACCCGCGAGCGGATGCCGAGCTTGCGGTAGACCCGGGTCAGCGTCGCCTCGACCGTCTTCACGCTGATGAACAGCGTCGCCGCGATCTCCCGGTTGGTGGCGCCTTCCAGCACCAGCGCCGCCACCTGACGCTCCATCGAGGCCAGTCCGTCCAGTTCCGGCGGCGCCGTCGGGGCCGCGGGGGCCGGGCCCACCTGCTCCAGCCACGGCAGCGCCTTCGCCCGCCGGAACAGCCGGCCGGCCTCGTCCAGCGCGGCCCGCGCCGCCCCGCGGTTGCGCCGCTCCGCCTCGACCCGGGCCAGGGCGAAGACCGCGCGCGCCTCCTCCAGCCCGTATCCGAGACCGGCCAGCCGATGCCGGGCCGCCGTCAGCACGGCCACCGCCCCGTCGGTGTCGCCGCGGGCGGCGAGCACCATTCCCTCGGCGCGCTCCAGAACGGCCAGGATGCTCTGCCGGCCGAGTCGCAGCGCGTGCCGGCGCGTCTCGTCGATGACCTCGCGCGCCTCGCCGAGCGCGCCGGTCAGCACCAGGGCTTCGGCCAGGTCGCCCTGCCAGCGGCCCCGTGCGGGCTCGGTCACCCCCATCTCGCGTTCCAGCGCCCGCACCCTGCGCAGCGCCTCGACGGCGCCCTGGGGATCGGCGCCGACCAGCCGCGCGTGCCCGAGCGCGTACAGCGCCCGCGTCAGATACGGCATGTCGCTGTCGGCCTCGGCCCGCCGCACCGCGTCACCCGCCAGCGACAGGGCGCGCTCCACGGTGCCGCCCGCCGCCTCGGCCAGGGCCGCGATCTGCAGTGCGAAGCCCTCGCCGATGCCGATGTCCTCGGCCAGCCGCAGGCTCTCCCGGGCCAGGTCCAGGGCCGTGCGGCAGCGGCCGGAACGCAGCTCGATCTCGGCGAGGCTGCGCACGGAGTAGACCTCGGTCTCCACCGCGCCGCGCTGCCGCGCCTCACCGGCCAGCCACGTCAACGCCGTGCGCGCGTCGTCGAGCTGATCGCTCATCAGCAGATAGCGGGAGCGGATGTAGACCGGGCCGTTGTGGTTCATGGCGACGTCCGGGTCCTGCGGTTCCGCGGAGGCCAGCGCCAGGGTGGCGGCGGCGTCCGGGTGCCCCATCGTCGTCTCGTTGAGCGCCTTGAAGGACAGCGCCAGCAGCTCGGTCCGCCGGTCGCCCGCCCGGGCGGCGAGGGCGGCGGACCGCGCGGCCTCGGCGCGCGCCTCGTGCATCTGGCCGTCGACCAGGGCCCGCCAGGCGATCTGGTAGCGCACCAGTCCCTGCAGCCGCGGATCGTCGCCGGCGTCCGCCAGGGCCTGCGGGAAGACGTCGTCCACCTCGGACAGCGCCTGCCCGACCGAGTCGATCACCACGATCCACGCCCGCACCCGGTCCGCGGGAACGGTGGCGGCCTCCAGTACCTCGCGCGCGGTGGCCCGGGCGAGTTCGGGCTCGGCGGCGATCAGCGCGTCCTCGGCGGCCCGCAGCCGCCGCTCGTCCGCGGTGGGTTCCGAACCCAGGGGGGTGTGCCCGGCGGCCAGCAGGCCCAGTTGTGCGGCCACCGACGGGGCGCCGCGGGCCCGGGCCTCGTCCGCCGCCTCGGCCAGGCTCGCCGCGACCCGTTCGTCCTTGCCGGTCGTCGCCAGCGCGAGGTGCCGGGCCCGCTCGATCGGGTCGCCGGCCACCGCGGCCAGCGCGGCATGGGCACTGCGCCGCTCCTCCGGGGTCGCCTCCGCGTACAGCGCCGCCGAGATCAGCGGATGCGCGAAGCGGACGGGCCCGGTGCCGTCGTGGTGGTCCATCTCCACCAGGCCGAGGGAGGCGGCCACGGCCGTCTCGCTCTCGGCGTTCGCGCGGCCGGCGCTGCGCAGCGTCGTGAGCGTCGGACGGGCCCCGGCGCTCGCCATGAGCAGCGTGCGGCGGGTCTCCGCCGAGAGCATCTCCAGACGGTGGAGCACCAGCGCGCGCAGCGAGGTCGGCACCGGCAGCGGCTCCCCGGGCCGCGGCGGCGTGCGGTTCTCGGCGAGGGCGCGGCCGAGTTCCAGGGCGAAGAGCGGATTGCCGCCGCTGGTGCTGTGGATGTCCCGGACGACCGCGCGCGGCAGGCCGGTGTGTCCGCGCCGGTCGAGGAGCTCGGAGACCTCCGGCCGGGACAGCGGGGTCACCCGCAGGGTCAGCGTGTCCTGCGGGAAGAGCCGCAGATGGCGGTCGTGCTCGTCCTGCGGGTCGGCATCGGTGCGTACGGCGCCCAGCACCCGCACGGGCAGCCCGGCGACCCTGCGCGCGGCGAAGGCCAGCATCTCCGCGCTGGCGGGGTCCATCCACTGCAGGTCGTCGACGACGATCACCACCGGCCCGCCGGCGGCCAGCGCCCGCAGCACCGACAGCACGGCCAGGCGCAGCGCGAGCCCGTCCCTCTGCAGCGAGGACTCACCGCGGCCGGTGAGCGCCGATTCCAGCGCGGCCCGCTGCGGGGGCGGCAGGCTGTCGGACACCTGCTCGGCGACCAGGCCGAGCAGATCGACCAGGGCGAGGAAGGGGAGGTGGGATTCGGACTCCGTCGCGGAACAGCGCAGCACCGTCGGTTCGCCGCCGCATTCCTCGGCGAGTGCCCGCAATACGGTGGACTTCCCGATTCCGGCCGGCCCGTACAGCAGCAGGCTGCCACCCTGGGCAAGGTGTCCGCGGGCTCGCGCGAGCACGTCACCCCGCCCGATCACCCGGTCGGGTCGGGGCCTGGCCGGCGCGTCGAAGACGTGCTCCACGGTCGCCGCTCCCCTCGTGTCGTGTCCGGGTCAATGCTACGCAGAGAGCCGCGAAATCCCGCCGTTATGGGCGCGGCCCTTCACCTTTCCCCCGGTGCGGGGAAATTCGCCGCCGCCGCCGAATTACCTCGCGCAAAGGGCGGCGGCACGCCGGGAAATGCGCGAGGGCAGCAGCCCGTTGAATGCCGGACCATTCCTCGGGCCCGCCCCCGTCCCGCGCGTACCGGTGGACACACCCCGAATGATCGGGCCGATCACGCCGGCGGTCAAACCCCAAAATCGCCCGTGGCGAGCCGAATACGGGCGCTTGTCCGTTCTTCCGCTCCTGCTCCGCTCGCGGTGTTTTGTGGCCGATCGCGGTACCGGGGAGCGGCCGGCGCGGCCGCTGTGTCGCCAAAGTCACCCCACGGTCCGCGGCCCGCGGCCGCACCGCGTGCGGGCGAGCCGAGGGCGAGCCGGAGCCGGCGTCGCGGGCCCTACGGGAGCAGGCCCGCGCGGCGCGCGGCGACGACGGCCTCCAGGCGGGTGTGGGCACCGAGCTTGCGCATGGCGGACCGCAGATAGCTCTTGACCGTCTCCGGCCGCAGCCCCAGCCGGTCGGCGGCCGCCGCGTTCGTGGCCCCGGAGGCGACACACGCCAGGACGTCCAGCTCCCGGGAGGAGAGGGTGACCGGTTGCCCGGCGGGGGACGGACGCCCGATGCCGGCGGCCCCGGTCGCCGCCGCGAGGCGGCCGCACGCGGCGAGTAGTTCCTGGCGCAGCAGCGGATCGGCGACCCGGCCGGCCAGCGCCCGCAGCTCCCCGTGGGCCTCCCGGACCTCCTCCCAGGCCGCCGGGTCGCCGGCGGTCGGCTGGCGGCACGTCGACAGCAGGCGGTCGGCCTCGTCCCGCACCACCAGCCGCTGTTCCAGCTCGCGCGCCGCCTCCACCGCGGCGCTCACCGTACGGTCGCCGAGCGCCAGCGGATGGCGCAGCGCGCCGTACAGCACCCCGCGCACCCGCCGCCGGACGACCACCGGCACCGCGAGGACCGAGCGCAGCCCCTCCCCGGCCACCGCCGCGTCGTACTCGTGGCTGATCACCCGCGAGGTGCTGTAGTCGGTGACGGCCAGCGGCCGGCAGAGCGCGATCGTCTTGCCGCCGAGGCCGTTGCCCGAGGTGACGGTGAGCCCCTGCAGGGAGGCCGTGGCCGTGCCCGACAGCTCGGTGATCCGCAGCCGGCGCGGCTCCGGGAGCAGCCCTCCGAACGCCACCGGCAGACCGCTGGCGCGTCTCATCCGCAGCAGCGCCGCCCGCAGCTCCGCCGCCTCGCCCGATCCCGTCCGCGATCCCGTCATGCCCTCGCCGCTCCTTCACCCCCGTACGGGGGTAGTGAGAGCCCTGCCACCGACAACAGGATGCTACTGAGGAGGCCGGCGACAAGGAGGACACATGACGGCAACCAGCCGGACGGACGAGTTCCGGGCGGCCCGGGACTTCCTGCTGCGCCACCGGGAGGACTACAAGGCGGCGTACGAGGGCTTCCGCTGGCCGCGGCCCGAGCACTTCAACTGGGCGCTGGACTGGTTCGACGTCATCGCCCGCGACAACGACCGCACCGCCCTGCACATCGTCGAGGAGGACGGCACCGAATCCGTCGTCTCCTTCGCTGCGATGTCCGGGCGCTCGGACCGGGTCGCCAACCGGCTCCGCGCCCTCGGGGTGCGCGCCGGCGACCGGATCGTGGTCATGCTGGGCAACCAGACCGAGCTCTGGGAGACCGCCCTGGCCGCCATGAAACTGCGCGCCGTGGTCATCCCCGCCACCCCGCTGCTCGGGCCGGCCGATCTCACCGACCGCGTGGAGCGCGGCCGGGCCCGCCATGTGATCGTCCGCGCCGCGGACGCGGCGAAGTTCGACCGGGTGCCCGGTGAGTACACCCGGATCGCCGTCGGCGGCGCGCCCGCGGGCTGGCACGCCTACGAGGACGCCGACGACGCCCCCGCGGACTTCACGCCCGACGGGGACACCCGCGGCGACGACCCGCTGATGCTGTACTTCACCTCGGGCACCACCGCCAAGCCCAAGCTCGTCGAGCACACCCACCTGTCCTACCCGGTGGGGCACCTGGCGACGATGTACTGGATCGGCCTGCGCCCCGGCGACGTCCACCTCAACATCTCCTCGCCCGGCTGGGCCAAGCACGCCTGGTCCAACCTCTTCGCGCCCTGGAACGCCGAGGCGACGGTCTTCATCCACAACTACACGCGCTTCGACGCCGGCCGCCTGATGGCCGAGATGGACCGGGCCGGCGTCACCAGCTTCTGCGCCCCGCCCACCGTCTGGCGGATGCTGATCCAGGCCGACCTCGGGGTGCTGCGCACCCCGCCGCGCGAGGTGGTCGCCGCGGGTGAGCCGCTCAACCCGGAGGTCATCGAGCACGTGCGGCGCGCCTGGGGGCTCACCATCCGGGACGGCTTCGGGCAGACCGAGACCGCCGTCCAGGTCTCCAACTCGCCCGGCCAGCCCCTCAAGCCGGGCTCCATGGGCCGTCCAAGCCCCGGGTACGCGGTCGAGCTGGTCGATCCGCTCACCGGCAAGCCCGGCGACGAGGGCGAGATCTGCCTCGACCTGTCCGCCCGCCCGGTGGGCCTGATGACCGGCTACGAGGGCGACCCGGAGCGCACCGCCGAGGCGATGGCGGGCGGCTGGTACCGCACCGGCGACATCGGCTCCCGCGACGACGAGGGCTACATCACGTACATCGGGAGGGCCGACGACGTCTTCAAGGCCTCCGACTACAAGATCTCCCCCTTCGAGCTGGAGAGCGCCCTGCTGGAGCACGAGTGCGTGGCCGAGGCCGCCGTCGTCCCGGCCCCCGACCCGCTGCGGCTGGCCGTGCCCAAGGCGTACGTCGTCCTCGCCGAGGGCTGGGAGCCGGGCCCGGAGACCGCCGCGGCCCTCTTCGCGCACTCGCGGGCCGTGCTCGCCCCGTACAAGCGGGTGCGGCGCATCGAGTTCGCCGAGCTGCCCAAGACCGTGTCCGGCAAGATCCGCCGTATCGAGCTGCGGCAGCGCACCGCCGAGGGCGCCGTCGGCACCGAGTACCGCGAGGAGGACCACAGGTGAGCACCCCCGCGAGTCCCGTCGAGCCGTCCTACGCGAGCGGCACCGGCACCACCGCGCTGCTCGGCGACACCATCGGCCGCAACCTGGACCGGGCGGTCGCCGCCTGGCCGGACCGCGACGCGCTGGTCGACGTGCCCAGCGGCCGGCGCTGGACCTACGCGCAGTTCGGCGCCGCCGTCGACGACGTGGCGCGCGGCCTGCTCGCCAAGGGCGTCGGCAAGGGCGACCGGGTGGGCATCTGGGCCGTCAACTGCCCCGAGTGGGTGCTGGTCCAGTACGCCACCGCCCGCATCGGCGCGATCATGGTCAACATCAACCCGGCCTACCGCGTCCACGAGCTGGCGTTCGTGCTCGACCAGGCCGGCATCGAGCTGCTGGTGGCCTCGACCGCGTTCAAGTCCAGCGACTACCGCGCCATGGTGGAGCAGGTGCGCGGCGAGTGCCGCTCGCTCACCGAGGTCGTGTACATCGGCGACCCGACGTGGGACGCCCTCGTCGCGGCCGGGGCCCACGTCCCCCACGAGCGGCTCGCCGAGCGCGCGGCCGAGCTGTCCTGCGACGACCCGGTCAACATCCAGTACACCTCGGGCACGACCGGCTTCCCCAAGGGCGCGACCCTCTCCCACCACAACATCCTCAACAACGGCTACTTCGTGGGTGAGTTGGTGGGCTACTCCGAGCAGGACCGGGTCTGCCTGCCGGTGCCCTTCTACCACTGCTTCGGCATGGTCATGGGCAACCTCGGCGCCACCTCGCACGGCGCCTGCATCGTCATCCCGGCACCCGGCTTCGACCCGGCGGCGACGCTGCGCGCGGTCGAGCGGGAGCGCTGCACCTCGCTGTACGGGGTGCCGACGATGTTCATCGCCGAACTCAACCTGCCGGACTTCCAGGCGTACGACCTCTCCTCGCTGCGCACCGGCATCATGGCCGGCTCGCCCTGCCCGGTCGAGGTGATGAAGCGGGTCGTCGCCGAGATGCACATGGCCGAGGTGTCCATCTGCTACGGCATGACCGAGACCTCGCCGGTCTCCACCCAGACCCGCCGGGACGACGACCTGGAGCGCCGCACCGGCACCGTCGGCCGGGTACTGCCGCACATCGAGGTCAAGGTCGTCGACCCGGCCGGCGTGACGGTGCCGCGCGGCACGGCGGGCGAACTGTGCACCCGCGGCTACTCGGTGATGCTGGGCTACTGGGACGAGCCGGAGAAGACCGCCGAGGCCGTCGACGCCGGCCGCTGGATGCACACCGGGGACCTGGCCGTCATGCGGGAGGACGGCTACCTGCAGATCGTGGGCCGCATCAAGGACATGATCATCCGCGGCGGGGAGAACGTCTACCCGCGGGAGATCGAGGAGTTCCTCTACGCGCACCCGAAGATCGCGGACGTCCAGGTGGTCGGTGTCCCCGACGACCGGTACGGCGAGGAGATCCTGGCCTGCGTCATCCTCAAGGACCCGGCCGCCGGGCTGACGGTGGAGGAGCTCGGCGAGTTCTGCCGCGGCCGGCTCGCGCACTACAAGGTCCCGCGCCACCTGCGGCTGATGGACGCCTTCCCGATGACCGTCAGCGGCAAGGTCCGCAAGATCGAACTGCGGGAGTCCTTCAGGGCCGGGTGAGTTCGGCGACCCGCCGCGCCACCTCCCGCGGTGGCGCGGCGGTCGTGTCCACGACCGTCCCCGCCGCGCGCAGCCAGGGCAGCGCCTTCCGGTATTCCTCCAGGTGGTCCAGCCGCCACTGCCGGGCGCCGGTCTCGACCGTGTCCTGCTCGATCCTCCGGGTGAGTTCGGCCGGGTCGGTGTGCAGCACGAAGTGGCGCACGGGCAGGCCCGCCCGGTCCAGGCCGTCGGCGATCTCCCGCCAGTACACCTCCACCAGCACGGTCTGCGGCACGATCAGCGTCCCGCCGAGGTAGCCGTGCAGCTGCGTCAGCGACGCCACCGTGAGCGCCCGCCACGGGGGCCACTCCTGGAAGTCCCGTACGGGAACGGCCTCGGCGAGTACGTGCCGGAGCATGAAGCCGACGTGTTCGCTGTCGAAGACACGGGCGTCCGGCAGCAGGCCGGACAGCTGCGCCGACGTCGTCGTCTTGCCCGCCCCGAAGGTGCCGTTCAGCCAGATGATCACCCGCGGCATGGTAGCCCCGGTTACGCTGGCAACCCACCTGATGCGCACGGGAGATGGGGGACACCGGGGATGGCCGACTGGGACGAGGCGCGACCTGCCGGCAGCGAGCACCCGGCGATTCCCGAGCTGGTGTCCGCCGTGGTCGGGGCGGGCGGGGTGGTCATGCTCAGCGCGTTCATGCAGGCGGTGGGGACGAAGCTCGGCGAGATCACGGCGCTGCGCGTGAGCGGCCGGAGCCTGTGGCGCCGGCGCAGGGCCACCGAGGAGGAACGGACGGCCGCCGCCTTCATCGCGGCGGTCGAGAAGCTGGGTTCGGCCCGGCGCGACAGCGGGGGAGTGCTGCGGCTGCACGACGAGGGCTCCCGCACCCGGGTGCAGGTGCATCCGCTGCTGCCGGTCGAGGCGGTGGCGCAGTTCCAGCGGCTCGACCTGCACCACCCGGAGGTGGCCGGGCTGGAGATCGCCTGGACGGACACCCTGGGTGACCACCCGCAGGGCGTCTGGGCCACCACCGGCGGCACCGCGGGCACCGGCACCCGCTTCCTGTGGAACGACGCCCGCCGAACGTGGGAGCCCCACCGCCGTCGTTAGCGCCATCGGCAGCCGAAGCCTCCCCCGCCGTACACGAGATGGTCATCGTGCCGTCATCCCGGGCGGCTTATCGGTGCACGGTGATTGCTAGGGTGCAGGCTGCGCTGCCGCGAGCGCCTCGCTTTGGGGCGAGGGCGTGGCACGGGGGTCGTGGAGGGACGGAGCCGTCCGCGTCCCGGCCCACGCGGTGGGGCGCCTTTCGTCATCTTCAGGGCTGGAAGGATTCCATGGCGGCTTCTCCCGACGAGCCGACGGCGGCGGCAGACCAGACGTCGGCGGTGCGGCCCCCCGGCGCGAGCCCGCTGCCCCGGCGGGGCCGCAGGACGTCCGCGATCGCCGACGCCGCCGGCAGCACGAGCCGGACGCCCACGGACTGGACCGGCGGCCGCCCGTCGACGCTGCGCGCCAGGCAGGCCGCCGCCCTTCCCGAGGAGCCCGAGGGGTCCGGGGAGACGCCCGAGGAGACGCCCCGGGAGCCCGAGTCCTCCTACGCGGACGGCTTCGCGGCCGGGCTCGCCTTCGCGTCGCGTTCCGCGCCCGACGGGGAACACGCGCCGAGCGTGGCACCGGCCCCGGACGCCGCGGCGGAACCCGGTCGCCCCGCCGCGCGCCCCCGGCGGTCGCGCAAGGTCCTGCTGGTCGTCGCGGGCCTGGTGGCCGGCGTGCTGGTCTGCGCGCCGTTCCTGGTGCGCGGCGGCGGGGACGACGGCCGCGGCGATGCGCCGGTCACCCTCGCGGACACGGTGCCGGGCCAGGAGGCGACGGAAGCCGGCACGGGTGCGCCGAACCCGTCCGGCAGCCCGTCGCCCTCCTCGGGACCTTCTCCGCGGCAGTCGCCCGCGGGCGGTGCGCAGGGCGGTGCTCCGTCGCCGAGCGGATCCGGTGGCGGGTCCACCTCCGGTACCAAGGGCGGCGGGGCGGTGCGGCCGCCCACCGCGAGCCCCTCGCGCTCCGCGGGCGTCCCGGGCGTGGCGATCCGCAGTCACGCTTCCGGCCGGTGCATCGACGGCAGCACCCCGTGGGGCACGCCGCTGCAGATCTGGGACTGTACGGGCAGCGCCCAGCAGTCCTGGCGGATCAGGCCCGACGGGAGCGTCCGGGCCATGGGCAAGTGCATGGACGTCGCGGGCGGTTCGCGGGACGACGGCGCGGCGGTCCAGCTGGTCGACTGCAACGGCACCGGCGCCCAGCAGTTCCGTCTCAACTCCGCGCACGACCTGGTCAACCTCCAGGCCGACAAGTGCGTGGAGGTCGAGGACTCGCCGGGCGTCAACGGCAGCAGGCTGCGGCTGTGGAGCTGCACGGGGGCGGACGAGCAGAAGTGGAGCAAGGTCTGACGCTCCGGCCCGGCCGCCCCGCGCGGGCGGGTCAGGTGGTGTCGTTCCGGCCCAGGCACAGGACGTACCGGGTCGAGCCCCGCTTCTCGCGGAACGCGGCCACCGTGCGGGGGTAGGCGTCGCAGCGGCCGGTCTCGGTGGTGTTGTCGAAGCGACCGACGACCTCGTAGTCGGCCTCCGCGGAGCCGCAGTCGACGACGGAGACGTCGGGGTAGAAGACCTGCCCGTTGGTGTGGACGCAGTCGCCGACCTCGGCGTACTCGGGGTCGTCGCGGACCAGCAGCCAGCCGCAGCCGATGAGGACGACGGGTATCAGCAGGCCCAGTGCGGTGGCGCGGAGAAAGATCGGCCTGCCGGGGTCGGCGGGCGTGCCGGGTGCGCCGGGGACGGGCTCGGCAAGGCGGCTGATCTTCCAGCGCTGGTAGAGGTTGACCAGCAGGGTGAGCGGGTTGAGCAGCATCGAGGTGGGGCTCCACCAGCCCTGCACCAGGCTGTCGGAGACCATCTTGCGGTGCATGGCGGTGCCGCAGCGCCTGCAGAACGTCGCCCGCACCTTGAGGAACCGCATCAGCACGACCATGCCCTGGTGGCCGCGGACGGTCGCCCTGACCGCGGGCACCGAGCCGCAGAAGAGGCAGGAGGGCCCGTAGCCCGGCACCTCCTTGCCGAAGGGGGGCCGCGGCCGCGGACGGGCTGCGGCGGGAGCCGCTTCCGGCCGGGGCTGCGTGGGTGAAGGCGTGGGCGTGGTCAAGGAGTTCCCCCGGGGATCGTGTGAAGCCGACGTGAAGGGCGAGCCGCACCCTACTGGTTGGTACCGACAACGTTCGAGCCGATTCCCGAACCCGCTTTCGCGTCTCCGCCTTGACCCGTGGCCGGGGGCGCCCTATGTTCATTTCAGTTCCACATAACAAAAGAAGTCTTCCGCAATGTGGAATCACCCGGGCGCGACAACCTGGACCGCAGGACGACGCAGGAGTGACCGAATGCCTCGAATGACCGCCGCCCGAGCGGCAGTGGAGATCCTCAAGCGCGAGGGCGTGGACACCGCGTTCGGGGTGCCGGGCGCCGCGATCAACCCCTTCTACGCCGCCCTCAAGGCCGCGGGCGGCATCCAGCACACCCTGGCCCGGCACGTGGAGGGCGCCTCCCACATGGCCGAGGGCTACACGCGCACCGCCCCCGGCAACATCGGCGTCTGCATCGGCACGTCGGGACCCGCGGGCACCGACATGATCACCGGCCTCTACTCGGCGACCGGCGACTCGATCCCGATCCTCTGCATCACCGGGCAGGCGCCCACCGCGGTGATCCACAAGGAGGACTTCCAGGCCGTGGACATCGCGGCCATCGCGGCGCCCGTGACCAAGTCGGCCACCACCGTCCTGGAGGCGGCGCAGGTCCCCGGCGTCTTCCAGAAGGCGTTCCACCTGATGCGCTCCGGCCGCCCCGGCCCGGTCCTGATCGACCTGCCGGTCGACGTCCAGCTCGCCGAGATCGAGTTCGACCCCGAGACATACGAGCCGCTCCCGGTCTGGAAGCCCGCCGCCACCCGCCGCCAGATCGAGAAGGCGCTGGCGATGATGTGCGCCGCAGAGCGGCCGCTGATCGTGGCCGGCGGCGGGGTGATCAACGCCGACGCGGCGGATCTGCTGGTGGAGTTCGCCGAGCTGACCGGCACCCCGGTGGTGCCGACCCTGATGGGCTGGGGCGCCATCCCGGACGACCACGACCTCAACGCCGGCATGGTGGGCCTGCAGACCTCGCACCGCTACGGCAACGCGACCTTCCTGGAGTCGGACTTCGTCCTCGGCATCGGCAACCGCTGGGCCAACCGCCACACGGGACGGATCGACGTCTACACCGAGGGCCGCACCTTCGTCCACGTCGACATCGAACCCACCCAGATCGGCAGGATCTTCGCGCCCGACTACGGGATCGCCTCCGACGCGGGCGCGGCACTGCGGCTCTTCGTCGACGTGGCCGCCGAACGGAAGGCCGCCGGCGAACTGCCGGACCGCGGCGCCTGGGCCGCCTCCGCCCGGGAGCGCAAGGCCACCCTCCACCGCCGCACGCACTTCGACGACATCCCGATCAAGCCGCAGCGCGTGTACGAGGAGATGAACCGCGCCTTCGGACCCGAGACCCGGTACGTCACCACGATCGGCCTCTCGCAGATCGCGGGCGCGCAGATGCTGCACGTCTACCGGCCGCGCCACTGGATCAACTGCGGCCAGGCCGGCCCCCTCGGCTGGACCGTGCCCGCCGCGCTCGGCGTCGCGAAGGCCGACCCGCAGACGCCGGTCGTGGCCCTCTCGGGGGACTACGACTTCCAGTTCATGATCGAGGAACTCGCGGTGGGCGCGCAGCACCGGATCCCGTATGTCCACGTCCTGGTGAACAACTCCTACCTGGGCCTGATCCGCCAGGCGCAGCGGGCCTTCGACATCGACTTCCAGGTCAACCTGGAGTTCGAGAACGTCAACTCGCCCGAGCTGGGCGTCTACGGCGTCGACCACGTCAAGGTCGCCGAAGGCCTGGGCTGCAAGGCGATCCGGGTCACCGACCCGGCCGGGCTCGGCGCCGCCTTCGAGCAGGCGAAGAAGCTCGCGGCGGAGTACCGGGTGCCGGTGGTCGTCGAGGCGATCCTCGAACGGGTCACCAACATCGCCATGAGCGTCACCAACGACATCGGCAATGTCGTGGAGTTCGAGGAGCTCGCCACCGAACCCGGCCACGCGCCCACCGAGATCCTCCCGCTCACGGGCCCCTGAACCGGGTCCCGGCCATCACCACCGGCTGCCGCGTCCTGACCTGACGGGCGCGGCGGCCGGGCTCCACGACGGCCGCCCCGGGAACGCGGGGGAGCGGCCCGGCGGACCTCGGCCGGCCTCTAGAGCGGGCCGAACAGCCAGTTTCCGGGCGCCTCGGGGTCGGTGCCGATGTAGTAGGCGCGGATCGCCGCCACCAGTTCGCCCGTGCTGACCTGGCCGTCGCCGTCGGTGTCGATGCGGTTGAAGGCGGCGGTGATGTCGGCGACGGGTGTGTTGAAGGCCCGTTGCAGGACCTCGAACTCCCCCCGTACGACATGACCGTCGCCGTCGGTGTCGCACAGATGGGCCACGGCCTCCGCCGCCGGATGGAAGACCGGGTCGAAGGCCGGCCCCTCGATGAAGGCCTTGGTCATCCCGTGGTGGTACTCCGCGGAGGACAGCCGCCCGTCGCGGTCGCTGTCGGCGTAGGCCGCCAGCTCCGCCCAGACGGCGTCCAGCCGCACCGCGACCGCCTTGCCCTTGGGCGAGGTGGGGGACATGCCGAAACCGTGGATCAGCCGCGCGCCGACGTCCTGGAAGTCGGCGCGCTCGGCATATCCGTTGCCGTCCGTGTCCAGACGGCGGAAGGATTTGTCGAGCTTGCGCTTCAGAAGGGCCGTAGACATCGCTGCGTCCTTGACGTAGTCCTAGGGGTTGCCGAACGGAGGGGAACCTCTCGATACTCCCCCGGGACCGGCGGTCGCGCGACCCGAGTGGGCACGGAGGGTGAAGGTCAGGGCGGAGTTCGGGGCGGAGCTCGGAGTGCAGTTCGGCCGGCACAAGGGGCCGGGCCCCGGACGCGACCTGCCGGCGGCTCAGGGCGTGGCGTGCGGGCCGGTCCTGATCAGGACGTCGGCGGCGTCGTTGACCGGCTGGGGGGTGCCGGTGAGGTCCATGACGAAGAGCGGGACCCCGAGCCGGTCGGCGCGCAGGCGCGCGTCGTGGGCGTAGCCCGCCAGGGAGAAGAAGGCGCCGGTGGCGTCCTCGTTGAGGCAGTTGAGCCAGAGGGTCTCGATGTCCCGCAGCGGTGTCGGGCGCGTCGTCGGGTCGACCTGGGCGACGACGTCGTCGCCGCGCAGGTCGATGCCGTTGGCCGCGCGGTCCGCGGCGATCCGCACGCCGCCGAAGCCGAGCCACTTCAGGTACTGCGCGGCGGCGGTGACCGCGTCCCGCGCGGTGCGGATGGTCACCGGGCGGAACGGCGGTCGCGGCGAGGGTGCCGCGGGCTCCGGTCCGGCCCGGTGCGCCGGGGGGACGGGGTGCCGCTCGGGCGTCTGCAGGGCGCGGGTGTCCACCGGCAGCCGGATCACCGCTCCGCAGTCGCAGCCCAGTTCGGGCTGGGGCCACTGGTCGGCGCGGCCGCAGTCGGGGCAGCGCATCCCCACCCAGGAATCGTCCCAGGAGCGGTGGCGGATCTGCAGGGGGATGCCGCCGCGCAGGATCGGCAGGGCCAGCGGAGTGCCGCAGGCGCAGGGGAAGGTGGGCGCGGTGTACGTGTGCTCCCGGCGGCAGGCCGGACAGCGCACGGGCACGCTCTCTGCCATGGTTCGCGACTCCTGGGCGGTGCGGCGGTGCTCGCCGGGACGGTCCTGCCGTCCATGGTCCCGTACGGGGAGCCCTTCGCGCACGCGTGTTGCGGCCCCCGGCCGGGCGGCGGCGCGCCGCCGCCCGGGGACCCGTGACGTATCCGGCCCGAACGCCGTCACGGGTCCCCGGGCGGGGCCCTGGTCCGCGCCGCCTCGACCTACCCCTCAGAAGCTCTCGGCGGCGCGGACGGATCGTGGTTCCGGGCGGCGGCGCCCCCCTTGGGCGCGACAGGACAGGTCGGGGCGCCGCCGCCCGGAAGTCGGGGTCAGCCGGTGACCGGCAGACCGGACAGGCGCTCCACCCCGCGCAGGAGGGCGGAGTGGTCCAGGCCGCCGTCGCCCTGGGCCCGCAGCGAGGCGACGAGGTTCGCCACGACCGAGCCTACGGGCAGGGCGGCGCCCACGGTCCGGGCGGCGTCGGTGACGATGCCCATGTCCTTGTGGTGCAGGTCGATGCGGAAGCCGGGGGCGAACCGCCGGTCGAGGAAGTTGCCCTTCTTGCGGGTCAGCACCGTGGATCCGGCGAGGCCGCCGTTCAGCACCTCCAGCGCCGCCGCGAGGTCGACGCCGGACTTCTCCAGGAAGACCACGGCCTCGGCGCACGCCTGGATGTTGACCGCGACGATCAGCTGGTTGGCCGCCTTGACGGTCTGGCCGGAGCCGTGCGGACCGCACAGCACGACGGTCTTTCCGAGGGCGTCGAACAGGGGCCGCGCCTCGTCGAAGTCGGCCTGCGTGCCGCCGACCATGATCGACAGGACGGCCTCCACCGCTCCCGCCTCACCGCCGGAGACGGGGGCGTCCAGCACGCGGATGTTCCTGGCGGCCGCGGCGCCGGCGAGGTCGACCGAGGTCTGCGGGGTGATCGACGACATGTCGATCAGGAGCGCGCCCGGCCGGGCGTTCGCCAGGATGCCGTCCTCGCCGTAGGCGACGGCCTCCACCTGGGGGGAGGCCGGGACCATGGTGATGACGACGTCGGCGTCCTTCACGGCCTCCGCGACCGAGGCCGCGGCCGTGCCGCCCGCGGCGACCAGGCGGTCCAGCTTGTCCTGCTCCAGGGTGTAACCGGTGACGGAGTAACCGGCCTTGATGAGGTTCTCCGACATCGGGGAGCCCATGATGCCGAGGCCGATCCACGCGATCGTGGGCAGTGTGGTGGTCATGATGTCCTCTCCGGATTACTTGTCGGCGTCGGCGAGCCAGTCGAAGGAGGCGGCGCTGCCCTCCGGGCCCGGCTTGTACTCCAGGCCGACCCAGCCGTCGTAGCCCGCCTCGCGCAGCCGGCCGAGCAGGGCGGCGAGCGGCAGCGAGCCCGTACCGGGCGCGCCGCGGCCCGGGTTGTCGGCGATCTGGACGTGGCCGGTGCGGTCGGCGTAGGCGTCGATCACGGCGGGCAGGTCCTCGCCGTTCATCGACAGGTGGTAGAGGTCGAGCAGGAACCTGGCGTTGCCCAGACCCGTCTCCGCGTTGACCTTGTCGACCACCTCGACCGCCGAGGCGGCGCTCACCAGCGGGTAGTGCGGTGACTCGGGCTTGTTCAGGGCCTCGACCAGCAGCACCGCTCCGACCCGGTCGGCGGCGTGCGCGGCCCGGACCAGGTTCTCCAGGGCGAGTTCGTCCTGCACCTCGGGGCTCACGCCGTCGACCCGGTTCCCGTACAGCGCGTTGAGGGCCGTGCAGCCCACCGAGCGCGCGAACTCGGCCGCGACGTCGATGTTGGCGCGGAAGCGCGCGGACTCCTCGCCCGGTACGGACAGGGCGCCCCGGTCGGGGCCGGGGAGCTCGCCCGCGTAGAAGTTCAGGCCCACCAGTTGGGTGCCGGCCGCCTCCAGCGCGTCGCGCAGGGCGTCGAGTTCGGCCTGCGGAGGGGCCGGCATCCGGGTCCACGGCCACCACAGCTCGACCGCGGAGAAGCCGGCCGCGGCGGCCGCCGCGGGGCGCTCCAGCAGCGGAAGTTCGGTGAAGAGGATCGAGAGGTTCACATCGAAGCGCGTGGAGTCGAAGCCCATCGCGTGCGCCCTTCCGTATTACGGAAACTTGTTTCTACTTAACGGAAGATTGGATGAGCCGAACGGCGGCTGTCAAGAGGGATGTCCCGGAAAGCCGCTGACCAGCTAGGTTGAGGGCGTGCGCCTGAGACTCGAATTCACCACCGAGCCGTTCGACCTGGACGAGCCCCCGCGTCATGCCGTGGTGGGCCGCGAGGTCCTGGAGGCGGCCGAGCTGGAGGCGGTGGACGTCGGTCCCTTCGGGAACTCGGCCGAGGGCGGTGCCGAGCAGGTGGTCGCCACCGTCGGCGATCTGCTGCGGCGCACCCTGGAGGCCGGGGCGACCCGGGTGTCGCTGCAGGTCAACGTCCTCGGGGAGGCGGACCGGTGAGCGGGCCGGGCGAGCATCCGTTCAGCGCGGCGATCAAGCCGCTCGCCGACGCCATGGGCGCCGAGCTGGTGCCGCCCGGCGAGGCGCGCGGTGACGACGTGGTGCTCAGCTGGGAGGGCGCGGCGGTCGTCGCCGTACGGCTGCCGCATCTCGCGGACTCGCTCGACCACATCCTGGCCGACCTCGAGCGCCGGCACGGCAAGGCCCTGTCCGAGCTGGGGCGCAAGGAGAAGCAGACCGTCGTCCGCATCCTGGAGGAGCGTGGCGCCTTCTCGGTGCGGCACGGGGTGGAAACGGTCGCGTCGGCGCTCGGCGTGAGCCGCTTCACCGTCTACAACTACCTGAACAGGGAGAACGCGGCGAAGGAACGCCCCTAGATCCCCTGGGTCCTCCTGGGCGCCCCTGGGTCGGGCCTGGTCGTGCGGTGCGCCCGTCCGGGCGACCCGCCTCCATTTTTTCAACAAAGTGTTGACGTCGCGCCGTGGCCGCTCTTAGCGTGCCGTTGTGACTTCCAGCCCATCCCCGGGCCTGGCCCGGTTCAACGCCGCCGGCGGACCGGAGGCGGCCGCGCTGCTGCACGAGGTGTGCGCGAGCCGCTCCTGGGGTGCCGCCGTGGCCGCGGCCCGCCCGTACGACACACTCGACGCACTGCTCGCCGCCTCCGACGCCGCGACGGACGGGCTCGGCGTCGGCGACCTGGCCGAGGCGATGGCGGGCCACCCGCCGATCGGCAGACCCAGGCCCGGCGACCCGGTCTCCGCCCGCGAACAGAGCGGGGTGCGGGACTCCCTGCGTGAGGAACTGCTCGATCTCAACCTCGCGTACCAGGGGCGGCACGGCCACGTCTTCCTCATCTGCGCCACCGGCAGGACCGGTGAGGAGATGCTGGCCGCGCTGAAGGAGCGGATCGGCAACGACCCCGGCACCGAGCGCGAGATCCTCCGCACGGAACTGGGGAAGATCAACCGCATCCGGCTCGCCCGGCTCGTCGAGACCGCCCGGGAGGACCCCTCATGACCTCCGTGTCCACGCACATCCTGGACACCAGCGCCGGCCGCCCCGCGCCGGGCGTCGCCGTCGCCCAGTCGGTGCGCGCCGGGAGAGAGGCGCCCTGGGTGCCGCACGGCGCCTCGGTGACCGACGCCGACGGGCGCTGCAAGGACCTGCCCGACCCGCCGGAAGGCACCAGCCACGTACGGCTGGAGTTCGCCACCGAGGCGTACTTCGCCCGCCGGAGCACCGTCCACCGCAAGCCGGCCGCGGACCAGCAGGACGCCCCCCGCACCAGGGACAGCGGAGCCTTCTTCCCGGAGGTGGCGATCGTCTTCGCCGTCGAGCCGGGCGAGCACCACCACGTACCGCTGCTGCTCAACCCGTTCGGCTACTCCGTATACCGAGGGAGCTAGCACCGACATGTCGCCCACCCGACTCGGCCAGAACCAGTACGGCAAGGCGGAGACCCGTGTCGTCCGCGTCACCCGCGACGGCGCGACCCACCACGTCAAGGACCTCAACGTCTCCGTCGCCCTCTCCGGCGCCATGGACGACGTCCACTACTCCGGCAGCAACGCCGCCGTACTGCCCACCGACACCACCAAGAACACCGTCTTCGCCTTCGCCAAGCAGCACGGCATCGAGTCCGCGGAGCAGTTCGGCATCCACCTCGCCCGGCACTTCGTCACGAGCCAGGACTCCATCGAACGGGCCAGGATCCGGATCGAGGAGTACGCCTGGGAGCGGATCACGCAGGAGCACTCCTTCGTCCGCGGCGGCCGGGAGACCCGCACCACCGAGGTCGTCCTCGACGGCGCGCGGTGGCAGGTCGTCTCCGGTCTGAAGGACCTCGTGGTCATGAACACCACCGACTCCGAGTTCCGGGGCTTCATCAAGGACCGCTACACCACGCTGCAGGAGACCGGCGACCGCGTCCTCGCCACCGAGGTCCGCGCCCGCTGGCGGTTCGGCTGGACCCGCGACGAGGACCCCGCCCCGCACTGGGAGGAGTCCTGGGCCGAGGTCCGCCGCCACCTCCTGGAGGCCTTCGCCGGCACCTACTCGCTCTCCCTGCAGCAGACGCTGTACGCCATGGGCGACCGGGTGCTCGAGCACCGCCCCGAGATCGACGAGGTGCGGCTCTCGCTCCCCAACAAGCACCACTTCCTCGTCGACCTGGAGCCGTTCGGCCTCAAGAACGACACCCCCGACGGCGCGGTGTACTTCGCGGCCGACCGGCCCTACGGCCTCATCGAGGGCACGGTCCTGCGCGACGGCGCCGAGCCCCGCATCCCGGTGACGGACTGAGAGGCCCGCCATGACCCCCGCGACCGCCGCAGCACAGCGCATCGTCATCGAGAACTGCGCCGTCGCCACCGTCGACGCGCACGACACCGAGCACGTCACCGGGCACGTCGTCGTCTCCGGCAACCGCATCGAGTCCGTCGGCGCGGGCCCCGCCCCCACCGGGCTGGAGGGCGTCGTGCGACGGGTGGACGGCACCGGCCACCTGCTCACCCCCGGCCTGGTCAACACCCACCACCACTTCTACCAGTGGATCACCCGGGGCCTGGCCACCGACCACAACCTCTTCGACTGGCTCGTCGCCCTCTACCCCACCTGGGCGCGCATCGACGAGCGGATGACCCACGCGGCCGCCCAGGGCTCCCTGGCGATGATGGCCCGCGGCGGCGTCACCACCGCCATGGACCACCACTACGTCTTCCCGCGCGGCACGGGCGACCTGTCCGGCTCCATCATCCGGGCCGCCTCCGACATGGGCGTGCGCTTCACCCTCGCCCGCGGCTCCATGGACCGCGGCGAGTCCGACGGCGGCCTGCCCCCGGACTTCGCCGTCGAGACCCTCGACGGCGCCCTGGCCGCCACCGAGGAGACGATCGGCAAGCACCACGACGACTCCTTCGACGCCATGACGCAGATCGCCGTCGCGCCCTGCTCCCCCTTCTCGGTCACCACCGAACTGCTGCGCCAGGGCGCCGAACTGGCCCGGCGCAAGGGCGTTCGGCTGCACACCCACGGCAGCGAGACCGTCGAGGAGGAACAGTTCTGCAAGGAGCTGTTCGGCATGGGCCCGACGGACTACTTCGAGTCCACCGGCTGGCTCGGCGCGGACGTGTGGATGGCGCACTGCGTCCACATGGACGACTCCGACATCGCCGCCTTCGCCCGCACGCGGACCGGTGTCGCCCACTGCCCCTCCTCCAACGCCCGCCTCGCCGCCGGAATCGCACGCGTCCCCGACATGCTCGCCGCCGGCGTCCCGGTCGGCCTCGGCGTGGACGGCACCGCGTCCAACGAATCGGGCGAACTCCACACCGAGTTGCGCAACGCGCTGCTCATCAACCGCCTCGGCGCCCACCGCGAGGCCGCGCTGAACACCCGTCAGGCCCTGCGCCTGGCCACGTACGGCGGGGCCCGGGTGCTCGGCCGGGCCGAGCAGATCGGCTCCCTGGAGGCGGGCAAACTCGCCGACCTCGTCCTGTGGCGGATGGACACCCTCGCCCACGCCTCGATCGCCGACCCGGTCGCCGCCCTGGTGCTCGGCGCGGCCGCCCCCGTCACCCTCTCCCTGGTCAACGGCCGGCCGGTGGTGGAGGACGGCCGGCTCGTCACCGCGGACGAGGACGCCATCGCCCGCGCCACCCGCGAGCAGGCCCGGCGGCTCGCCCGGATCGCGGGCCTCACCGGCTGATCGGCGCGATCACCCGCGGACCCCGGTCGGGGGAGGGACGGCCCCCCGACCGGTGCCGGGTCCCGTCCCCGCCGGGGCCGGGACCCGGCGTTCGCCGCATCCGGACGCCGCACGGCGGAGGGCGGCGCCGACCGGCCGGGAACCCGTTGGAGCGCTCCCCACCGGCTCTGTTACCGTCACCGTGCCGGCCGCGGGACTACGGTGCGACTTCCGGAACCTGCCTCTGAAGCAATGATTCGCTGCTCGTGCCCCCATTCCCCGGCCGGCGTCCAGGACGGGGGGAGTCGACGCCATGAGCGAGCGGGGGGCGGCCGTCGCCGCCGAGGACGTGCTGCTGTTCGTCAACGCGGCGATCACCGCGACCGGTCAGCGCGAGTTCCGTTCCGGTGCCGGGGAGCAGCGGCTGTCGCTGGACTTCCTCCACGCGTACATGCTGGGCAACTACCGCGACCTGTACGCCGGGGTCCTCGCCCTCGACATCAACGACCACAACGCGGCACTGATCATCCACCGGCTGCTGGAGACCGCCGCCGAGGCCACCGACGAACAGCGCCGCGCCGAGGGCCGGCTGATCGCCTCCCGGCTCGCCCTGCTGCCGCCGCAGCGGGTGTACGGGATCTTCGGCGGCCTGCGCCGGGCCGGGGTGAACAACCGGCGGACCCGGGCGATCATCCGCGACTGGATCGCCGCCCGCCCGGACCCGGCCCTCGACGCCGTGAAGTACCGCAGCGGCTTCAAGCGGGCCCTGCGGCACGCCCATCTCGCTCCCGCGGGGGAGGAACTGGGCACGTTCGTGTTCCACCCGCTGAGCCGGGGCCGGTACGACACACCGCTCCTGGAGGCCTGGCGCCGCGCGCACTTCGCGCAGGACGCCCTGTACGAACTGCCCTACACCGTCGCCGAGGGCTTCGCCGCCAAGCACGGTGTCCCGCGCGAGGTGTTCCTGGAGCGCATCGCCCCGCGCATGACGCGCCTGGAGACCCTGCGGCTCCAGGAGTCCGCCCGGCGGCACGAAGCGGGCGCGGTGCCGGCCGCCCTGGACCGCATGCCGCTGACCCGGCTCGCCTCCTATGTGCTCTCGCTGCCCGTCGAGGAGCGCCTGCACCGGCGCCGCGAACTGACCGCCGCCCTGGACGCCGCCGCCGTACGGGTGGCCGGAGCGCACCGGGGAAGCTGGGGCCGGGTCACCGCCGTCCTCGACGACAGCTTCTCCGCCTCGGGTTCGGGCACCAAGCGCCGCCGGCCGCTGGCCGTCGCCCTGGCCTGCCACCACCTGCTCGCCGCGCTCGCCGGCGCGTACACCGGGCTGTGGACGTCCGGGCGGACCGACGCCCTGCTCGTCCGACCGTACGGGGCGACGCCGCTGGGCCGGCGGATCCTCGACGCGCTGGAGACCGGGCCGTCCCGGCTGGTGATCGTCTCCGACGGCTGGGACAACGCGCCCCCGGGCCTGGCCGGCGAGGTGCTCCGTGTGTGGCGCGCCCGCATCGACCCCGGGCGCCGCACCGAGGTTGTGCACCTCAACCCCGTCTACGACGCGGACGGCTTCGACGTGCGCCGGCTGTCCCCGGCCGTGGCCACCGCGGGCATCCGCGACGCCGAGGACCTGCCCGCGCTCGTCGAACTCGCCCAGTTCGCCGAGGGCCGCACCGGCCCGGCCGAACTGGCCGCCTACCTCGCCGCCCGCGCGCAGCGACTGTTCGACCGAACCCACCGGGGGGAGCACGCCCGATGACCGCACTCGACCTGACCGGCCTGGACACCCGCCCCTCCCAGGTCTGGGGCGCCGTGCGCCTGGTCCCGCTGGTGCGCGAGCAGCCCGTGGAGGACCTGCGGCTGCACCCGAGGGTCCTCGGCTACGGGCCGTCCGCCGTCCGGGTCGGCCCGCGGCACGGGTACGTCTCGTACATCCCGCACGCCTTCGTCGCCACCTGGACCGGTGACGGCACCCCGGCCGCCGCCTACGGGACGCAACTGACCTCGGGCGCGAACGACGTGCGCCCCGCCACGGGCGCCCTGCGCATGCACCGCCGGATGGCCCGCCGCGAGGCCAAGGGCAGGCTGCGCTTCCTCCCCCTGCACCTGGCACTGGAGGGCTATCTCGCACTGCACTTGGGCGGCCCCTCGGTCGCCTGGGAGGAGTGGTCGCAGCGCGCGCTGCGCCGGGGCCTGTCCCCGCGCGCGGAGGAGGCGTACACGGGGGCCGAGGTGCGCGGACTCGCCGACGCGCTGCGGGTCTTCGAGATCCACCCCGGTCAGTGCGGGGTCCTGCTCTACGTCGCCGACGCCCTGGCCGCGGCCTTCGTCGTGCCGCACCCCGACGACTACCGCGCGCTGCACCCGACCCTCGTGCAGGACCTCTACGGCGAACTCGTCCACCACTACGCCACGCTGATGCCGCCCGTGCAGGAGTTCCGCGCCCGTATCCCCGACACGGGCATCGGCTCCCTGGCGGAGCTGCGTGCCGCGGCGGCCGGACAGGAGCGGGCCTGGGCGCGGTTCCACGACACGACCATGGCCGCCGCGCTCCTGGAGCAGTCCCTCACCTGGCGGACGGTGTACCGGATGGGCCCCTTCACCCTCTCCCGGTTCCTGCCGGAGTTCCGCCCCGGACAGGAGAACCACATCGGTGAGGCCGTCACGGACGAGCGGGGCCGGACCGTCTACCTCAAGACCTTCCGGCTCTCGGAGAACCAGGCGCGCCGCGGCCACCTGCTCGACCGCCTCGCCGCCCACGACTGGCACCTGGCCCGCACCGCGGCCGCCCTCGGCGTCGACGAGGCGCAACTGGGCCGGCGTCTGGAGTCCGCGGGCTTCGGCTTCCTGCTCCGCCAGGACGTCCTCGACGGCCACCGGGCGCGGACCCGCACCGGCTGAACCTGTCTAACGGGCCGGGCCGCGCCCCTGCGAGCGGCCCTGGGCGGCCCGGCGGGCGGCGCCGCCTCGGGCGACGGTGTAGAGGTCGGTCGGCACCGGCCAGCCCTTGCGTCCGACGTGCTCGCCGTTCAGTCTGCGGGCCCACTTGCTGTAGTCGGTCTCCAGACCGTTCCCGGTGATGCGGATGCCGGGCGGCACCATCCGGGCGGCGCCCGAGGCCGGTTCGGCCACCGTGTGCCGCAGCGTCACGAACAGGGCCTGGTTCGCGGGGTGGTCGGGCCCGGCGTCGAGGTGCCGGGCGACGACCTCCCGGCGCACCGGCAGCCACAGGCGCAGCGCGGCCCGTGCCGAGTGGGGGAGCGCGAACTCCTGCACGGTCGCGGCGGTCCGGCCCGGCAGGTTCACCGTGAGCCTGATGCCGGACTCCGTCGCGGACAGGTCGGTGACGTCGGCCGCCACCAGGCCCTCGCGGGGCACCGCCGTCGCCCACAGCACCTCCAGCGCCGCCAGCAACCGGAGGCGGTACGGCTCTCGGCGCGGTTCCACGGGCGTGGTGAGCGCCCGGCGCAGCACGATGTGCCCGGTGAAGTCCAGCGGCTCCTTGGTGTGCTTCGACCACGGGCGCATCCCGCGGGCCTGCCACGGGAACGCGGGCCGTCCTGCCGCCCGGTTGAGGTCGGCGATGCCGTCCATGATGTCGCGCTGGCTGGCCGGCGTGAGCTCCCTGCCGACCTCCCCGGCCCGCGTGCGGTAGAGACCGGCCGCGATCCTGCCGAGCACCGTGTCCGGCCGCCCGGGGTGGCCGAGGACGGCGTCGTCGAACAGCGCGTCGAGGCTGCCCAGTGACCGCGCCGGCAGGTCGGCGGCGGCCCGCTCCAGTACGGCGGTGGCCTTCCTCAGCCGTTCCGCCCGGGACCGGGAGGTCGCGATGCCCGGGTCGCCGAGGGCCCGGTCCCGGGCGGCGCGGAGTTGGCGGATGGCGGGTGCGTTCACGGCAGCAGGGTAGATGCCGGCGGCCTCGGTCGCGCAGAATGGGCGTGAAGCCCCGCAGGTGGTCGAGACCTGCGGGGCTTCGCCATGTTCCACGGGCGGGGCATCGAAGTAATGTGGGGGTCGAGAAGCCCTGGCGCGCCGTCGCGCGCGCTCACGAGGTACCCCCGGATGCGGGCCGACCCGGAGCACGCAACTCCCGCGTCGCCGCCGGACCCGGCACGGTCACCGCACGCGAACCGCTCCGCCCTGTCGGGCGACACCCCGATCCCCGCCTCCCGCAGCGCGGCGCCCAGCGCGGCCGCCACCTCCGGCAGCCCCACCACCTCCGGCCTGGAACACGGCGTCGAACACCGGGACCTGCTCCGGGTCGGCCGGGACCGCGGCCGACCCCGTGGCAGGGCTCGCGGATCTGCGCCGCCGGCGCGGCGGTCGGGAGTGCTCCGTGTTTACGCGGGTGGCGCGGGCGCGGCATCCGCCGGTTCCCGGTGGCGTCCCTCGCCGCGCCGGGGCGTCGATCCGCTGCCCGCGGGCGCCTCAGAAGTGACAGACCGCCAGCAGCGCCATGTCGTCGCTCCGAGGGCCGCCGGTGTGCGCGTGGACGTCGTCCAGCAGCGCGTCCAGCAGTTCGGCGGGGCCGGAGAACGGGACCCCGTTCAGCCGGGTCACCGGATCGTAGAAGGTGCCGTCGGGGTCGCGGGCCTCGGTGACGCCGTCGGTGTGCATGAGCAGGGTCGAGCCCGGTGGGAAGGGCATCGTGTCGACCGCGTCGGGGTCGTTGCCGAACCCCATGCCGAGGGGCAGCGCGTGGCCCTCGGGTTCGGCGCTGCGCACCGTGCCGCCGTGCAGCACCAGCGGCGGCGGGTGGCCGCGGTTGACCAGGCACAGCCGCGTGCCGCCGGGCGGGAACTCCGCGAGCACCGCCGTGGCGAACCACTCCAGCCGGTCCATGCCCTCCCGGCGCTCCGCCTCGCGCCACAGAGCCCGGTCCATCCGCGTCGCCACCCCGGACAGGGTCGGCTCCTCGTCGGCCGCCATCCGGAACGCGCCGAGCACCACGGTCGCCGCCTCCACGGCCGCCATGCCCTTGCCGCGCACGTCGCCCATGATGCAGCGCAGCCCGTACGGCGTCTCCTGGACGGCGTAGAGGTCGCCGCCGATCTCCGCCTCGGCCTCCGCGGTCTCGTAGCGGGCGGCGACCCGGAACGGTCCGACGCGCGGCGGCGGTTCGGGGAGCACGGCCCGCTGCACGGCCGCGGCGACGCCGCGTGCGGAACGCAGCCGGACGTCGCGGATGTGCAGCAGCCGGTTGATGAACACGGCCACGATCGCGACGGCGCTGATCGACATCAGTTCGCTGATGCCGCCCGGGCCGCCGATGAGCCCGAAGTGGCTGAGGATGCCCGCGTCGGCCGCGATCGCGCCCAGCCCGACCAGCGCGGTGCCGGTCAGGGACATCAGGGGGGCCGCGAGCATCGGGGCGACGGAGTAGAAGGCGGTGGCGCTGAACTGGGCGGGGGTCACGTAGTCCACCAGGAAGCCGCCGACGAGCAGCACGACGGGCAGCAGGCGGACGTAGGCCAGTACATCGCGTCCTTCGCCGGTGCGGCCCTCGCCCTCTCTCCCCACGGGTGTGCTCCTGCCGTCGCTCTCGGGCCGCCGGGCTGCCGGGCTGGAGTCCAGGGTCCCCGCGGTCCCGCTCCCGTGCCAGCGGTGGCGGTCTTCCCGGGTGAACCGGTGGGGCGGGCGCGGGCCCGGGTAGCGCGGCACGGCTGCTCGGGCGAGGCTGGTGCCACCATCCGTGAGCACAGGGAGCAGCACCGATGATCCGCACCGACGCCCTCAACGAGCCGGCCGTCCGCGCCTTCGTCTCGGCTGTGAACGCCGGGGACCGGGAGGCCTTCCACGCCGCGCTCGCCGAGAACGCGACGATGTCCGACGACGGTTCCGACCGGAACGTCGACGAGTGGGCGGAGCGGGAGATCTTCGAGTCCCACGGCCACATGGACGTCCAGTCCCAGGACTCCGCGGGACTCACCCTCATCGCGGACTACCGGAACGACGCCTGGGGTGAGATGCGCACCAAGTGGCGCTTCACCGTGGACGAGGGCAAGATCAGCCGCTTTGACACCGGTCAGGCCTGAGCGGCACGGGGGCGGGGCGGCGTGCCGTCTCAGCCTCCCGTGTCGTTGCGGAACACCAGCAGGTAGCGCCAGAACAGCAGCCGTCTGAGGCGGCTGCCCGGCAGCAGGTGTGCCGACTCGGCGCGGATCTGCGGCAGGGGCGTGGTCGGTGGCCGTACGGGTGCCCGGACGGCTTCGGGGGAGCGGCCGCGCAGCCGGTCGGCGGCGGCGACCGCGAGCCGGGCGGCGGCGTTGACGGGGACGGCGGTCAGGCTCACCGCCCAGTCGGCGGGGGTGCGTTCGGGGTGGCAGCCCAGGACGAGCAGGACCCCGCCGGGGGCGAGGGCGGCACGGAGCGCGGTGACGGTGGAGAACGGCACGTGGTGCAGGCTGGCCAGGCAGGTGATGACGTCGTAGTGGCCCTTGGGCAGTTCCACGCGCGTCACGTCCGCGACCCGGAAGGTGATCCCGGGCGCGGTCCCGGCCGCCGTGACGGCCTCCGGTGAGGCGTCGATCGCGTCGACCCGCAGCCCCCGGGCGGCGAGGCGGCGGGCGAAGCGGCCGGTGCCGCATCCGACGTCCAGTGCGGTGAGGGCGCCGGGCGGGATCCGGCGCAGCAGCAGCCGGTGGTAGTGGTCGTTGTGGTCAAAGGGCATGCGCGGCGCCCTTCCGGGCCTTGAGGTGGGCGCATCGGTCGGCCCGCGCGATCGCGTCGCCGATGTGCACCGGGAGGTACGGGCCGGGCCTCATGGCGCGGGGGCGTGGTGCTGGCATGGCGTCGATCATGCCAGCGGGCCGTGCTCCGGGGGTGGTCTTTTCTCCGGCGCGGGCGGCGGCGCAGCGGGGCCCCGGCCGTGTCGGCCGGGGCCCGCGGGTGGTCCTCAGCCGAGCAGCTCGTACGCGGGCAGGGTCAGGAAGTCCACGTAGGTCTCGTCGAGGGCGGTCTTCAGCAGCAGGTCGTGGGCCTGCTGCCAGCGGCCCGCCGTGAAGGCCTGCTCGCCGAGTTCGGTGCGGATCGCGGCCAGTTCGCGGTCGGCCAGGGCGCGTACCAGTTCGGCGGTGGCCTTCTCGCCGTTGTCGGCGAAGACGACGCCGGCGTTGACCCACTGCCAGATCTGGGAGCGGGAGATCTCGGCGGTCGCGGCGTCCTCCATGAGGTTGAAGATGGCGACGGCGCCGAGGCCGCGCAGCCATGCCTCGATGTAGCGGGTGCCGACCTGGACGGCGTTGCGCAGCCCCTCGTAGGTGGGCTTGGCCTCCAGGGAGTCGACGGCCAGCAGGTCGGCGGCGGTGACGTGGACGTCCTCGCGCAGCCGGTCCTTCTGGTTCGGGCGGTCGCCGAGCACCGCGTCGAAGGAGGCGCGGGCGATCGGCACCAGGTCGGGGTGGGCGACCCAGGAGCCGTCGAAGCCGTCGCCGGCCTCGCGGTCCTTGTCGGCCTTGACCTTCTCGAAGGCGACCGCGTTGACCTCGGCGTCGCGCCGGGAGGGGATGAAGGCGGCCATGCCGCCGATGGCGTGGGCGCCGCGCTTGTGGCAGGTGCGGACCAGCAGTTCGGTGTAGGCGCGCATGAAGGGCGCGGTCATCGTCACGGAGTTGCGGTCGGGCAGCACGAAGCGTTCGCCGGCGTCGCGGAAGTTCTTGACGATGGAGAACAGGTAGTCCCAGCGGCCCGCGTTGAGGCCGGAGGCGTGGTCGCGCAGTTCGTGGAGGATCTCGTCCATCTCGAAGGCGGCGGTGATCGTCTCGATGAGGACGGTGGCGCGGATGGTGCCCTGCGCCACGCCCACATGGTCCTGGGCGAAGACGAACACGTCGTTCCACAGGCGGGCTTCGAGGTGGGACTCGGTCTTGGGGAGGTAGAAGTAGGGGCCTTTGCCCTTGGCGAGGAGGCGGTGCGCGTTGTGGAAGAAGTACAGGCCGAAGTCGACCAGGGCGCCGGGGACGGGCTCGCCGTCGACGGTCAGGTGGCGTTCGTCGAGGTGCCAGCCGCGGGGGCGCATGACGACGGTGGCGAGTTCCGCGTCGTCCTTGAGCGCGTAGGTCTTGCCCTCGGGGGAGGTGAAGTCGATGCGGCGCTCATAGGCGTCGATCAGGTTGATCTGGCCGCCGACGACGTTCTCCCAGGTGGGAGCGGAGGCGTCCTCGAAGTCGGCGAGCCAGATCCTGGCGCCGGAGTTGAGGGCGTTGATCGTCATCTTGCGGTCGGTGGGGCCGGTGATCTCCACCCGGCGGTCCTCGAGTGCGGCGGGGGCGTCGGCGACGCGCCAGTCGCCCTCGCGGACGGCGGCGGTCTCGGGGAGGAAGTCGAGGGTGCCGGTGCGGGCGATCTCGGCGCGGCGGTCCTTGCGCCGGGCGAGGAGTTCGGCGCGGCGGGGCGCGAAGCGGCGGTGCAACTCGGCGAGGAAGGCGAGCGCCGCGTCGGTCAGCACCTCCTCCGCGCGCTCGACGGGGGGTGCGGTGTCGGCGACGACGGCGTGCGGTGCGGGCCCTGGTGCGGACATGAACCTGACTCTCCTCTTGCCGATGAGGGGTGCCGTACGGCCGGAGGAGCCGGGCGGCCACCGCGCCCGGGCCTGGCACGGGGTGCCGGGCCGGGCGGGTTACGGCTGCGAGGCGCCCCGGCCGGGCGGGCGCTTCTGCTGCGTGGAGCATAGTTTTTGCATAGTGGAACTTCAACGTTTTGTGGCACCCGGTGCGGGGGGCTCCGGCGGTCCCGCCAGCAGCCGCAGGTCGTCCGGGGTGTCGATGTCGGCGGGGACCGCGACGTCCCCGCACTCGACGAGTGCGATCGCCTCCTCGTGCCGTCTCAGGTAGGAGCGTGCCCCCTGGTCCCCGACCGCACTCGCGGCGATCGCCGCCCAGTGGTCCGCGCCCAGCAGGATGGGATGCCCGCGCCTGCCGTCGTACGCCGCGGCGGCGAGCGTTTCCGGGGAGGCGTAGGCGGCCGCCACCCGGGCCACCGCCGCGGCCCCGATCCCGGGCTGGTCCACCAGCGCCACGACGACGGCCCGCGCGCCGCTGTCCGCCAGGGCCTCCAGACCGGCGCGGAGCGAGGAGCCCATGCCCTGCTCCCAGTGCGGGTTCACGGTCACCGCGCAGCCGTCCAGCGCGGCGCGCCGCCGCACCTCCGCGGCGGCCGCCCCCAGCACGACGTGCACCGGAGCGCAGCCGCCCGCGCGCAGCACCCGCGCGGCGTGCTCCACCAGCGGGCGTCCGCCGTACTCCAGCAGGGCCTTCGGCCGGCCGCCCAGCCGTCTGCCGCCGCCGGCCGCCAGCAGCAGCCCGGCGACGGCGCCCGTTCTCCCGTCGCGTTCCACACCCCCTGGATACCGTGGAAGGGGAGCGGGCGGAAGGACCGGCCATGACGAGCTGGATCATCGCCGTACGGCACGGCGAGAGCGAGGCGAACGCGGCCTTCGCCCGTGGCGTGTCGCTGGACGGGGTCCGGGACGCCGACGTGGCGCTGACGCCGCTCGGCCGTGAGCAGGCCGTCAGGCTCGGCCGGGAGCTGCTCGCCCTGCCCGGCGCCGAGGCGCCGGGCCTCGCCCACTGCTCGCCCTTCCGGCGGGCACGGCAGACCCTGAGCGCCGTCGCGGACGCCTACGCCGCCGCCGGCCGCGCACCGCTCCCCGTCGGCTACGACGCACGGCTCCGGGACCGCGGCATGGGGGCGCTGGAACTGATCACCCCGGAAGGGGTCCGCGAGCGTTTCCCCGAGGAGGCGCGGCGGCGCGCACGCCTGGGCGAGGCCGGGTACCGCCCACCGGGCGGCGAGTCGACGGGGGACGTCGAGGCCCGCGTCCGGGACTTCCTGGCCGCCGCCGAAGCCGGCCCGGGCCCGGTCCGGCTGCTCGTCACGCACGACGCCGTCGTTCTGGCGCTGCGCCGGCTGCTCGGCCCCCCGCCGTCCGGCGGCGCGTACGTGGCCCATGCCTCGATGGCCCGCTGGCGGCACGTCGGCGCCGGGCACTGGCTGCTCGCGGACTGGAACCGGACCGGGGCCCCGGACGTTGGGTGAATGTCGGCAAGTCGTCACGCGGCGAAGGAAGTTACGGCGGATTTCGCTCTCCGTATAGCGGGGGAAGCGCTCTGTCGCGTTTACTGTCCTCCCCGATACGGCGGACCGGATGGGGCCGGCCGTCCATGGGCGATGACCGGGGGCCTACCTGTGGGGGACGTATCAGTGGTGAAGGACGTGGCCGCGCGTGCGGCGGTGGACGACGACGGTGCCCTGGACCCGAGGGTCACCGCCCTGCGGGCCGCGGTCGCCCGCTGCCGCCGCGAACTCGCCGGGTACCGGGCGAACTTACCTGACCGGCACATCGCCGAGGACGAGCTCGCCGCCCTGGCCGCCGCCGCGGACGCCGGCGTACCGGACGTCCCGCGGCTGCGCCGCGGCCTGCTGGTGATCGCGGGCGCGCTGGGTTCCGTCAGCGCGCTGTCCGGAGCCCTCACCGAGGTCCGGCGGGCGATCGAGCTGTTCGGCACCCCGCGTCCCGAGTGACGCGGGATGCCCGCGAGGGAGGTCAGCCGAGCTCGGCCAGCCGGGGGACCGCCGGCGCGCAGTGGCTCTCGATCCAGCCGGCCGGCTCGGCGTCCGGCGGCACCACGATGACCGTCTCGATGCCGAGTTTGGCGTAACCGGCCATGTCGGCGACGAAGGCGTCGGTGTCGCCGTCCCGGATGGAGTCGCCGACGTAGAGCATGGTCTTGTGGATCTCCGCGTAGTCGCGCCCGGCCTCGTCGCAGTGCCCGCGCAGCACGTCCAGCTTGTGCGCGACCTCGGCGGGCGAGGAGGCGAAGAGGTTGCAGGCGTCCGCGTGGCGGGCGACCAGGCGCAGCGTCTTCCGCTCGCCGCTGCCGCCGATCATGATCTCCGGGCGCGGCGTGCTCACCGGGGCCGGCGTGCAGCGGGTCTCGGCGAGCCGGTAGTGCGCGCCCTCGAAGGGGCCGTTGTCGTCCGGGTCCCACATCTGCAGGCAGATCCGCAGCGTCTCCTCCAGGCGCTCGAAGCGCTCGGCGAGCGGCGGGAAGGGCACGCCCAGGCCCAGGTGCTCGCGCTCGTACCAGGCGGCGCCGAGCCCGAGTGTCGCCCGGCCGCCGGAGAGCACGTCGAGCGTGGTCGCGATCTTCGCCAGCAGGCCGGGGTGGCGGTAGGTGATCCCCGTGACGAGGACGCCGAGCCGCACGGAGGTGGTGCGGGCGGCGAGATAGCCCAGCGTCGTGTAGGCCTCCAGCATCGCGGCCTCGGCCCCGCCGTTGTTCTCCATCTGGAAGTAGTGGTCCATCACCGACAGCCAGCCCGCGCCGGCCGACTCGGCGGCCTCGCCGGCCGCGGCCAGCGCGGGCGCGAGCCCGGCCGGTCCCGCGGGGTGATCGAACTTGGTGAGGTGCAGGCCCAGTTGCATGGTGGTCACCCGTTCGGGGTCGTGGTCGCTACCGTGACGACGGTAGATGTTGGAGTGGGCTCGAGGTCAAGCCGCCCCGGCGGCACGCCGTCCCATTTCCGATCGCGTACGTCCGTACGGCGACCGCTGCCGGCCCGTCCCCGACCACCCGGGCCGCCCTCGTGCCGATGTGGCCCCGTATCGCCTCTCGCGTCGCCTCTCCCGTGATCGGGTGGCGGTGCCGGTGGTGCCGGTGGTTGGTCGGCTTTCCCGCCGTCTCGCTCCCTTCGGTCGCAAGGCGGCGGGCTGCGGATGGGGAGGGTGGGGGGCTGGTCCGTCGTGGCGGTGTGCGGGTGGGTGGTCGGCGGGGGTTCAGGCGCCGGAGCGGGGTCGGTCGTTCGCGGGTGCCGGTCTCGTCGCCGTCCGCGCGTATAGATGGCCGCTTCCACGCCTACTCCTGGTGGGTGGCGCGCCCGCCGTGACCTGCGTCTGCGGGTGATTCCCCGACAGGACATGGGTTCGGCAGGTCGGTTTCCGAGATCGGGCTCTGTTTCGCCGACATAGTCGGCGAAAGCGGGCCCGATCTTCTCCGGCCCAAAGATCGGGCTCTGTTCCGCCGACTATGTCGGCGAAAGCGAGCCCGATGTCCCATGGCCCCCTCGACAGCACCCCGAATCACCCGCAGACGCAGGTCACGGCGGGCGCGCCCACCACTGACCGATGGCGTGGAAGCGGCCATCTATACCCGCGGGCGGCAACGAGACCCGCGCCCACCCGCAAAGCCGACCCGCTCCGGAGCCTGAACCCCGCCACGCACCCACCCGCACACGCCGGACGAGAGTCGCCCCCACCCTCCCGTCCGCAGCCCGCCGCTTTGCGCCCGCAGGGCGCGAGACGAACCCGCGCCCACCCACAGGCCCCGCCGCCATGCAGGCCGAGCGCGCTCAGAGCGTCCCGTTGCCGGCCAGCGCGGCCGACAGTTGCCGCGCCACGCCCTGCAGTACCGGCACGATCTTCTCGGTCGCCGCCTCGGTGACCCGTCCGGCGGGACCGGAGATGGAGATCGCCGCGGCCGTGGGGGAGTCGGGGACGGTGACCGCGAGGCAGCGGACCCCCACCTCCTGCTCGTTGTCGTCCACTGCGTAGCCCTGCGTACGGATGCGCTCCAGCTCCGCGAGGAATTCGTCCGGGTCGACGATCGTCCGCTCCGTGGCGGCCGGCATGCCCGTGCGGGCCAGCAGGGCCCGGACCTCCTCCGGCGGCACGTACGCCAGCAGCGCCTTGCCGACGCCCGTGGAGTGCGGCAGGACGCGCCGTCCGACCTCGGTGAACATCCGCATGGAGTGCCGCGAGGGGACCTGGGCGACGTAGACGACCTCGTCGCCGTCGAGGAGTGCCATATTCGCGGTCTCGCCGGTGGCCTCGACCAGTTCCGCCAGGTACGGGCGGGCCCAGGTGCCGAGCAGCCGGGACGAGCTCTCGCCGAGGCGGATCAGCCGGGGGCCCAGCGCGTAGCGGCGGTTGGGCTGTTGGCGTACGTAGCCGCAGTCGACCAGGGTGCGCACGAGGCGGTGGATCGTGGGCAGCGGCAGCCCGCTGCTCGCGGACAGTTCGCTGAGGCCCACCTCGCCGCCCGCGTCGGCCATCCGCTCCAGCAGGTCGAAGGCGCGTTCGAGGGACTGCACGCCCCCGGCGCGGTCTGACGCCACGTTTCCTCCCCAGGCGGACGGTGGTGATGGTGCAGCCTACCGGCCCTGACCAGGCATGCGATCGCCGTTCGGGGCGGTCGTGTGCGAAGCGACGGACGGCGGGCGCGGAAACCGCATTCCATTTCGTGGAATCCTCCAACTGTACTGCCGGGGCGCACCGGGCGCTCGCGGTGGGGGTTGACGGCGCCGCGCGCGCGAGCGGAAGATGCGTTTCAACAGAACGTTGAATTTCTGTGAGACGCCCGCGGAAGGGGAGCCCGTGTCCGAGGCCGCTGACGGGATCGAGCTGGTGCTCCGTTCACCACGGGTCGTCACACCGCAGGGCGAGCGCCCCGCGGACGTGGCCGTGGCGGGCGGCCGGATCGCCGCCGTTCTGCCGTACGGGACCGGACTTCCGGCCGGCGCCCGCCTCGTCGACCTGGGCACGGACGCCCTGCTCCCGGGGCTGGTCGACACTCATGTGCACATCAACGACCCCGGCCGCTCCGAGTGGGAGGGGTTCGCGACCGCCACCCGCGCCGCCGCGGCCGGGGGTGTGACGACGCTCGTCGACATGCCGCTCAACAGCATCCCGCCGACCACCACCACTGCCCACCTCGAGGTCAAACGCGCCACCGCCCGCGGCAGGGTCCACACCGACGTCGGCTTCTGGGGCGGCGCGGTGCCCGGCAACACCAAGGACCTGCGGCCCCTCCACGAAGCCGGGGTCTTCGGCTTCAAATGCTTCCTGCTGCCCTCCGGCGTCGACGAGTTCCCGCAACTCGGCCCGGCGGAACTGGAGGAGGCGATGCGGGAGATCGCCCGCTTCGACGGGCTGCTGATCGTCCACGCCGAGGACGCCCGCCTCATCGACGGCGCCCCGCCGCCCTCGGGCCCGAAGTACGCCGACTTCCTGGCCTCCCGTCCCCGCGCCGCAGAGAACACCGCCATCGAGGGGCTGATCACTCTTGCCCGGCGTCTCGACTGCCGGGTGCACATCCTGCACCTGTCCTCCGCCGAGGCGCTGCCCCTGATCGCCGCCGCCCGCCGCGACGGGGTACGCCTGACGGCCGAGACGTGCCCGCACTATCTGACGCTCACCGCCGAGGAGGTCCCGGACGGCGCCACGCAGTTCAAGTGCTGCCCGCCGATCCGTGAGGCGGGCAACCGGGACGCCCTGTGGCAGGGGCTGCTCGACGGCACCGTCGACTGCGTCGTCTCCGACCACTCGCCCTCCACCGCCGACCTCAAGCGCCTCGACACCGGCGACTTCGGCGCCGCCTGGGGCGGGATCTCCTCCCTCCAGCTCGGTCTGCCCGCGATCTGGACCGAGGCCCGCCGGCGTGGCGCCACACTCGGCGACGTGGTCCGCTGGATGGCGTGGGGCCCCGCGCGCCTCGCCGGACTGACCACCAAGGGCGCCATCGTGCCCGGCCACGACGCCGACTTCGCCGTCCTGGCACCCGACGAGAGCTTCACCGTGGACCCGGCGGCGCTCCACCACCGCAACCAGGTCACCGCCTACGCGGGCCGCACCCTCCAGGGGGTCGTACGGAGCACCTGGCTGCGCGGCGAGCGGATCGCCGACCACGGCACCCCGGCCCACCCCTCCGGCCGCCTCATCGAAAGGGAGAACGCGTGACTGCCACACCCCGGTACACCGGCGCCGCCCAGCCGTATCCCGGAGGGGACCCCTACGCCGACTACCGCGGCGCGGACCTGCCGTTCACCGGCCTCGTCGACCTCGCCGACCGGCGCCTGGGCGCCGGGGTGATCGCCGCCAACGACGAGTTCTTCGCCGAGCGGGAGAACCTGCTCGTCCCGGAGCGCCCGGAGTTCCGGCCCGAGCAATTCGGGCACAAGGGCCAGGTCATGGACGGCTGGGAGACCCGCCGCCGGCGCGGCACCGGCCCCGACAGCCCGCACCCCGCAGACGCCGACCACGACTGGGCGCTGATCCGCCTCGCCGCCCCCGGGGTCGTCCGCGGCCTGGTGGTGGACACCGCCCACTTCCGCGGCAACCACCCCCAAGAGGTCGCCGTCGAGGCCACCTCCGCGCCGCTGTCCGCCGCGCCCGAGGACCTGCTCGCCGAGGGCGTGGAGTGGACCGGGCTCGTGCCCCGCACCGCCGTCGGCGGCCACGCCGCCAACGGCTTCGAGGTGGCCGTGGAGCGCCGCTTCACCCACCTGCGGCTCAAGCAGTTCCCCGACGGCGGCATCGCGCGGCTGCGGGTCCACGGCGAGGTCGTGCCCGACCCCGCCTGGCTGACCGCGCTGGGCACCTTCGACCTGGTCGCCCTGGAGAACGGCGGCGCGGCCGAGGACGTCTCCGACCGCTTCTACTCCTCGCCGGTCAACCCGATCCTGCCCGGAAGGTCCCGCCGCATGGGCGACGGCTGGGAGACCCGCCGCCGCCGCGACAAGGGCCACGACTGGGCGCGCTACCGCCTCGCCGCGCAGGGCGTCATCCGCGCCGTCGAGCTCGACACCGGCTACTACAAGGGCAACGCCGCCGGCTGGGCCGCGCTGCTCGGCCGCGACGGCGAAGACGGCGCGTGGTTCGAGATCCTGCCGCGCACGCGCCTGCGGCCGGACACCGTGCACCGCTTCGTGGTCGACGCCCCCGCCGCCACCCACGTGCGCGTCGAGACCTACCCCGACGGCGGCATCGCCCGCCTGCGTCTGTGGGGATCGCCGACCGAGGCGGGCGCCGACCACCTCACGCGCCGCTGGGACGACCTGGCCTGACGGCCCTCAGGAGACGGCGGGCGGGCACGAGCCGCACCAGGCGGTCCCCTCCGGGGCCCCGGCGCCCCGGAGGGGGGTTGGTGCCGCGCGGCGCCGGCCTCGCCCCGTACGCCGGCGCCGCGCGGGATTCGGTCAGCCCGCCGGCGTCAGCCGGAAGGACTGGGCGGCGGTGCCGTTGCAGGTGTACTGCTGCAGCAGGGCGCCGTCGGCCGTCGAGGCGGCGGCGACGTCCAGGCACTTGCCGCTGTGCCGGGCGGTGAGGACGTACGACCCGTCCGCCTGGAGCACCGGCCGCCACTGCTGGTTGGCGCCCGAGGACCACTGCCAGGTCTGCACCGGCACGGAGTCACCCGTCGCCGACGACCCGCCGGTGACGTCCCACACCTGCTCGGTGGCGGTCGCGCCGCGGTTGACCACCCGGTAGTAGCCGCCGTCGGTCGGGCGGAACTGCCACTGCTGGTTGGTCTGCCCGGCGACGCAGCTCCACTGCTGCACGGCCGTGCCGTTGGCGGTGCCCCGGTCCTTGGCGTCCACGCACTTGCCGGAGCCCGCGCCGGTCACCTGGTACCAGGCGGAGGTGCTGATGCCGTCGCCGCCCCCGCCGCCGGTGGGGGCACCGGACCAGGTGAAGGTGGTCGTGGCGCGGGCGGGCAGGCTGTAGGAGAAGTGCTGCCCGGCCTCGCGGACCGTGATCTGCCGGGTGGACGAGGAGGAGTTGTGGGTGACCAGCACCCGCTGCCCGTCGCTGTTGACGAAGGCCGTGTTCCACACCGGGTCCGTGGCGTTGCTGCCGATCCGGACCGCGCCCGCGCGGACGAACTTCGTCAGCTGCCCCATCGTGTAGTACTCGACGGTGTAGTCGACCTGGCCGCTGCGCGCGTCCCCGTTGTGCACGGTGATCAGCCCGGTGCAGGTGCCGCAGCCGCCCGCGTGCGGACCCATCGCCTGGTCCAGTGCCAGCGACCACTTCACGTAGGCGCGGGCCCAGTTGCGGGTGAAGCCGGTGATGTCGCGCAGGTCCTCCAGCTGCTGGTCGGCGACCCAGGTGCCGCCGGAGTGCTCGGTCTCGTACTGGGGCACGCCCGGGTACTGGTTCTGGATCGTGCCGCCGAGCCCGTAGTCCGGCGGGGTGGGCGCGTAGCCGTGCCAGGCGACGCCGCCGAAGAGCGGGTCGCCGCGCAGCGCGGCGTCGGCGAGCTGGGCTGCGCCGGTGGTGTTCCAGTCCCCGTGGTTCCAGTCGTGGATCAGCGCCTTGGTGGTGATCCCGGCCGCACGGAACGCCGGGAAGAGGTGGTTCTTGGTGAAGTCCAGCAGCGTGGCGCCGGTCCACTCCATCGTGGGGTAGTTGCTGTTCGCTCCGCAGCACTGCGGCTCGTTCTGGACGGAGACGTAGTCGACGTGGACGCCGCGCTGCTCGTACGCCTGCAGGTACTTCACGAAGTACTGCGCGTACATGCCGTAGTACTCCGGCTTCAGCCGGCCCATCTGGGTCAGCCTGCCGTTGTCCTTCATCCACGCCGGCGCCGACCACGGCACCGCCATGACCTTCAGGTCCGGGTTGAGCTGCCGTGCCCGCTGGGTCAGCGGCAGGACGTCGGCCAGGTCCCGGGAGATGGAGAAGTCCGACAGGTCGCAGCAGGTGTCGTCGTAGGTGTAGTGGCTGCGTGCGATGTCCGAGGCGCCCACGGGGTTGCGCAGGAAGCCCAGGCCGATGCCCTCCGTGGGGGAGAACAGCTTGCGCATGGTGGCGTCGCGGGTGGCCGCCGACAGCGCGCCGGAGGAGTTCATCAGCCAGGCGGCGCTGTCGGTGAAGGACGCCCCGCCGCCCTCGAAGGGCTGGTAGCGGGCGGCGGGGTCGACCGTGACGACCGTGCCGCCGCTGCCGTCGCCCGGCTCGAAGGCGGCCGGGGCCTGCTCCTGCAGGCCCCGGACGACGGTCTTGCCGTCGGAGGTGGTGGTCATGGTGACCTGGACGGCCGTGGCGGCGGCCGCTCCCGGTCCGGCGAGCACTAATCCGGCGAAGGCCGCCGCGACCGCCGCGAGCACGGCGATCAGGCGTCCGATGTGGGGGGAGTGGGGCATCGCGGATCTCCTGTGTGGGGGGTGGAGACGGGATGGCGGGGAGGTCAGGCCGCGCTGCGGGCGCGGCGCCGGTGGGCGGCGATGATGTCGGCGTAGCGGCGGCCGCTGCCCTTCACGGTCCGGCGCTGGGTCTCGTAGTCGACGTGGACGAGGCCGAAGCGCTTGTCGTAGCCGTACGCCCACTCGAAGTTGTCCAGCAGCGACCAGGCGAAGTAGCCGGCGAGCGGGGCGCCGCCGCGCACGGCGCGGGCGCAGGCCGCCAGGTGCTCCTCCAGGTAGGCGGTGCGCTCGGGGTCGTGGACCTGGCCGTCGGGGCCGACGCGGTCCTCGTACGCCGAGCCGTTCTCGGTGACGTAGATCTTGCGGGCGCCGTACTCCTCGGTCAGCCGCAGCAGCAGCCGCTCCAGGCCGTCGGCGTGCACTTCCCAGTCCATCGCGGTGCGGCGGACGTCCGGGACGCGCAGGGCGCGGGTGTGGGGGACCGGCCCCGACGGGTCGTCGGCAACGATGTCACGGAAGTAGTAGTTCAGGCCCAGCCAGTCGAGCGGAGCGGCGATGGTCTCCATGTCGCCGGCCTGGATGGGCAGTTCGACCCCGTACAGCTCCAGCATGTCCTCGGGGTAGCCGCGGCCGTGGATCGGGTCCAGCCACCAGCGGTTGGTGTGGCCGTCGGCGCGCAGCGCCGCGGCGACGTCCTCGGGCCGGTCGGAGGCGGGCTCGCTGGGGCTGAGGTTGTTGACGATGCCGACCTGGGCGTGCGGAATCGCGGCGCGCAGCGCCTGCACCGCCAGGCCGTGGCCCAGGTGCAGGTGGTACGAGGCGCGGACGGCGGCCGTGATGTCGGTCAGGCCGGGGGCCATCGCGCCCTGCAGATGGCCGATCCAGGCCGAGCAGAGCGGCTCGTTGAGCGTCGCCCAGTGGGTGACCCGGTCGCCCAGCCGCTCGGCCACCACGGAGGCGTATTCGGCGAAGCGCAGTGCGGTCTCCCGCTCCGGCCAGCCGCCGCGGTCCTGCTGGGCCTGCGGCAGGTCCCAGTGGTACAGCGTCGGGAAGGGGGTGATGCCCGCCTCCAGCAGGGCGTCGACCAGGCGGTCGTAGAAGGCCAGGCCCGCCGGGTTGACCGGCCCGCCGCCCTGCGGCATCACGCGTGGCCAGGCGATCGAGAAGCGGTAGGCGTCCAGGCCGAGGCGGCCCATCAGGGCGATGTCCTCCGGCACGCGGTGGTAGTGGTCGCAGGCGACGTCACCGGTGTCGCCGTTTGCGACCTTCCCCGGCGTGCGGGAGAAGGTGTCCCAGATGGAGGGCGCACGGCCGTCCTCGGCCACGGCTCCTTCGATCTGGTACGCGGCCGTCGCGGCGCCCCACACGAATCCGTCGGGGAGGGCGCTGAGGTCGAGGGTCACGGACTGCCTTTCGTTCGGGGGAAGCTGAGGAGCGGTCGGGCTCACTTGACGGCGCCGGCGGTCAGCCCGGCGACGAGGTAGCGCTGCAGGAGCAGGAACCCGGCGACCACGGGCACGCTCACCACGAGCGAGGCGGCCATGACCTGGTTCCAGTACACGTCGGTCTGGGTGGCGTAGCCCTGCAGGCCGACGGCGAGCGTGCGGGTGGTGTCGTTGGTCATGACGGAGGCGAAGAGGACCTCGCCCCAGGCCGTCATGAAGGCGTAGACGCACACGGCGACGATGCCGGGCACGGCGGCCGGGACGACGACCCGGAACAGCGCGCCGAGCGGCCCGCAGCCGTCGACCATGGCGGCCTCGTCCAGATCCCGGGGGATGGAGTCGAAGTAGCCCGCCAGCATCCAGATGGAGAAGGGGAGCGAGAAGGTGAGGTAGGTCAGGATCAGGCCGCCGCGGCTGCCGTACAGGGCGATGCCCGTCGCGTTCCCGAGGTTGACGAAGATCAGGAAGAGCGGCAGCAGGAAGAGGATGCCGGGGAACATCTGGGTGGACAGGATCGTCACCGAGAAGAAGCGGCGTCCCTTGAAGTCGTAGCGGCTCACCGCGTACGCCGCGAAGATCGCCACCGCGACCGAGCAGAGCGTCGCCCCGCCCGCCACGAGCAGCGAGTTCACGAAGTACCGGGCGAGCGGAACCGTGTGCCAGATGTCGGCGTACGGGCGCAGGGTGAAGCCGCTGGGGAACCAGCGGAACGGGCCCTGCACGTCCTGCAGCGGCTTCAGCGACGAGACGACCATGACGAACACCGGCGCCAGCGCGAAGGCCGCCAGCACGGTCAGCACGATCCGCCGGGTCCACACGAAGGAGCGCGGCGCGGCCATGGGGCTGCGGACGTCAGGCATCCTTCCTCCTCAGGGAGGTGGCGAGCAGGTAGATCACCGTCACGACGAGCAGGAACAGCAGCAGGAGTACGGACATCGCCGAGCCGGAGCCGAAGTTCCAGGTCACGAAGGACGACTGGTAGATGTGGATGGAGATCAGGTCCGCGGCGTCCGGCGCCGCCCGCCCGAACAGCACATAGGGCGTGTTGAAGTCGTTGAACGTCCACAGGAACAGCACCAGCACCAGCACCTGGTTGACCGGGCGCAGCGACGGCAGGGTGATCCTGCGGATCTGCTGCCAGATCCCGGCGCCGTCCATCGCCGCCGCCTCGTACAGCTCGCGCGGGATGTTCTGCAGGCCGGCCATCAGGCACAGGAACGCGAACGGCCACTGCCGCCACACCGACACCGTCACCAGCGCGAAGAAGCTGTTGTCGCCGATCAGCCAGAAGGGCCGGCCGTCGGTGAGGTGCAGCTGGTCGTGGAGGACGTGGTTGATCATGCCGGTGTCCCGCTGGAACATGAACGACCAGGTGATCACGGCGGCGTAGACCGGCAGCGCGTAGGGCACGAGGAAGACCGCGCGCAGCAGTCCGCGGCCGCGGAAGGCGTCCTGCATGAGGATCGCGGCGGCGGTGCCGAACAGCCAGGACAGGCCGACCGCCAGCACCGTGAACTCGCAGGTGACGAGGAAGGACTTGAGCAGGTCCTCGCCGACCGGGGCGTTGAAGTCCACCGCGACGCGGTAGTTGTCCAGGCCCTTCCAGGGGGCGGCCGACCAGTCGCTGATGAAGAACTGGGTGAGTTCCTTGAAGCTCATCACCACGCCGACGACCATCGGCACCAGGTGGATGAGCAGTTCCAGCGCGAGGGCCGGCAGCAGCAGGACGTACGGGAGTGACGCGCGCCGCAGCCGCGCCGGCAGGCGCAGCCGCGAGCGCGGGGCCCTCCCCCCGGCGGCCGGTCGGCCGCCGGGGGAAGGCGTCTTGGAGCTGTGCCGGACGGGCGGCACGGTGGCGGTCATCGGTTCCTTCACGCTCACGACGCCGGCATCTGCTGCTGGGCCTTTTCGAGGGCGGCCTTGACGCTGTCGGTGGTGACCGGCTTCCCGGCGGCGGCGTCGGCGAACAGGTCCTTCATCGCGGTGCCGACGGCGGTCTCGAACTGGCTCTCGTTGGCGACCTGCGGCAGCGGCGCCGCGCTGTTGGCCAGCGCGTCCGCGAGGACCTTCAGGTCCGGGGTGGCGAAGGCCGGGTCGGACTGGGCGGCCTTGACCGGCGGGAGCGAGCCGTAGGTGCCGTTGAGGATCTTCTGCTCGTCGTCGCTGGTCATGAACTTCACGAACTTCAGCGCGCCGTCGACGTTGTCGGTCTTCTTGAAGACCGCCAGGTTGATGCCCGCGACCATGGAGTTCACGGCGGTGTCGCCGGAGGCGCCCGCGGCCTGGAACGGCACCTGGGCGACGCCGTAGTCCTCGGGCTTCATGCCGTGGGACTTCAGCGAGGAGCCGGCGGCCTGCCACAGCAGCATGGCGGCCTTGCCGGTGGCGAAGTCGGCGACGGACTGGTTGGCGGCGTACTCGGCGTTGCCGGGGGCCGCGATCTTGTCCTTGGCGATGAAGTCGATGTACTGCTTGACGGCCGCGACCGCCTCGGGCGTGGTGAAGGTCGGCTTGCCGGAGGCGTCGAAGAAGTCGGCGCCGTGCTGCTTGCCGAAGACGAAGGCGTGGTGGACGTTCTCGGAGAGGTTGCCGCCCTCGACGGCGAGGCCGTACTTGCCGCCCTTGGTGAGCTTCTTGCCGTCGGCGACGAGCTCGTCCCAGGTGGCGGGCGGGTTGGCTATGCCCGCGTCGGCGAACATCTTCTTGTTGTAGTAGAGGCCGTACGCCAGCGAGTACAGCGGGACCGCGGCGGGGTCCTTGCCCTCGGCGCCCGTCGCGCCCAGCGCGGAGGAGACGAAGCGGTCCTTGCCGCCGATGGCCTCGAACGCCTTGGCGTCGAAGGGGCGCAGGGCGCCGGTGGCCTGCAGGGAGGCGGACCAGGTGTTGCCGATGTTGAGGACGTCGGGGCCCTGGCCGGAGGTGGCGGCGGCGAGGATCCGGTTCAGCAGGTCGGACCAGGGGATGACCTCGAGCTTGACCTTGATCCCGGTCTGCTTCTCGAACTTCTTGAGCTCGGGCGTCAGGGTCGCCTTGTCCGCCTCGATGCTGGCGCCCTGGTTGCTGGCCCAGTAGGTGAGCTCCTTGGGGCTGCCGTTGCCGCTGCCGTCGGTCGAGGAGCCGCCGCCGCACGCGGTGGCGGAGGCGATGAGCGCGGCCGCGAGCGTCACGGCGGCCGTGGTACGGGTGATGTGCATGACCGGGGATCCCTCTCCAGGGTGGGTGCCTTCGGGAAGTGAAGAACGTCACGCCTTAATTCAAGGCGTGATTTAACGTCTGAGAAAACCTGGCGTCAAGACTTGGCGCAGCGATAGATTCAGCCGGGGAGGGAGCACCATGGCAGACCGAGGCAAGCGGACCGTACGCGACCTGCGGCGGGGCAACCGTTCGGCGCTCTTGCGCCACCTGTACTTCGAAGGACCCCTCAGCCGTCAGGAGTTGGCGAGGGACACCGGACTGAGCACAGGTTCCATCAGCAACGTCGTGGCCGAACTGATCGCCGACGGCGTCGTCGAGGAGGCCGGCTCCGTCGAGTCCGACGGCGGACGTCCCCGCGTCATGCTCAAGGTCGCCCCCCGCCACGGCTTCCTCATCGGCGTCGACGTCGGCGAGACCCGTGTCCGCGTCACGCTCTTCGACCTCGCCCTCGCGGAGCTCTCCTCCACCGACCGCCCGCTGGCCGACAGCGGCCACGACGTCGCCCTGGTCGTCCGCCTCATCCTCGACGGCCTGTCCGCCGTCCTGGAGGACAGCCGGGTCGATCCCGCCCTCGTGCTCGGCGTGGGCATCGGCGTCCCCGGCATCGTGGAGCAGGGCACCGGCGGCGCGGGCGCGGTCGTCCACGGCCAGACCATCGACTGGGACGCCGTCCCCCTGGGCGCGCTGCTCGCCGAGGGCACGTCCCTGCCGCTGCACATCGACAACGGCGCCAAGACCCTCGGCCAGGCCGAGATGTGGTTCGGCGCCGGCCGCGGTGCCCGCAACGCCGTGATCGCCCTGCTCGGCTCCGGGGTCGGGGCCTGCGTGGTCGCCGACGGCAAGCCGTACCGCGGCGCCAGCAGCAGCGCGGGGGAGTGGGGCCACACCACCCTCCAGGTCGGCGGCCGGCGCTGCCGCTGCGGCGCCCTCGGGTGCCTGGAGGCCTACGTGGGCGCCGAGGCGCTCATCGAGCGCTGGGGCGCTGCCACCGGCGGCAGCGAGGAGTCCGCGATCGCCGCGCTCCTCGACGCCGCCGAGGCCGGCGACGCCGCCGCCGTCGCGCTGCTCGACGAGGCCGCCGAGTACCTCGGTGCCGGCATCGCCGACCTCGTCAACCTCTTCAACCCCGAGCGCATCGTGCTCTCCGGCTGGACCGGCCTGATGATCGGCCCCCGCCTGCTGCCCGCCGTCCGCGAGGCCACCGCGGCGTACGCGCTCCACCATCCCTGCGCCCAGACCTCCATCGAGCTGGGCAGGCTCGGGACGGACGCCGTCACGGTCGGCGCCGCCACCCTGCCGCTCGCCCGCTTCCTCGACGCGGGCGGCCGGCCGCCCGCCCCCGCGCCGCGGGCCGAGGAGCAAGCGGAACCGAAACGTCCGGGTCGTTCGTTGTCGGGTACATCCGTCTGAACGAGAGCGTCCCGAGACCACCCGGAGTACCGCAGTGACCCTCAAGCAGCAGATCGTCGGCAACGCCATGCAGATGGCCGTGTGCACCCTCCAGCCAGGACAGACCGTCTACTGCGAGGCGGGGAAGTTCCTCTTCAAGACCGCCAATGTGAGCATGGACACCCGGCTGTCCGGCCCCGGCGGCCAGGCCCAGCCCCAGGGCGGCGGCGCGGGCGGCGGCATGGGCGGCATGCTGCGGCAGGCGATGGGCACGGCGATGCAGGTCGGCCAGCGGATGATCGCGGGCGAGAGCATCGCCTTCCAGTACTTCAGCGCGAGCGGCGGCGAGGGCACCGTGGGCTTCGCGGGTTTCCTGCCCGGCGAGATGCGCGCCCTGGAACTGGACGGATCGCGCGCCTGGTACGCGGAGAAGGACGCCTTTGTGGCCGCCGAGTCGACCGTCGACTTCGGCATCGCCTTCCACGGCGGCCGCACCGGCACCAGCGGCGGCGAGGGCTTCATCCTGGAGAAGTTCACCGGTCGCGGCACGGTGATCATCGCGGGCGCGGGCAACTTCATCGACCTCAACCCCGCCGACTTCGGCGGCCGCATCGAGGTCGACACCGGCTGCATCGTCGCCTTCGAGGACGGCGTCCGCTACGGCGTGCAGCGCATCGGCGGCCTCAACCGGCAAGGGATCATGAACGCCGTCTTCGGCGGGGAGGGGCTGTCGCTGGCGACGCTGGAGGGCGACGGGCGTGTCATCCTGCAGTCCATGACCATCGAGGGCCTGGCCAACGCACTGAAGAAGGCCCAGGGCGGCGACAAGCAGGGCCCGACCGGCGGCCTGTTCTCCACCCACGCCGGCTGATCCCGGCCGCGCGGTCACGGAAGCGCCGCTTGGTGGCCGCGGCCCGTGCGGCCGGGGCCGTGTCGTGCCGCGCGGCCGCCGTGCGAGGCGAGCCGTCAACCGGCACGGGCCGGTGACCGTACGGCCTCGCGCGTCACGGGAGCCGTGGGCCCCGTACGGCTCACGCCGGAGGCGGTCGAAGGCGGTTCGTCACGGCGTGGCGCCGCCGGCCGTGCGCCGCGGGCGATCCGGGCCGCATGGGCGCCGACGGGATGCGTCCCCGCCCGTCTCACGCGTTGCGGCGCCCGCCCCTCGCCGTCTCGGCGACGAGCCGTCGGCCGCACGGGCCGACGCGCCGTGCCGGAGCGCTCACCCCACCCCGGCCGAGGTCAGGAGCCGCCGAATCGCCCGCTCCAGGGAGACGCGGACCGTGTCCGCGTCGCCGAGGGCGGCGGTCATCATCGCGCCGTCCCGCAGCATCATCAGCGTCGCCGCGTCCTCGGCGGGCTCCGGGGCACCCGCCTCCGCGAGCAGTCCGGCGACGAGATCCCGGAGCCAGTGCCGGTGGGCCACGATGGCCCGCGAGACGGGGTCCGCCGGGTCCGGGTACTCGGCGGCGGCGTTGAGGAACGGGCAGCCGCGGAAACCGGGCGCGCACAGCTGGTCGCCGAGCGCGCCCGCCACGGCGCGCAGCGCCTCCCGCGGGTCGAGCCCCTCCAGGGCCGCGGAGCTGAGGGCGCGGATCTGCTCGTCCGTGCTCTGGATGTAGCTCAGGACCAGCTGCTCCTTGCCCACGAAGTGGCGGTAGAGCGTGGCCCTGGTGGTCGAGGCCTCGGTGACGATCCGGTCCATGCCCACGGCGTGGATGCCCTCGGCGTAGAACAGCCGGGCCGCGGTGGCGAGGATCCGCTCGCGCGGCGGGGCGTCCGGGGCGGCGGACGTGGCGAGGGGAACGGCGGGCGGGGCGCTCATGTCCTTGACGGTAGCGGACGGCGGGGCGTAGCGTCTCGGCAAGAACGAACGTTCTGTATCGTTGTTCCCGACACCGGCGCACGGCGAGAGCCGCCGAGCCCGACCCCCGTAGGAGAGGACCCGCCATGCCCGTGCCCGAGATCGGCGCCCCCGCCCCCGACTTCACGCTCCAGGGAGTCCTGCTCGCCGACGACGGCGCCGCCGAGCGCGGCGAGTACTCCCTGTCGGCGCACCGCGGCGCCCCTGTCGTGCTCGCCTTCTACCCCGGCGACGACTCGGCGGTGTGCACCAAGCAGCTGTGCTCGTACACCTCGGACCTGGACCGCTTCCGCGACCTCGGGGCGGCGGTGTGGGGGATCAACTTCAGCGACCTCGACAGCCACGAGCACTTCGCGCGCAAGCGCGACCTGCGCTTCCCGCTGCTCGCCGACACCGACCGCTCGGTGGTGAAGGCCTACGGGATCCAGATGCCCGGTCTCGGCCTGAAGCGCTCGGTCTTCATCGTCGACGCCGACGGCATCGTGCGCTGGAAGCACGTCGCCCGCCTCGGGCTGACGTTCCAGGACACCGATGCGATCACCAGGGAACTGGCCGCGCTGGCCCCGCGCTGAACCGCCCGCGCCACTCTTGCGGCGGAGCGTGAAGCTGCGCTGTTGCCGAGCTTAAGAAAAGATCGATGGACTGAACGCTCGAAGCCGGGCAGATTGTGGTCTGCCCGGCGCATCGCGCGAGCCGGCGCCGACGGGCGCCGCCGCTCCGCCCCGGGCTCCCCCGTGCCCGGCCCGCGTTCCCCCGCGCGGGCCGGGTCGCATCGTCTCTCGGCAGGAGTGGCAAGAGTGAAGGCACTGGTGAAGGAGAAGGCCGAGCCCGGCCTGTGGCTGCGGGACGTCCCGGAGCCGGAGATCGGTCCCGGGGACGTCCTCATCAAGGTGCTGCGGACCGGGATCTGCGGCACCGACCTGCACATCCGTGCCTGGGACGGCTGGGCGCAGCAGGCCGTCGGCACCCCGCTGGTGCTCGGCCACGAGTTCGTCGGCGAGGTCGCGGCCGTCGGCGCGGACGTCGACGAGATCAAGCCCGGTGACCGGGTCAGCGGCGAGGGCCACCTCGTCTGCGGCAAGTGCCGCAACTGCCTGGCCGGCCGCCGCCACCTGTGCCGCAACACGATCGGCCTCGGCGTCGGCCGCGACGGCGCCTTCGCCGAGTACGTCGCCCTGCCCGCGTCCAACGTGTGGGTGCACCGCGTCCCGGTCGACCTCGACATCGCCGCGATCTTCGACCCCTTCGGCAACGCCGTGCACACCGCGCTGTCCTTCCCGCTGGTCGGCGAGGACGTGCTGATCACGGGCGCCGGCCCGATCGGCATCATGGCCGCCGCCGTCGCCAAGCACGCCGGTGCCCGCAACGTCGTCATCACCGACGTCAGCGAGTACCGCCTGCAGCTCGCCCGCAAGGTCGGTGTCAGCCTCGCCCTCAACGTCGCGGAGACCACCATCGCCGACGGCCAGCGCGAGCTCGGCCTGCGCGAGGGCTTCGACATCGGCCTGGAGATGTCCGGCCGCCCCGAGGCCATGCGCGACATGATCGCCAACATGACGAACGGCGGGCGCATCGCGATGCTCGGCCTGCCCTCGGAGGACTTCTCCGTCGACTTCGCCAAGATCGTCACGTCGATGATCACCATCAAGGGCATCTACGGCCGAGAGATGTTCGAGACCTGGTACGCCATGTCCGTGCTGCTCGAGGGCGGCCTCGACATCGCCCCCGTGGTCACCGGACGCTACTCCTACCGGGACTTCGACGCCGCCTTCGACGACGCCGCGAGCGGACGCTGCGGCAAGGTCGTCCTCGACTGGACGTCCTGACCCCTTCCGGGACCTCAGGACCCGCCGAGTCACGGCCCACCCGCACCCACGCACCTTCCAGGGAGATCCCCGATGTTCGACTCCGTCCGCGACGACGTGCGCACCACCCTCGACGAGATCCGCGAGGCGGGCCTGTTCAAGCCCGAGCGCGTGATCGGCAGCCCGCAAAGCGCCTCCGTCGCCGTCACCTCCGGCGGCCTGCCCGGCGACGTGCTCAACTTCTGCGCCAACAACTACCTCGGCCTCGCCGACCACCCCGAGGTCACCGCCGCCGCCAAGGAGGCCCTGGACCGCTGGGGCTACGGCATGGCGTCCGTCCGCTTCATCTGCGGCACCCAGGAGGTCCACAAGGAGCTCGAGGCCCGGCTGTCCGCCTTCCTCGGCATGGAGGACACGATCCTCTACAGCTCCTGCTTCGACGCCAACGGCGGTGTCTTCGAGACCCTGCTCGACGAGCGCGACGCCGTGATCTCCGACGCGCTCAACCACGCCAGCATCATCGACGGCATCCGGCTGTCCAAGGCCCGCCGCCTGCGCTACGCCAACCGCGACATGGCCGAGCTGGAGGCCCGCCTCAAGGAGGCGTCCGACGCCCGCCGCCGCCTCATCGTCACCGACGGCGTCTTCTCGATGGACGGCTACATCGCGCCGCTGGACGAGATCTGCGACCTCGCCGACCGCTACGACGCGATGGTCATGGTCGACGACTCCCACGCGGTGGGCTTCACCGGCCCCGGCGGCCGCGGCACCCACGCCCTGCACGGCGTGATGGACCGGGTCGACATCATCACCGGCACCCTCGGCAAGGCCCTCGGCGGTGCCTCCGGCGGCTACGTCGCGGCCCGCGCGGAGATCGTCGCGCTGCTGCGCCAGCGCTCGCGCCCGTACCTGTTCTCCAACTCCCTCGCCCCGGTGATCGCCGCCGCCTCCCTCAAGGTCCTGGACCTGATCGAGGACTCCGAGGAACTGCGCACCCGCCTCGCCGAGAACACCGCGCTCTTCCGCTCCCGCATGACCGAGGCCGGCTTCGAGATCCTCCCCGGGGAGCACCCCATCGCCCCGGTCATGATCGGCGACGCCTCGGAGGCGGGCCGCATGGCGGAGCTGCTGCTGGAGCGCGGCGTCTACGTCATCGGCTTCTCGTACCCCGTCGTGCCGCACGGCAAGGCCCGCATCCGGGTCCAGCTGTCGGCCGCCCACTCCACCGCGGACGTCGAGAAGGCGGTGAACGCGTTCATCGCCGCGCGCGAGGCCCTGGCAGGATGAATGGGTGATTGACGCACGACGGCTGCGGACCCTGCGGGCCGTGGCGGACCACCGTACGGTGACCGCCGCGGCCGCCGCGCTGTACCTGACCCCCTCCGCGGTCTCCCAGCAGCTCGCGGCGCTGGAGAACGAGACCGGCCACCGGCTGCTGGAACGCGGCGGCCGCGGGGTCCAGCTCACCCCCGTCGGGGAGATCCTGCTCACACACGCCAACGCGGTGCTCGCCCAGCTCGAACGCGCGGAGGCCGAGCTGGCCGCGTACACCTCCGGCGCCGCCGGCGAGGTGACCGTGGCCTCCTTCGCCACCGGCATCTCGCTGGTGCTCGCCCCGGCCATCGCCGCGCTCGGCGGCACCGCCCCGGGCATCCGGGTCCGGGTCCGCGACGCCGAGGGCGACGAGTCGCTGCCCATGGTGCTCGACGGGCGCGCGGAGATAGCCGTGGCCGTCGAGTACCGCGGCGGCCCCGGCGCCGACGACCAGCGGCTCTCCCGCGTCCCGCTGTACGCCGAGCCCTTCGACGCCGTCCTGCCGGCCGGCCACCGGCTCGCCGGCGCCCCGACCGGCACCGTCCGCGTCGCCGACCTCGCCGACGAGACCTGGATCGGCCCCTACCCCGGCAACCCCTGCCACGAGGTGGTCGTCCTCGCCTGCGAGTACGCCGGATTCCAGCCCCGCCTGGAGCACTCCTCCGACGACTTCCGCGCCGTCGTCGCCCTCGCGGCCGCGGCCGCGGGCGTGGCGCTCGTCCCCCGCAGTGCCCTGCGCGACATGGACCTGTCCGGGGTCGCCGTCCGCCCCGTCGACGACGTCGTCGCCACCCGCCGCGTCTTCGCCGCCGTGCGCCGCGGCGCCGAGGAGCACCCCCTGCTGCGTCCGGTCCTCGACGCGCTGCGCGAGGCGGCGGAGGAGGCCGGCGGGGCGGAGTGACCCCGGGGGCACCTGGCCGGTGCCGCGGTCGCGCGTGCCACGGCCGGGGCGATCGACTCTGTTCCGGATCTGTTCCGGATCAGGGCCGCTTCGGGTCCGGTTCGATGTGCGGAATCCCCTGTCGTAGCGCCCCCTCTGCGGCGGCCGACGCCTCACCGAAGCGGCGGTGCACGGTGTTCTCCGGGTGGTGCGGAGCCCCGTCGCCCACGACGCGCGGGTCCACATAGGGTGCGGCGCCCGGCGCGGCGTGCGGGGGCGTGCTCTTCTCCGCGGAGGAGCCGTCGGGCTGTCCGGTCGTCGTGCTGCCGCGTCCGCGGCGGGTGGAGGCCATGCCGTGACGGTCGCACAGGGCTCGGACATCGCCCCCCGGACCGGCTCGGTGTGGGTCCGGACCGGACTCCGTGTCAACGCCCCGGCGGATTCGTCCCGTAGAGCCGCTCCAGGACGCGGGCCACGCCGTCGTCCTCGTTGGACGCCGTGTGCGTGCGCACCGCGGCCAGCACCGCCGGGTGCGCGTTGGCGACGGCGCAGGCCGTGCCCGCCCAGGTCAGAACCGGCAGGTCGTTGGGCATGTCGCCGAAGGCGACGACCTCCGCGGCCGGGATGCCGCGGGCCGCGCACAGGTCCGCGAGGGCGGCCGCCTTCGTGACGCCGTGGGCGCTGACCTCCAGCAGGCCCCGGCCCCCGGAATGGGTGAACTGCGCCTGGCCGCCCGCGGCGTGCTCCGCGACGGCGAGCAGGGCGTCCGCGTCGAGCGCGGGTGACCACGCGAGCAGCTTCACGACGGGATCCGGGGTCACCCAGAGTTCCGCGAGCGACCCGACGGCGACCTCGGCAGCGGCGTCCTCGGGCAGGTGGTGTCCGTACCCCGGGGCCCAGCGCAGCAGATGGCCCGTCTCCACGGCGAAGCCGATTCCGGGCGACGCGTCCCGCAGGGCGGCGGCCGTCTTGCGGGCGACGGGGACGGGGAGCGGGGTGGACGCCGTGACGGTGCGGCTGCCGATGTCATACACGATCGCGCCGTTGCCGCACACCGCGGTCCCGGTGAGCCCGGTGGCGGCCGCGAGCGCGTCGAGGTAACGGGGCGGCCGGGCGGTGACGAGTACGACCTCGGCGCCCGCGCCGGCGGCGGAGCGCAGAGCGCCCAGCGTGCGGGCGGAGAGCGTGCCGTCGTTCCTCAGGAGCGTGCCGTCGAGATCGCTGGCGACCAGGCGCGGACGGGGTGTGGGCATCGCCGCATCCTACGGAACCCGGGTGCGGGAACGCCGGTCAGATCACCGGAAGATCGCGTTTTTAAGTTAATTAGCAATTAATATTGACAGGCTTCGGGGGTCCGGCCACAGTTTCCGCCGTGGCACCGGCGCCCGGCACGACTGGAGCGGGGTGCTTCGTATCCCCAACTCTCGGGAGAAATCAGTGGCTTCGCATCGTGCAAGGACGGCGCGACTGCGGCAGACCGCGGCGGCGCTCGGCGCCGCTGTCCTGGTCGGGTCGGCGGTTCCGGCGATACATGCCGCGGACGTGGTCGATCCCTGATCCCGCTCCAACCCGTTCCACCCCGCTTCACCCCGCTTCACCCCGCTTCACCTGCGTCAACCCGTGCCATCCGGCACCAACGGGTGTGCCTCCGGGCCGTGTTCGGCCGGAGGCGCACCTCTCGAAAAATAAATTACTAATTAATCTTGACGGCATGCGGACCCCTGCGACAGGCTGTGTCTGCCGCACCCAGAGCCGGGCCGTCAGGGGGCCTCAGCTCCGTTCCGTGGGCACATAGGGAGTGCACAGATGACCGCCTTCAACGCCACCCGCCGCAGATTCCTCGTAGGAGCAGGCGCAGTCGGCGCCGGCGCGCTGCTCAGCAGCTGCGTCACCCAGAGCCCGTCCGCCTCCGGAGGAAAGTCCGGCGGCCCGGTGACCCTGCAGTCCAACCTCTCCTCCCCGCAGGCGAAGACCTCGATGCAGCAGCTCGTGGCCGCCTTCAACAAGCGCGGCGGCGCCGAGGCAGAGCTCAACACCGTCGCGTCGGAGACCTTCCGTACGCAGCTGCCCACCTACCTCACCTCGGCCAACCCGCCGGACATCTACACCTGGTACCCCGGCTCCGTCGCCGAGTCGTACGCGAAGAAGGACCTGCTCCTCGACCTGGACGACATCTGGGGCAAGCCCGAGCTGTCCGGCTACTCCGACGCGCTGAAGAAGCTCTGCACCTCGACCTCCAGCGGCAAGAAGGTCTTCGTGCCCACCAGCTACTACTGGTGGGGCATGTTCTACCGGAAGTCCAACTTCGCCAAGTGGGGCGTCCAGGAGCCGAAGAACTGGGACGAGTTCCTCGACCTGTGCGACAAGCTCAAGAGCAAGGGCGTCGACCCGATCGGCCTCGGCGCCGGCGGCGACACCCCGTGGGTCGCCTCTGCCTGGTTCGACTACCTCAACATCCGCGTCAACGGTGCCACCTACCACCGCGAACTCCTCGCGGGCAAGCACCGCTTCGACGACCCCGAGGTCCGCAAGGTCTTCGACAAGTGGGACGAGGCGCGCCCGTACTTCGACCCCGACGGCACCGCGATCCCCTTCCAGGACGCCACCACCGCCCTCCTCCAGGGCCGCACGGGCATGATGCTCATCGGCACCTTCTTCGCCGACGCCGCACCGAAGGACGCCCTGGGCGACATCGACTTCTTCCAGTTCCCCATCATCGACCCGAAGGTGCCCGTCGCCGAGGAGGCGCCCACCGACGGCTACTTCGCCAGCGCCCGCAGCAAGCGCACCGACGGCGTCAAGGAGCTGCTGCGCTACCTGGCCTCCGCCGAGGGGCAGGAGCTGTACCTCAAGAACTCCTCCGGCACCGCGCTGCCCACGCACCCGGACGCCAAGGACTCCGGCACCCCCCTGGTGCTCAAGGGCCGCAAGCTCATCGAGAGCGCCGCCGACGTGACGCAGTTCTTCAACCGCGACTCCAGCGACGCCCTCCAGCCGACCGCCGACACCGCGCTGGTGCACTACCTGGCCAAGCCCAAGGAGATCGGCTCCATCCTCACCACGTGGCAGCGCAGCGCACAGAAGATCTGGAGCCAGTGACAATGGCGCTGTTCGGCTCCACACGACGGTCCAGGGCCACTCGGGTGCCCCCGGTGGTCCTGGCCCTCGTCCTCATCCCGCTGCTCGTCGAGGCGTTCTGGGTCTTCTGGCCGGCCTTCCAGGGGTTCTACCTCTCCCTGACCTCCTGGGACGGGCTGGCCGCCCCGCAGTTCGTGGGCCTCGACAACTTCAGCGAGATGGTGCACGACGCGGTCTTCCGCACTGCCGCGATCAACACGGTGCTGTGGCTGCTGCTCTTCGGCGGGCTCTCCGCCGCCCTGGGACTCGGTGCCGCGCTGCTGCTCCAGCAGGAGCGGCGCGGCATCGGGTTCTACCGGGCGGCGCTCTTCCTGCCGGTGGTCTTCTCATTGGTGGCGACCGCCCTGGTGTGGCAGGCCATGTACCAGCCGGACGGCCTGATCAACAACGTGCTGGAGGCGGTCGGCCTCGGGAGCTGGCGGCACGCCTGGCTCGCCGACCAGGACACGGCCTTCTACGCGGTGATCGTGCCCGCGCTGTGGCGCCAGGTCGGCTATGTGATGGTGCTGTACCTGGCCGGCCTCAAGGGCATCGACCCCGTGCTGTACGAGGCGGCCAAGGTCGACGGCGCCACCCGCCTGCAGCAGTTCCGGCACATCACGCTGCCGCAGCTGCGCAGCGTCAACGCCGTCGTCCTGTCGGTGATCGTGATCGACTCGCTGCGCTCGTTCGACGTGGTGTGGGCGCTCACCCGCGGCGGCCCGTACCACTCCTCCGAACTGCTGAGCACCTACATGTACTCCACCGCGTTCCAGTCCCTGCGCCTGGGATACGGCTCCGCGCTCGCCGTCGTCATCTTCGTGCTGGCCTTCGGCGTCATCGCGAGCTACCTCGTGCGCGCCTTCCGGGAGGCCGACTGATGACCGCCACCCACACCGCCGTGAGCGTCAAGGACCCGGCCGGCCGCGACGGCGAGACCGCCAAGGTCCCGGCGGCGCCCCGTCGGTCCCTCCTGGGCGGCCGCGCCCTGCGCACCACCGGCTTCCATCTCACCGCGGGCCTGCTGTCCGCGCTGTGGCTGCTGCCGATCGTCCTCGTCCTGGTCACCAGCACCCGGACCTTCGACGACATCGCCGCGCACGGCGTCGGGAGCTGGCCGCACTCCTTCACCCTGGACGGCTTCCGCCAGGCGTGGGTGGACGGCGGGCAGCAGCGCGCCCTCATCAACAGCATGGTGGTCACTGTCCCCAGCGTGCTGCTGTCACTGGGCCTCGCCTCCATGGCCGCCTTCGCGCTCAGCCGCTACGAGCTGCCGTTCCGCCGCGTCCTGCTGCTGCTCATGCTCGGCGGCAACCTGCTGCCCCCGCAGATCCTGCTGATCCCGGTCTCCAAACTGAGCGAAGTACTCGGCATCTACGACCAGCTGTACGCCCTGATCGGCGTGCAGGTCGGCTTCGGCGTCGGCTTCTACGTCTTCGTGCTGCACGGCTTCATGCGGGCGATCCCCGGCGAGATCCAGCAGGCCGCCGTCATCGACGGCGCCGGTCCCTGGCAGATCTACTGGCGGATCATCCTGCCGCTGGCCCGGCCGGCGCTGGCCGCGCTGAGCGCCCTGTCGTTCACCTGGATCTTCAACGACCTGCTGTGGGCCATCACGGTGCTGCGCACCGACAGCCAGATGCCCATCACCGCGTCCCTCATCGGACTGCAAGGTCAGTACGTCTCCATGTGGAACGTCATCGCGGCCGGTTCGGTGATCGCCGCCGCCCCGACCGTGGCCGTCTTCCTCAGCTTCCAGCGCCACTTCGTGGCCGGACTCAACCTCGGAGCCGTCAAGTGACCACGCACGACCGGTGGCTGCTGCGCACCGACACCACCACCTACGCCGTCACCCTCGGCGGCGACGGCCGCTGGGCCGAACTCGCCGCCTGGGGGCCGCACGGCGCCGAGGACGGGCCGTCGCCCCTGGACTGGTCGCGCCGCACCCACTTCATCACCCCCGCCGACGCGGCCCCGGCCGAGTACATCCCGTACGGTCTGCGGCCGTTCACCGGCGCCGACCTGATCGCCTCCCGCCCCGGCGGCGACCGCGGCAGCTGGTGGCGGTTCACCGGCGCCACGCAGGACGGCGACCGGGCGCTGCGCCTGGAGTTCTCCGACGACGTCCTCGGGCTGCGCACGACGCTGCACTACGAGACGGTGCCCGGCACCGATGTCGTCCTGCGCTGGGCGGAGCTGACCTGCACGGGCGAGCAGGAGGTGCGCCTGGAGCGCTTCGACTCCGCCGCCGTCAACGTGCCCGTCCAGGGTGGTTCACGGCTCAGCTACCTCTCCGGGCAGTGGTCCCAGGAGTTCCAGCTCAAGGACGTCGAGCTGGAGCGCGGCCGCTTCGAGATGGAGAGCACCCAGGGCTCGGCCGGGCACGCCTACCACCCCTGGCTCGCCGTCCAGGACGCCGCCGCTCCCGCCGAGGGACCCACCCCCACCTACGGCATCGCCCTGGAGTGGTCCGGCAACTGGCGGATCACCGCGGACGCCGAGCCCGGCGGCGCCGTACGCGTCCGCGCCGGCCGCGTACCGCACGAGGGCGCCGTCCGCCTCGCCCCCGGTGCCACCCTCGTCACGCCCCGGCTGGCCTGCGCCTTCAGCCCGGACGGCCTCGACGGCCTGGCCCGCGTGTGGCACCGCTACGAGCGCCACCTGACCGGCGAGCGCATCGACCGGCCGCGCAAGGTCCTCTACAACTCCTGGGAGGCCACCGGCTTCGACGTCGACGCCGCCGGGCAGCTGGAGCTCGCCAAGGTCGCCGCCGAACTCGGCGCCGAACTCTTCGTCGTCGACGACGGCTGGTTCATCGGACGCCCCGACGACACCGGCGGCCTCGGCGACTGGGACCCGGACCCGGCCGAGTTCCCCGGCGGATTCGACCGGTTCATCGAGGACGTCCGCGCCCTCGGCATGGACTTCGGCCTCTGGGTAGAGCCCGAGGGCATCAGCCCCCGCTCGAAGCTGTACGCCGAACACCCCGAGTGGGTGTACCGGATCGACGGCCGGCCCGCCACGCTGGTGCGCAACCAGCTTCTGCTCGACCTCGGCCGCGAGGACGTCCAGGACTTCGTCATCGGCACCCTCGACCGGCTCCTCGGCTCCCACGCCATCAGCTACCTCAAGTGGGACATGAACCGGCCGCCCACCGAGCGCGGCCGCCCCGGTCACCCGGCCGGCCCCGACCCGGAGCTCCAGGACCTCGACGCCGCCCATGTCGCCGGCTACCTCCGCGTACTGGACCACCTGCGCACCGCCCACCCGCACGTCACCGTCGAGGGCTGCGCGGGCGGCGGTGGCCGCGTCGAGCACGCCACCATCGCCCGCACCGACGTGGTGTGGCCCAGCGACAACACCGCACCCATGGACCGGCTGCGCATCCAGTACGGCTACCTGCACGCGCACGCCCCGCACACCATGAGCTCCTGGGTCACCGACGCCCCCGGCGTCTTCGACCCGCGGCCGCGCTCGCTCGCCTTCCGCTTCGTCAACTCCGCCGCCGGCGTGCTCGGCATCGGCGCCGACATCCGCCACTGGACGCCGGAACAGCGTTCCGAGGCCGCGCGATGGATCGCCCGCTACAAGGAGATCCGCGATGTCGTCCACCACGGCGAGGTGCACCTGCTGGGCAGCCCCGCCGACCCGACCTGCGGCATCCAGTACGAGGAACCGGGCGGTGCCCGCCTGGTGGTGACGGCGTGGAACACCGGTCCGCTCGACGGCGCACCCCTGGTGCCCGGCCGGGCCGCCCGGCTGCGACTGCGCGGCCTGCGGCCGGACGCCGTCTACGCCGACACCGCCGACGGCACCCGCTACAGCGGCGCCTATCTGCTCCACTCCGGGTTGCCGTTCGCCTGGACCGCCGGACACGACGCGGAGTTGACCGTCCTGGCCCGGCAGTGACGACAGCGGCAGAATCTGCACCCCACCTGATTCCCGAACAGGAGACGACCCACCCCATGAACCCAGCTGCCCGCTTCACCAACCGCGTCGCCGTCGTCACCGGCGCCGCGTCGGGCATCGGCGCGGCCTCCGCGGCACGCCTCGCCGCGGAGGGCGCCGCCGTCGTCCTCGTCGACGTCGCCGCCGAACGCGGCGAGGAGACGGCCGAGCGGCTGCGCAAGGACGGGGCACGGGCCCTGTTCGTCGCCGCCGACGTCGCGAGCGAGGACGACTGGCAGCGGGTGATCACCGCCGCCCACGGCTTCGGGCCGGTGGGCGTCCTGGTCAGCAACGCGTACACCGTGGCGGTCGCGCCGGCCCACGAGACGAGCCTCGCCTCGTGGGAGCGGCAGCTGTCGGTCAACCTCACCGGCGCCTTCCTGGGGGTGAAGGCGACCCTGCCGGACCTGCGCGAGCGGCAGGGGGCCGTGGTCCTCGTCTCGTCGGTCCACGCGAACCGGGGCATCCCCGGCCACCCGGCGTACGCGGCGAGCAAGGGCGCGCTGCTGTCGCTGTGCGGTCAGCTCGCCGTCGAGTACGGCCCGGACGTCCGCGTCAACGCGGTGCTGCCGGGCCCGATCCTGACGGCGGCCTGGGACCGGGTCCCGCAGGCCGACCGTGAACTCAGCGTCGCCGGGACCGCCGCCCGTCGTTTCGGCACCCCCGAGGAAGTCGCCGCCGCCGTCGCCTTCCTCGCCGCCGACGAAGCCTCGTACATCACCGGATCGAGCCTGCTCGTGGACGGCGGCTGGAGCGTCGCCAAGGCATCCGCCTGACGGAACCGGACGCACCGGCCACCGACCGAACAGCAAGAAAGGCAAACACATGAGGCCATACGCGCGCCGCGGAGTGCACGGACAGACCGTGGAGACCCTCGCGCGCCGGGTGCTCAGCGGCGAGATCCCCGAGGGAGCGACGCTCGACATGGCGGCCCTGCAGAGCGAGCTGGACGTCAGCCTGACGGCCCTGCGTGAATCGTTGAAGGTGCTCGCGGCCAAGGGCATGGTCGACGCCCGGCAGAAGCGCGGCACGTTCGTGCGGCCCCGCTCCGACTGGAACCTGCTCGACGCCGACGTGCTGCGCTGGCAGTTCTCCGAGGGCAGCGGCAGCGCCGCCGACCCGGGACTGCTGCGCAACCTCGGCGAGGTCCGCGGCATCATCGAGCCGGCCGCCGTGCGACTGGCCGCGGTCCGTCGCACCGACGCCGACCTGGAGGCGCTCGAGGAGGCGCTGGCCGCCATGGGCGAGGAGGGCGGCGCGAGCCACGCCGTGGAGGCCGACCTCGCCTTCCACCGGGCGCTGCTCGCGGCCACCCACAACGAACTGCTGGAACGCATGGAGATGGTCATCGAGTCGGGCCTGGCCCAGCGCGACCAGCTCGTGCACAGCGCCCCCCACAGCGAGGACCCGGTGCCCAGCCACCGAGCCGTCCTCGACGCCGTGCGCGACCGGGACCCGGCCGCCGCGGAACACGCCATGCGCGCCCTGCTCGACCAGGCGACACGCGACCTCGACAAGGTCAGCGGCCCGCACGCGCCCGAGAGCGCGGACGATTCCGCCGAGGAGAAGGACGGCCAGGCACTGTGAAGATCGCGCGCGTCGAGACGTTCCTCGTCCCGCCCCGCTGGCTGTTCTGCCGCATCGAGACCGACGACGGTGTCGTCGGCTGGGGCGAGCCGGTGGTGGAGGGCCGGGCCGAGGTGGTGCGAACCGCCGTGGAGGTGCTCGCCGAACACCTCGTGGGCCAGGATCCCCTGCGGATCCAGGACCACTGGCAGGTGCTGAGCAAGGGCGGCTTCTACCGGGGCGGCCCGGTGCTCTCCAGCGCCGTGGCCGGCATCGACCAGGCCCTGTGGGACATCGCCGGGCGTGCCCTCGGGGTTCCGGTGCACACCCTGCTCGGCGGCCCCGTCCGGGACACCGTCCGGGTGTACGCCTGGGTCGGCGGCGACGAACCGGACCGGCTCAAGGAGGAGATCGCCGCCCAGGTGGAGGCGGGCTTCACCGCGGTGAAGATGAACGCCGCCGGGCGCACCCCGCCGCTCGGCAGCCCCGCGGAGACGGCCGCCGTCGTCGAGCGCGTCGCCGCCGCCCGCGAGGCCCTGGGCCCGCACCGCGACGTCGCCGTGGACTTCCACGGGCGGTTCAGCGCCGCCAACGCGCGCCGTGTGCTCCACGAGATAGCCCCGCTGCACCCGCTGTTCGTCGAGGAACCCGTCCTGCCCGAGCAGGCGCACCTGCTCCCCGGGCTGGTCTCCGCCTCGTCCGTGCCGCTCGCCACCGGTGAACGGCTCTACGGGCGGGCCGAATTCCTCCCGGTGCTGACGGCGGGCGTCGCCGTGGCCCAGCCGGACCTCTCGCACGCCGGAGGGATATCGGAGGTCACCCGGATCGCCTCGCTCGCCGAGACCTTCGGGGCCCACCTGGCACCGCACTGCCCGCTCGGCCCCATCGCACTGGCCGCCAGCCTCCAGGTCGCCTTCGCCACACCCAACTTCCTGATCCAGGAGCAGAGCCGGGGCATCCACTACAACAAGGACGCCGACCTGCTGTCCTACCTGGTCGACACCGAGCCCTTCCGCTTTGTCGACGGCCACGCGCGCCGCACCGAACTGCCCGGACTCGGCGTCGCCATCGACGAGGACGCCGTCCGCGCCGCCGACCGCTCCGGCCACGCCTGGCGCAACCCCGTGTGGCGGCACGCCGACGGCTCCTTCGCCGAATGGTGACCGGCACCCGGCTCCCGGTCTCCGTGGTCACCGACCCCGACCACGGCGGACGCTGGACCGCGCTGACCGCGGGCGGCCGGGAATGGCTGTGGCACCGCGACGAGCCGAGGCGCCGTCTGGTCCGGCCCGGCGATCCCTTCGCCGACGCCGGCGGACTGGAGGAGTGCGTACCGACGGTGCGCGGGCTGCCCGACCACGGGGACGCCTGGTCACGGCCCTGGCGGCGGGCGGGGGACGGAGACGGAGCCGGGGACACGGACGTCGTGGACTGCCCCGACTTCCGCCTGACCCGGCGGCTCCGTGCGGAGTCGGGAGCCGCCGTCGCCGACTACACGCTCACCGCCGAACCCGGCTACCGCTTCGTGTGGGCCGCCCACGCCCTGCTGGAGCTCTCCCCGTCCGCGCGCATCGGCATCGACGGAACCGCGGAGACCCGGCTCTACCCCGACGAGGGCGCCGGCTGGGTCACCGGGCAGTGGCCGCGCGTCGACGGCATCCCGCTCGACCGGCTCGGGCCGGACGACGGGACCGCCGTCGGGGCGGTCGTCCTCACCCCACGGGTCGCCGTGCACGACGGCCCCGACACCCTGCACCTGTCCGTCGAGGTCGGCGGACAGCCGGTCGCGGTCGCCCTGTGGCGCAACCTCGGCGGCTTCCCCCAGGACGCGCCGTACCGGTCGATCGGCGTCGAGCCGATGCTCGGCCGCGTCTTCGACCGCGCCGGGGCGGACGACGGCGACACGGCCGTCGTCCCGCCCTCGGGCGAGGTCGCCTGGCGGCTCACGGTCACCGCGACCCGCCGCCCCTGAACCCCCACCACCAGAAGGGATGTCGGATGGACCTGCTCGCCGCGCTGCGTGCCCACCGGCTGCTCGCCATCGTCCGCGGCAGCGACCCGGACGCGGCGCTGACCACCGTGCTCACCCTCGCCGAGGAGGGGATCACCCTCGTCGAGGTCTCCCTCAGCGGACGTGACGCGCTCGACGTCATCGCGCGGGCCCGCGCCGCGCTCGGACCGGACGCGACCCTCGGGGCCGGAACCGTCCTCAGCGCCGACGACGCGCGGGCCGCCCAGAAGGCCGGTGCCTCCTTCCTCGTCACTCCGGCGGTCAGCGACGGCATCGCCACCGGACGCGAACTCGGACTCCCGGTGCTCGCCGGGGTGATGACCCCCACCGACATCCTCCAGGCGCTGCGGCTCGGCGCCGACGCCCTCAAGCTCTTCCCGGCCGGCAGCGCCGGCGGCCCGGGCTACCTGCGCGATCTGCGCGGCCCCTTCCCCGATCTGCCCTTCGTGCCCGTCGGGGGAGTGGACGCGGACGCCGCGGCGGCCTACCTGCGACTCGGCGCCACCGCCGTCGGCGTCGGATCACCCCTGATCGGCGACGCCGCCGAGGGCGGCAGCGTCACCGCGCTGCGCGAACGGTCCCGCGCCTTCCTGGACGTCGTCCGCCCGAAGGCCCACGCATGAGCGCGCCCGTATCCCCGGCGGTTGTCGGGACCGACCGTCTGGAACTCGGCGAGGGCATCCGCTGGACGGACGGCCGCGCCGTGCTGACCGACATCCTCAGCGGCCGGCTGCTCTCCGCCCCCGACGACCCTGCCGCGCCCTTCACCCGGATCGCCGACGTGCCCTTCCCCCTGGGCGCTGTGGCGCCGGTCGAGGGGCGCCCGGGGCACTGGGTGGCGGCCGCGGGCACCGGCATCTGCCGTATCGACCCGGCGGGCCGGGTCGAATGGATCGCGCGCCCCGAGGACGACGCCCCCGTGGCGATGCGGATGAACGACGGCGTCGCCGACCCGCACGGGCGCTTCTGGGCGGGCAGCATGGCCTACGAGGCCACCGAGGACGCGGGCTCCCTCTACCGCCTGGACCGCGACGGCCGCGTCACCCGTGTCCTGCGGGACATCACGATCCCCAACGGCCCTGCCTTCACCGCCGACGGCACCGTGATGTACCTCGCCGACAGCGCCCGAGGCGTCATCCGGCGCTATCCGGTCGACCCCGGGAGCGGCGACCTGGGCACACCCGAGCCCTTCGTCACCCTCACCATTGGCAGCCCCGACGGCATGACCACCGACACCGAGGGCGGGCTGTGGACCGCCGTCTGGGGCACCGGGCAGGCACGCCGCTACCACCCGGACGGCAGCCTCGACCGGATCGTCGAGCTGCCCGCCGGGCAGCCCGCCGGACTCTGCCTCGGCGGACCCGACGGCAGGACCCTGTTCGTCACCAGCGCGCACATCGGCCTGGCCGCCCCGGGACCGCTCGACGGCGCCGTTTTCGCCGTCCGGGTGGACGTGCCCGGCACACCGGCCGCGCCCTACCGCCCGGCGGGCCCCGCGTCCGCCACCCCCGCGGACCGCGCCGACACCCCCTAGGAAGCCAGCATGAGCACCCCCCGGCCATTGCGTCCCGGCCCCGTGGTCTGCGTCGGCGAGACCATGGCCGCCCTCGCCCCCGACCCCATCGGGCCGCTGGACGACGCCGACCTGCTGCGGATCGACATCGCGGGCGCCGAGTCCAACGTCGCCCTCTACCTCGCCGACCACGGCGTCCCCGCCCGCTGGGTCTCGGCGGTCGGCGACGACCCCTTCGGCCGGCGCGTCCGCGAACGGATCGCGGCGGGCGGCGTCGACATCAGCGGTGTGCGCACCGACCCCGTACGTCCCACCGGGCTGCTGCTGAAGGACCCCGGTGCCCACGGCACCCGCGTCCACTACCACCGCGCCGGGTCCGCCGCCTCGGCGCTCACCCCCGACGTGCTCGACGACCCCGCCGTGGCCGGAGCCGCCCTCCTCCACCTCAGCGGCATCACGCCCGCCCTGTCGCCCGGCTGCCACGCCCTCGTCGAACGGGCGCTGCGCCCCGACCGCCCGTGGCCCGTCAGTTTCGACGTCAATTACCGTCCCGCCCTGTGGACCGGCCGCTCCGCCGCCGACGTCCTGCTGCCGCTCGCCGACCGGGCCGACATCGTCCTCGTGGGCCTCGACGAGGCGCAGGCCCTGTGGGGCGAGCGGATCACCGACCCCCGCGCCGTCCGCGATCTGCTGCCCGGCCCCCATGTCCTCGTGGTCAAGGACGGGGCGCACGCCGTCACGGCCTTCACCGGAACGGACGCCCACAGCGTGCCCGCCCTCACCGTGCGCGTGGCCGAACCGGTCGGCGCCGGCGACGCCTTCGCCGCCGGATTCCTCGGCGGTCTGCTGCGGGACATGCCGGTGGAGCGCGCCCTGCGGCTCGGCCACCTGACGGCGGCCTCGGCCCTGCGGGTCCCCGCCGACCACGGGCCGCTGCCGGAGCCCTCCGTCATCGCCTCGCTCCTCGACGCCGAAGAGGAGACCTGGAAGGCCGCCACGATCGGCTGATCCCTTCGGATGAGGCCGTCCGGGACGTCTCGTCCCGCGGGGTGACGTGTCGCGGCGTCCCGCCGGGTTACCGTGCGACTCATGGACACGGTCGATCTCACGGTCTACGGCGAGGAGTTCACCGCCGACCCCTACCCCGTCTACGCCAGGCTCCGCGAGCAGGGCCCCGTGCACCGCGTGCGCACCCCCGACGCGGGGGAACTCTGGCTGATCGTCGGCTACGACCAGGCCCGGGCGGCCCTGGCCGACCCCCGGTTCGCCAAGGACTCCCGCGCCCTCGGCTGGACCTCCTACGACGAGGAGCTCCTCGGCCGCCACATGCTCGTCGCCGACCCGCCGGAGCACACCCGGTTGCGCAAGCTGGTGGCCAGGGAGTTCACCGGCCGCCGGGTCGAGGAGCTGGCGCCGCGCGTGGAGGTGGTCACGGCCGGTCTGCTCGACGCGATGCTGGCCCGCCCCGACGGCACCGCCGATCTCGTCGAGGCGCTGGCCTACCCGCTCCCCATCACGGTCATCTGCGAGCTGCTCGGAGTACCCGACCTGGACCGGGCGGCGTTCCGCGCGTGGTCGAACGAGGTCGTCGCGCCGACGGGAGCGGAGGCCGAGCGCAGGGCCTTCGAGGAACTCGCCGCCTACCTCGACGAACTGATCGAGGACAAGCGCTGCTCGCCCGGCGACGACCTGATGAGCGCGCTCATCCGCACCACCTCGGAGGACGGCGACCGGTTCTCGCGCCCCGAACTCAGCGGCATGGCCTTCCTGCTGCTGATCGCAGGCCACGAGACGACCGTCAACCTGATCTCCAACGGCGTCCGCGCGCTCCTCACCCACCCGGAGCAGCTGGCCCTCCTGCGGGCCGACGACGGCCTCCTCGACGGCGCCGTGGAGGAGATGCTCCGCTACGACGGCCCGGTCGAGACGGCGACCTTCCGCTTCACCACGGAACCGGTCGACGTCGCCGGCACCGTCATCCCCGCACGCGAACCAGTCCTCGTCGCCCTCGCCTCCGCCGACCGCGACCCGCGCCGCTTCGACGAGCCGGACCACTTCGACATCCGCCGGGACACCCGCGGCCACGTGGCCTTCGGCCACGGCCTGCACTACTGCCTCGGTGCCCCGCTGGCCCGGCTCGAAGGACGCATCGCCGTCCGTGCCCTCCTGGAGCGCTGCCCCGACCTCGCCCTGGACGCGGATCCGGCGAAGCTGGACTGGCTGCCCGGCATGCTCATGCGCGGGGTCCGCCGGCTGCCCGTACGCTTCACGCCCACCGGCCCGGGCACGGCCGGCACCTAGAATGGCGGTGCCCCGCAACGAACCCGGCTGCGTGAAGAACACCTTCCCCGAGTCCCACGAGGTGTTCGGCGCCCCGCGCCCGCGCTTCCGGCCGCCCGCCGCGCCGTCCGTCTCCGCCTCCGCGGCCGCCCCCGCGACGATCTTCCCGTTCATACCGCCCGTCCCTTCCCCCGTGTCGGCCGCAAGGCCCTTCGAACCGGGAAACCGCCTCCGCGGCGGAACGCGTTGCACGGCCGCGGCGAATTCACCGGATGCGGTGAATTAACCGGATGCGGTGACGCGCCCGCCCTGCGAAGCTGCGCCGATGAACCGTCGCCGCATGTCACGCATCGCCCACACCGACCACCCCATCGCCGCCCCGCTCGACGACTCGACCGTGCGCCGCCTGCTCGACAGGGCGCTGCGCCGCGGCGACGAGCGCGTCCTCGACCTGGGATGCGGTGAGGCGCCCTGGCTCCTGCGGGCTCTCGACGGCCACCCGGGCGTCACCGCGGAGGGCGTCGACCTGGACACCGAGGCGCTGGGGAAGGCGGCCCGCGAGGCGGCCGCGCTCGGCGTCGGCGACCGGCTGTCGCTCCACGAGCGGGACGCGGGCGACTTCACGTCGCCGCACTCCTTCGACGTCGTGCTCAGCGTCGGCGCGGCGCACGCCTTCGGCGGGCTCCTGCCGACCCTGGCCGCGGCCCGCGCCCACCTGGCACCCGGCGGTACCGTGCTCATCGGAGACGGCTTCTGGGAGCGCGAGCCGGCCCCGGACATCGTCGAGATGCTGGGGGAGTACGAGGACCTGCCGAGCACCGTTGACCGCATCGTCGCCGACGGCTGGACCCCAGTCCTCGGCCACGTCAGCACCGTCCGGGAATGGGACGACTACGAGTGGTCCTGGACCGGCTCGCTCGCCGAGTGGGCCCTGGACCACCCCGACGACCCCGACAGCGGCGCCGCACTCGAGGCCGCCGCCGTCCACCGGGCCGAGTGGCTGCACGGCTACCGCGGCACGCTCGGCTTCGTCACGCTCCTGCTGCGCCGCACGACCTCCTGAGCGAGTCCGCCGCCGCCCACCCGAGCGACCCGCCCCACGGTCCGTCAGCCGGCCGCGTTCCGGGTCCCCTCAACCGCGCCTCACCCGCGCCTCACCCGTGCGCGGCGGCCACCTCGCCGGTGCCCGGGGCCCTGCCTACGCTCGGCCCATGGGCACTTCGCAGGCACCGGACGGCTCTCCCGCCGCGGACGACGTCGCGCACCTGCTCGTACGGTGCCTGCTGGCCGAGGGCGTGGAGTACGTCTTCGGGATCCCCGGCGAGGAGAACATCCACTTCGTCGACGCGCTCGACGGCTCCGGCATCCGCTACGTACTCGTCCGGCACGAACAGGCCGCCTCCTTCATGGCCGAGATGTACGGCAGGCTCACCGGCCGGGCCGGGGTGTGCTCGGCCACGCTCGGGCCCGGGGCGATCAACCTGCTCCTCGGCACGGCCGACGCGACGACCAACAGCACCCCGCTGGTGGCGCTGGCCGCGCAGGGCGCGCTGAGCCGGACCCACAAGGAGTCCCACCAGGTCATCGACCTGGTGTCCATGTTCGCGCCGGTCACGCAGTGGGCGCACCGGGTGATCACCCCCGAGGCCGTGCCGGAGATGGTGCGCAAGGCCTTCAAGACCGCGCAGAGCGAGCGTCCCGGTGCGGTCTTCCTGGCCGTGCCCGAGGACATCGAGGGGGCACCGGCGCCGCCGTCCCTGACACCTCTGCAGGTCGACAGGGTCCGTACGATCGCACCGTCGCCCTCGCAGATCGAGCGGGCCGCCGCGGTGCTGGCGGCCGCGCGGCGGCCCATCCTGCTGGCCGGGCACGGCGCCGCCCGGGCGAAGGCCTCGGCGGCGCTGAAGCGCTTCTCCGAACGGCTGAACATCCCGGTGGCGACCACCTTCCACGGCAAGGGCGTCTTCCCCGACGACCACCCCAACGCGCTCGGCGCGGTGGGCTTCATGCGCCACGACTACGCCAACTTCGGCTTCGACCACGCGGACGTCCTCATCTGCGTGGGCTACGAGGTGCAGGAGTTCGACCCGGTGAAGATCAACCCGGTCGGCGACAAGCGCATCCTGCACCTGCACCGCTTTCCCGCCGAGGTCGACGCCCACTACCCGGTCGCGGTCGGGGTCCTCGGCGACCCGTCGCCGAGCCTCGACGCCCTCGCGGACGCGGTCCCGCGCCGCTTCCCGCACGAGTGCGCCGACGAGCGCATCCGCGCGCTGCTCGCAGAGGAACTGGAACACGGCCGTACCAACGACGCCTTCCCGGTGCTGCCGCAGCGCGTGGTCGCCGATGTGCGCGCCGCCCTGGGCCGCGACGACATCGTGCTCGCCGACACCGGCGCCGGGAAGATGTGGATGGCGCGCCTCTACCCCGCGTACGAACCCGACACCTGCCTGCTCTCCAACGGCCTGTCCAGCATGGGCTTCGCGCTGCCGGGGGCCATCGCGGCCAAACTGGCGCGCCCGGACCGGCGGGTGCTCGCCATGATGGGCGACGGCGCCTTCCTGATGAACTCCCAGGAACTGGAGACGGCCGTCCGCGAGCGGATCCCGCTCGTCGTCCTCGTCCTCGTCGACGACGAGTACGGGCTCATCTCGTGGAAGATGGAGCTGGAGCTCGGCCGGCACACCCACACCCGCTTCGGCAACCCGGACTTCGTCGCCTACGCCGAGAGCTTCGGCGCCCGCGGGCACCGCGTCACCGCCGCGGCCGACCTGCTGCCCCTTCTGCGACAGGCCCTCGACGAGGACGCCGTCTCCGTGATCGCCTGCCCCGTCGACAACTCCGAGAACCTGCGCCTCACCGACCGGCTCGGCACACTGAGCGGCCCCTTCTGACCGGGCCGGGCGGCCGGCCGCCCGGCCCGGTCAGACGGCCCGCAGCCCCGCCGGCCGGGACCGGAAGCTCGCCACCAGCATGTGCAGGCTGACGACCAGCGCCCACAGGGGGAAGACCAGCTCGGCCAGCGACACGCTCGGCACCACGAACAGCAGCGTCAGGCCGACGAGGTAGCCCAGGAGCACCAGCCAGCGGGGGAACGCCCCCAGGCGCAGCGCGACGGTGGAGGCCGACAGCACGAACACCGCGGCCATCCGCATCGCGTAGGTCGTCAGGAGGCTGTAGGTGAAGTGCTGCCCGAAGTACGACAACTCGGCCCGGGCATCACCGGCGGACGTGACGTCCGTCGTGGCCAGGAGGCTGCCGGCCGCGGCGGCGGCACCGAAAAGGGTCGCCACGAAGACCAGGCCGCTGCCGATGAGGACCGTCGCGAGGAACGTGTCCTCATCCGGGCCGACGTGGGCGCGCACCGCCCCCATGAACCACAGGAAGAAGATGCCGGCGAAGGGGATGAGCGCCAATGCCGTCTGCACCCCATGGCGCGAGGTGGTGTCGAGAGGGGTGTCCGTCAGGACGCCCGCACCGCTCGGGATGGCCGCCCGGACCAGGATGATGGCCGCGCCGAGCAGCACCGCGAAGGCGATGCCCACCAGTCCCGCCACACGCGGCGTGCGCAACGCCTGGACCTTCATCGCCATGAAAGGTTCTTCCCTCGCGGACAGCCGGGACCGACTCATCCCAGGAAGCACCGGCGCAGGTGATCACGCCACCCGGGGCGGACCGCGGGGGTGACACGCCCGCGCGGTCCCCGGCCGTCACCCCGCCCGCTTCTCCGCACGCGCGGCGACCTCGGCCATCTCGGCGATCGTGACCGGCCGCCGCTCCCTCCGGGACACCTCGCACGCCTCCGCCACGAGCAGCGCCGCGAGCGCTTCGCGCCCGTCGCACGGGTTCTCCGCCCTGCCGGCCACCACCTGCACGAAGGCGTCGATCTCCGCCCGGTACGCGTCCCCGAAGCGGTCCACGAAGCCGGTCCACGGGTCCGGCACACCCGGTGCCGCGCCCGGTTCCACGGACGTGATCGGCGTGCGGGCGCCGACGCCGACCGCGATCTGGTCCAGCGATCCGGCGAGTTCCATGCGGATGTCGTAACCGGCGCCGTTGTAGCGGGTGGAGGTGGCGGTCGCGAGGGTGCCGTCGTCGAGGGTGAGGAGGGCAGCGGCGGTGTCCACGTCGCCCGCCTCGCGGAAGAACCCGGCCCCGCCGTTGGCGCCCACGGCGTACACCTCGGCGACCTCACGGCCGGTCACCCACCGGGTGGCGTCGAAGTCGTGGATCAGGCAGTCACGGTAGAGCCCGCCGGACAGCGGCACGAACTCCGGCGGTGGCGGCGCCATGTCGGAGGTGAGGGCCCGTACGGTGTGCAGCCGCCCGAGCCGGCCGGCCCGCACGGCCTCCCGGGCGGCGCGGTAGCCGGGGTCGAAGCGGCGCTGGAAGCCCATCTGGAGGACGGTGCCGGCGTCCTCGACCTCGCGCAGGGCGGTCACCGTCGACTCCAGGTCGAGGGCGACGGGCTTCTCGCAGTAGGCGGGGAGACCGGAGCGCACGGCGCGGGAGATGAGTCCGGCGTGGGCGGAGGTCGCCGAGGCGATGACGACCGCGTCGCCGCCGCCCGCGAGCGCCTCGCCGACCGAGGCCGCGGCCCGGGCGCCGGCACCGAGCCGGGCGGCGGCCTCGGCGGCCCGCCCGGCGTCCGCGTCCGCGATGACCAGCTCCGACACCTCGGGGTGCTCGTGCAGCGAGGCCGCGTGGAAGGACCCGAGGCGTCCGACGCCGATGAGGACAACGCGCATGAACAGTGGTGCCTTTCTCACGGGTGCGGTGGGTGGCGCGGGCGGGCGGCCAGGGAGTAACCGGCCCGCCCGCGCCGGATCCGGGGCGAAGGGTGGGCGGAGCCCCCCCTCAGCGGTAGAAGGCCGGGCGCTCGATCAGCTCGACCGCGACGCGTCCGCCCGAGGTCTGCGAGCGGACCCCGGCCTCGCAGACCGCCGCGGCGGCATAGCCGTCCCAGGCACTGGGGCCGGTGACCTCGCCGCGCCGGGTGGCGTCGACCCACGCCTGGACCTCGCGGTCGTAGGCGTCGGCGAAGCGCTCCACGAAGTCCGGGGCGATCGTGCCGCCCCAGCGGCCCGCGGTGTTGACGAGCAGGTCGTGCGCGTCGCCGATGCGGGCGCTGCCGCGCTCGCAGACCGCCTCGGCCTGCACCTGGTAGCCGAAGCCGCAGTTGAGGAAGACCTCCACGTCGACGATCGCGCCGCCGTCGGTCTCGAAGACCACGAACTGCGGGTCGTCCAGGCCCTCGGGCGCGTTCGCGGACGGGCGCGGGCGCAGCATGGTGACGGCGGCGATCTCCTGGCCGAACAGCCAGCGGGTCACGTCCATCTCGTGTACGAGCGAGTCGTTGACGAGGTTGGCGTTGGTGAAGCCGGCGGGGATGCTCGCGTTGCGGTGCCGGTTGTGCAGCATCAGGGGCCGCCCCAGCTCGCCGCTGTCCAGCAGGGCCTTGAGCTTCACGTATTCGGCGTCGTAGCGCCGCATGAAGCCGACCTGCACCCGCCGGTGCCCGAGCTTCTGCTCGGCCTCCATCACGCGCAGCGCCGAGGCGGCGTCCGGGGTGAGCGGCTTCTCGCACAGCACCGGGAGGTCGTGTGCGAAGGCGGTGAGCAGGGCCGCCTCGTGGGCGGGGCCGGGGGAGGCGATGAGGACGGCGTCCACGTCGGCCGCCTCCATGGCGGCGGCCGGATCGGTGTAGGCCGTGCAGCCCTCGATGCCGTCCGCGACCGCCTTGACGCGCTCCGCGTCGACGTCCACGACGGCGGTCACCCGGGCGCCGCTGACGACGTCGTTGATGCGGCGGACGTGGTCGGCGCCCATCTTGCCGGTCCCGATGACGGCGACCCGGAGCGGTCCGTGCTGCGTCATGATGCGTGTCTTCCCTTTCGTGGGCGGGGCGTCAGGCGCCGCAGGAGCGGAGGAACTTCCGGGTGCGCTGCGCGATCGGCAGCGGCCGGTCCGGCTCGCAGGGGTACATGTCCTGCTCGACGATGGCGAAGAGGTCGACGCCGAGGCGCTGCGCCGCGGCCAGTACCGGCTCCAGCGCGGGCACCCCGCCGGGCGGCTCGCACATGACGCCGCGCTGCACGGCGGGGCCGAAGGGGATCTCGTTCTTGACGACGTCGGCGAGGATCTCCGGGTCGACCTGCTTCAGGTGCAGGTAGCCGATCCGCTCGCCGTAGGTCTCGATGAGCTTGACGCTGTCGCCGCCGCAGTAGGCGTAGTGGCCGGTGTCCAGGCAGAGGTTGACCAGCCCGGAGTCGGTGGCGTCGAGGAAGCGCTCGACGTGCTCCTCGGTGTCGATGTGGGTGTCGGCGTGCGGGTGGACCACGATGTCCAGGCCGTAGGTGTCCCGGACCCGGCGGCCCAGGCGCTCCATGCCGGTGGCCAGGTGCCGCCACTGCTCGGCGGTGAGCTCGCGCGGCTCGATGATCTCGGCGGTCTTGTCGTCGCGCCAGAAGGACGGGATGACCACCAGGTGCCGGGCGTCCATGGCCTGGGCGAGGGCGGCGACCTGGCCGACGTGCTCCCAGGTGGCGTCCCACACCTCGGGGCCGCGGTGCAGGGAGGTGAAGACGGTGCCCGCGGAGACCTTCAGGCCCCGGCGGGAGGTCTCCTCGGTGAGGCGGGCGGGGTCGGTCGGCAGGTAGCCGTGGGGGCCCAGCTCGATCCACTCGTAGCCCGACTGGGAGACCTCGTCGAGGAAGCGCTGCCAGGGCACCTGCTGCGGGTCGTCGGGGAACCAGACGCCCCACGAGTCGGGTGCGGAGCCGATCCGGATCCGGTCCAGAACGGGGGAGGGGGCAGTCATGAGGAGGGCTCCTCTCACCGGTCGCGGCGGACCGGTCGTGGTTCGGAAGGGCGGCCCGTCAGGGCGGTGGTACGGGTGCCCGCGAGGCTCCGGCGTCCCGCTGGAAGCTTCGCCGTCCGGCCGGGCAACCGTCAAGAGTTGGTCCTGACATACGGACGTCATGTCAGGTTGGATGGGGGTGATCCCTCACGGGGAGGGGCTGCCCTCGGTGAGGTCCTCCGGTTCGGGGAGTTCCTCCACGTCGACGCCGCGGACCTGTGCCAGCTCGTGCTTGAGCGCGGCCAGTTCGGCGCCGCCGGCCATGTGGTTGGTCAGCTCCTCCAGCGAGACCTCCTCGCGGCCCGCGCTCAGCTCCAGGGTGCCCAGCCGGAGCACCGAGAAGTGGTCGCCGACCATGAAGGCGTGGTGCGGATTGTGGGTGATGAAGATGACGCCCAGGCCCCGGTCCCGTGCGGCGGCGATGTACTTCAGGACGACACCGGACTGCTTGACGCCCAGCGCCGCGGTCGGTTCGTCCAGGATCAGCACCCGCGCGCCGAAGTAGACGGCGCGGGCGATGGCCACGGACTGCCGCTGGCCCCCGGAGAGGGTGCCGATGGGCTGCTCCAGGTCGTCCAGGACGATGCCCATGGCCCGCAGTTCCTCGTCCGCGGTCCGCTTCATCCCGGCGATGTCCAGGCGTCGTACGGGCCAGGGACCGCGGGTCACCTCGGAGCCGAGGAAGAAGTTCCGCCACACCGGCATCAGGGGAACGGTGGCCAGGTCCTGGTAGACGGTGGCGATCCCGCGGTCGAGCGCCTCGCGCGGGGTGTTCAGCCGTACGGGTGCGCCGTCGATGCGGAACTCGCCCTCGGTGTGCTGGTGCAGTCCGGAGACGATCTTGATCAGGGTCGACTTGCCGGCGCCGTTGTCGCCGAGCACGCAGGTCACCTGCCCCGGCCGGACGGCCAGGTCGACTCCGTGCAGGGCGCGGACGTTGCCGTAGCTCTTGCCCACGTGAGCCAGTTCGACGATGGGCTCCGGGACGGCTGCGGCGCCGTCGGGGGTGGTGGCAGCGGTGGTCATGGGGCTCACCTCCGGGTCGCCGTGTGGCGGACCCACAGATTGACGAGGGTCGCGATCAGGAGCATCACGCCGAGGAAGAACTTGAACCAGTCGGGGTTCCAGTTGGCGTACACGATGCCCTGCGACACCATCCCGAAGATGAAGGCGCCGATCACCGACCCGACGGCCGAGCCGTACCCGCCGGTGAGCAGGCAACCGCCGATGACGGCCGCGATGATGTACAGGAACTCGTTGCCGACGCCCTCGCCGGACTGCACCGCGTTGAACGAGAACAGCAGGTGCATGCCGGTGAACCAGGCGCCGAAGCCCACGGCCGTGAAGAGCGCGATCTTGGTGAGGTTCACCGGTACGCCGACCGCCCGGGCGCTCTCCTTGTTGCCGCCGACCGCGAAGGTCCAGTTGCCGAACTTGGTGCGCAGCAGTACCCAGGTGGCCAGCGCCGCGAAGCCCAGCCACCACAGCACGGTGACCTTCAACTGGACGCCGCCGATGCCGATCTCCGAGGCGAAGACCGCGCGCGCCTGGTCGAAGCCGTCCATGTCGCTGATGGAGTCCGTGGCGACGTTGCCCGTGAAGATCTTCGTGACGGCGAGGTTGAGGCCCTGCAGCATCAGGAAGGTGGCCAGGGTGATGAGGAAGCTGGGCAACCCGGTCTTCACCAGCAGATAGCCGTTGAGCGCGCCGATGCCCAGGGACACCACCAGTGCGACGACCACACCGGTCCACACGTTCATGCTCAGCTGGAAACTGAACATGCTGGCGGTCAGGGCGGAGGCGGTGACCGCCACGCCGGCCGAGAGGTCGAACTCGCCGCCGATCATCAGCAGGGCCACCGGCAGCGCCATGATGCCCATGACCGACGCCTGGTAGAGCACGGTCGCCAGCGAACTCGCCTCACGGAAGGACGGCGCCACCGCGAAGAAGAAGAAGTAGACCGCGACGGCGGCGATCAGCGCGCCGATCTCCGGCCGGGCCAGCACCCTGCGCAGCAGCGAGCGTTCGGCCGTGCGGCCGTCGGTCTTCGAGGCGGGAGCGGCGGGTGGGGAGGGGGACGCCGCACGGGCGGCTGCCTGGGACACAGGGATCACCGAGTGCCCTTCGCGGCGAACGATGCCACGGACTCGACGTTGTCCTTGTCGACGAAGGCCGGGCCCGTCAGGACCGGGGCCACGCCGCCGCCGCTGAAGTTGCCGTTGGTCTTGTACAGCCACAGGGAGTCGACGGACAGGTAGCCCTGCAGATAGGGCTGCTGGTCGACGGCGAACTGCACGCTGCCGTCCTGGACGGCCTTGACCAGATCCTTGTTGAGGTCGAAGGTCGCGACCTTGGCCTTGCTGCCCGCGTCCGAGACCGACTGGACGGACGTGAGCGCGTAGGGCGCGCCCAGGGTGACGACGTAGTCGATGCCGGAGTCCTGCTTGAGCTTGGCCGTGATCGTCGACTTCACCGACGGCATGTCCGCGCCGTTGACGTACACGTTCTCGGTCTTGCCCTTGAAGGTCTTCTTCACACCCGCGCAGCGGGCCTCCAGGGCGACGTGGCCCTGCTCCTGGATCACGCAGATGGTGTGCTTGGCGCCGAGGTCGTTGAGCTTGTCGCCGAGGGCCTCGCCAGCCACGCTCTCGTCCTGCCCGAAGTACTCCAGCAGGCCCTGCTCCTTCCAGTTGTCCAGGCCCGCGTTGAACCCGACCACCGGGATGCCCGCCGCCTCGGCCTTGGCGACCGCGTCCTTCATGGCGTCTGGCTTCGCCAGGGTGACGGCTATCCCGTCGACCTTCTGGTCGATCGCGTTCTGGATCAGGTTGGCCTGGGTCGCCGCGTTGGGGTCGTTGGAGTAGATCAGTTTCACGTTGTCCTTGGCGGCGGCGGCCTCGGCGCCCTTGCGGATCAGGTCCCAGAAGGTGTCGCCGGGGGCGGCGTGGGTGACCATCGCGATCTTCATCTGAGGGGTGTTCGCCTTGCCCGCGGCGGTGTTGTCCGCGGACTCCTCGGCCTTCTTCCCCCCTGACCCGCTGGAGCAGCCGGCTGCGAGGAGCACGGCCGCGGCGGAGAGGGCCGCGATGGCGGAGATCCGACGGGTTCTGCGAGAGCGTTCCATGTTCCTGCACCTCACTGCGGTGGGAGGGAGAAGGGGGTGGACCTGTTCACATGGCCGGTTGCTGGACGGGAGCAAACCCCTCTCCAGAGCCCCTGTCAAGACTTTGTTAGGACATCAATTCATCTCGACGTAACGACAGGGTAACGAGCGGCTCATCGGAGGTCTGAACGTTCGTATGTAAGGACATAGTGTTGACATCGCTCGTCCGGCCGGGCTAGACCTGAGGGAGCCGCAGAGCGGTTTCCCCGGCGACGCACGACGAGGAGTCATGCCCATGACCGAGCCGTACGACCTGATCACGATGGGCCGTATCGGGGTGGACCTCTACCCGCTGCAGACCGGCGTGCCGCTGCCCCAGGTCGAGACGTTCGGCAAGTTCCTCGGCGGCTCCGCGACGAACGTCGCGGTCGCCGCCGCCCGCCTCGGCCGCAGCACCGCGGTCATCACCCGCACCGGGGACGATCCCTTCGGCGTGTACTGCCACCAGGCGCTGAAGGAGTTCGGGGTCGACGACCGCTACGTCACCCCGGTCGCCGCCTACCCCACGCCGGTAACCTTCTGCGAGATCTTCCCGCCGGACGACTTCCCGCTCTACTTCTACCGGCTCCCCAAGGCGCCCGACCTGGAGATCCGTTCCGATGAACTGGACCTCGACGCCGTCCGCGACGCCCGGATCTTCTGGATGACGGGAACCGGCCTGTGCGCGGAGCCCAGTCGCACCGCCACCCTCGCCGCCCTCGATGCCAGGGCCCGGCGCGGTACCACCGTCTTCGACCTCGACTGGCGCCCCATGTTCTGGAAGGACCCGGCCGAGGCCCGTCCCTTCTATGCGCGGGCGCTGGCCGGCGCCACCGTCGCCGTCGGCAACCTCGACGAGTGCGAGGTCGCCACAGGGATCCGCGAACCGCGTGCCGCCGCCGAGGCGCTGCTCGCCGCGGGCGTCGAACTCGCGGTCGTCAAACAGGGCCCCAAGGGCGTCCTCGCCGTCCACCGCGACGGCACCACGGCCGAGGTCCCGCCGGTCCCGGTCGAGGTCGTCAACGGGCTCGGGGCCGGGGACGCCTTCGGCGGCTCCCTCTGCCACGGGCTGCTCGCCGGCTGGGACCTGGAGCGGATCATGCGCCACGCCAACGCCGCCGGCGCGATCGTCGCCTCCCGCCTCGCCTGCTCCTCCGCGATGCCCACCGCTTCGGAGGTCCAGTACCTCCTCGAACGCGGCTGACGGTCCGTCCTCTGCCCTGAAAGTGAGCTCCTCTTGAGCATCAGCATCTCCGACCTCGTGAAGGTGCGGACGCGGCACCCGGAGGCCGTCGCCGAGGCCGCCGCCCGCCGTGTCCGCCGTCCGCTCATCGGTGACAGCGGCCGGCTGATGATCGTCGCCGCGGACCACCCCGCGCGGGGCGCCCTCGCCGTGGGGGACCGCGAGTTCGCGATGGCCAACCGCGCGGACCTGCTGGAGCGGTTGTGCACCGCGCTCTCCCGCCCGGGCGTCGACGGGGTCCTCGGCACCGCGGACATCCTCGAGGACCTGCTGCTGCTCGGCGCGCTCGACGACAAGGTCGTCATGGGGTCGATGAACCGCGGCGGTCTCGCCGGTGCCTCCTTCGAACTGGACGACCGCTTCACCGGCTACCGCGCCCAGGACATCGCCCGGCTCGGCTTCGACGCGGGCAAGCTGCTGCTGCGCATCGCCTACGAGGACAGCGGCTCGCTGAGCACCCTGGTCTCCGCCGCCCGCGCCATCGACGAGATGGCCGAACACAGACTCCCCGTCTTCGTCGAGCCCTTCATATCCCGTCGCGTCGACGGCAGGCTGCGCAACGACCTCAGCGCCGAGGCCGTCACCAAGTCCATCGCCATCGCCTCCGGCCTCGCCGGGACCTCCGCCTACACCTGGCTCAAGGTGCCGGTCACCGAGGACGTCGACGACATGGCCGCGGTCATGGAGACCTCCACCCTCCCCGCCGTCCTGCTCGGGGGCGAGGTGAGCAAGGAGCAGGACGCGGTCTACGAGAAGTGGCGCAAGGCGCTGCGCCTGCCCACGGTCCAGGGTCTGGTCGTCGGCCGCTCGCTGCTCTATCCGGCGGAGGGCAGTGTCGAGACCGCCGTCGACACCGCCGTCGGTCTGCTGTGAAGTCCGGGTCGAACCGCGAGAAGTGCGAGGCTCACGCCATGACCAGCACCGAGAACCACCTGGCCGCCGGGAAGGCCGCCGCCGGGCCGTACGCCGTCGACATCGACCCGGAACGGGCCGGCTGGGGCTACTCCTCCCTGCGGGTCCTGGAGCTCGCGCCCGGCGGACGGCATGAGTTCGCCACCGGCGACAGCGAATGGATCGTGCTGCCGCTGTCCGGCGGTTGCGAGGTCTCCACCGGCGGAGAGACGTTTCGGCTCACCGGGCGCGAGAGCGTCTTCGCCGGCGTCAGCGACTTCGCATACGTGCCGCGCGACGAGCGGGTCACCGTCACCAGCGCCGCCGGCGGGCGGTTCGCCCTCACCGGCGCCCGCTGCGAACGGCGGCTGCCCGCCCGCTACGGACCTGCCGCGGCCGTCCCGGTCGAGCTGCGGGGCAGCGGCAACTGCAGCCGCCAGGTGAACAACTTCGGCGCCGCCGGGGTCTTCGAGTGCGACCGCCTGATCGCGGTCGAGGTGCTCACCCCGGCGGGCAACTGGTCGTCCTTCCCGCCGCACAAGCACGACGAGGACCGGGAGGGCGAATCGCGCCTGGAGGAGGTCTACTACTTCGAGATCGCCCCGGCGCACGGCCGGGAGGGCATCGGCTACCAGCGCGTCTCCCCCTCCGGCAACGGCCGCAACACCGACGTGCTCGCCGAGGTGCGGCACGGCGACGTCGTCCTCATCCCCGACGGCTGGCACGGCCCCTCCATGGCCGTCCCCGGTCACGACATGTACTACCTCAACGTCATGGCGGGTCCGGGGGAGGAGCGCGCCTGGCTGATCTGCGACCACCCCGACCACGCCTGGATCCGGGACACCTGGCCCCGGCAGCCGGTCGACCCCCGGCTCCCCCTGTACACCGCCCCCGCGGCCACCGACGAAGCACCCGAGAGGTCCTGATGAGCAGCCAGTCCGTACGCCGCCTCACGGTCGCCCAGGCGCTGGTGCGGTTCCTGTCCGCCCAGTACACCGAGCGCGACGGGGTCCGCCGCCGCCTCGTCGCCGGCACCTGGGGCATCTTCGGCCACGGCAACGTGGCCGGCATCGGCCAGGCCCTGCTGGAGTACCAGCGGGAGATGCCCTATCACCAGGGCCGCAACGAGCAGGCCATGGTGCACGCCGCCGTCGGCTGGGCCCGCCAGCTCAACCGGCTGTCCGCGCAGGCCGTCACCACGTCCATCGGCCCCGGCGCGACCAACCTCGTCACGGGTGCCGCCCTGGCCACCGTCAACCGGCTGCCCGTGCTGCTGCTCCCCGGCGACTCCTTCGCCAACCGCGTCCCCGATCCGGTGCTCCAGCAGCTCGAGCACCCCCAGTCCGGCGACGTCTCCGTCAACGACGCCCTGCGGCCCGTCTCCCGCTGGTTCGACCGGGTCACCCGCCCCGAGGCCCTGATCCCGTCCGCGCTCCAGGCGATGCGCGTGCTCGCCGACCCCGCCGAGACCGGCGCGGTGACCCTCGCCCTGCCGCAGGACGTCCAGGCCGAGGCGTACGACTGGCCCGAGGAGTTCTTCGCCGAGCGCGTCTGGCATGTGCGCCGTCCGGCCCCGGAGGCCGCGGAACTCGCCGCCGCCGCCGAGGCGGTGCGCGCCGCCCGCCGCCCGTTGATCATCGCGGGCGGGGGCGTCCACCACAGCGAGGCCGAGCAGGCCCTGGAGGCACTCGTCGCGGCGACCGGCATCCCGGTGGCCTCCACCCAGGCGGGGAAGGGGTCGCTGCGCCACGACCACCCCGCCGACCTCGGCGGCGTCGGCCACACCGGCACCGCCGCGGCCGACGACATCGCGCGCACCGCCGACCTGGTCATCGGCGTGGGCACCCGCTACACCGACTTCACCACCGCCTCCTCCACGCTCTTCGCCGCCCCCGGCGTTCGCTTCCTGAACCTCAACATCACCGGCTTCGACGCCCACAAGCTGGGCGCCCGCACCCTGGTCGGCGACGCCCGCGCCGGCCTCGAGGCGCTGGCCGAGGCGGTGGCGGGACACCGTGTCGCCCCGGAGTACGAGGCGGAGTACCGCGCCGGCAAGGAGTCCTGGGAGCGGGTCGTCGACGCCGCGTACACCGCGGAGGACGAGGCGGCCCGGCCCACCCAGACCCAGGTGCTCGGCGCCCTCGACACCGTCGTCGGCGACGACGACGTCGTCATCAACGCCGCCGGCTCCCTCCCCGGGGACCTCCACAAGCTCTGGCGCGCCCGCTCCCCGCGCCAGTACCACCTGGAGTACGGCTACTCCTGCATGGGCTACGAGATCCCCGCGGCGATCGGCGTCCGGATGGCGGCGCCCGACCGGCCCGTCTGGGCACTGGTGGGCGACGGCACCTACCTGATGATGCCGACCGAGATCGTCACCGCCGTCCAGGAGGGCGTCAACATCAACCTGGTCCTCATCCAGAACCACGGCTACGCCTCCATCGGCGGCCTGTCCTCCGAGGTCGGCGGCGAGCGCTTCGGCACGGCCTACCGCTACCGCGCGGCCGACCGCACCTTCACCGGCGACCCGCTCCCGGTGGACCTCGCCGCCAACGTCGCGAGCCTCGGGATGGACGTCCTGCGCGCCCAGACCGTGCGCGAGCTGCGCGAGGCACTGGCCGCCGCCCGCGCCTCGGACCGCCCGACCTGCGTCTACGTCGAGACCGACGCCACGCCGACGGCCCCCGCCGCCCAGGCCTGGTGGGACGTGCCGGTCGCCGAGACCGCCTCCCGCGAGGCGGCCGTGGAGGCCCGCAAGACCTACGAGCGGCACCTGGGAGACCGCCGCCGCCATCTGTGAGGCCCCTCCCACCCACCACCATCCACCGCACCGGCCCGTTGGCGCGGGCCCCTCGAGAAGGCGTGGACTCAAATGTTCGGACAATGTGATGTCAGAGTTTCCTGAGATCGAGACCGGCGGATACGCTCCCCCTGTGTCCAAAGCAGAGTCCGCGCCGCTCGAGTTCGAGGTGGACCGCTCCAGTCCGGTGCCGCTGTACTACCAGCTCGCCCAGCAGCTGGAAGGCGCCATCGAGCACGGCAGGCTCGCCCCCGGCAGCCTGCTCGGCAACGAGATCGAACTCGCCGGACGGCTCGGCCTCTCCCGGCCGACCGTCCGCCAGGCCATCCAGTCCCTGGTCGACAAGGGACTGCTGGTGCGCCGCCGCGGTGTGGGCACCCAGGTCGTGCACAGCCAGGTCAAGCGGCCCCTGGAACTGAGCAGCCTCTTCGACGACCTCCAGGCCGCCGGCCAGAGCCCCGCCACCCGGGTGCTGCGCAACGAGACGGAACCCGCGTCCGCCGAGGTCGCCGCCGCCCTCGGTGTCGCCGAGGGCAGCGACGTCGTCGTCCTCCAGCGACTGCGCTTCACCCACGGCGAGCCGATGGCCCACATGTGCAACTACCTGCCGCCCGGTCTGCTCGGCCTCGACAACGCCAGGCTGGAGTCCACCGGGCTGTACCGCATGATGCGCGCCGCCGGGATCACCCTGCACAGCGCCCGGCAGTCGGTCGGCGCCCGCTGCGCCACCGAGGCGGAGGGCGAACTGCTCGCCGAGGACCCCGGCGCCGCCCTGCTCACCATGAGCCGGACGACGTACGACGACACCGGACGCGCCGTGGAGTACGGCACGCACATCTACCGCGCCTCCCGCTACGCCTTCGAGTTCCAGCTCCTCGTGCGGGCCTGAGGGGCCCCGGAACACCCCCTTCCGCAAGCATCGCTCCTTGTGACGGATACTTGGTCGGTTCCAAGACCCGCAGGGAGAGGCACGACGTGGACAGCGCGATCAGGGGAAGGCGTGCGCTCGGGGCGCTACTGACGGTCATCGTTGGTATCGCGCTGGCGGGCTGCAGCAGCACCGGAGGTCTGCGCGCGGAGCAGCGGGCCAAGGAGGCGCAGGCCAACGGCTCGGCCGTGAACACGCCGAGGTGGACGGTCGCCATGGTCACCCACTCCGGCGCCGGCGACAGCTTCTGGGACATCGTCCAGAAGGGCGCCCGCCAGGCAGCGGCCAAGGACAACATCAAGTTCCTGTACTCCAACAGCGACCAGGGCAAGGACCAGGCACAGCTGGTGCAGACGGCCATCGACCAGAAGGTCGACGGCCTGATCGTCACGCTCGCCAAGCCCGAGGCGATGAAGGACGTCGTCCTGAAGGCGGAGAAGGCGGGCATTCCGGTTATCACCATCAATTCCGGCTCCGCCCAGTCCAAGGAGTACGGCGCCCTGGCCCACATCGGCCAGGACGAGACCATCGCCGGCGAGGCGGTGGGCGACGAGCTCACGTCACGCGGGAAGAAGCACGCCCTGTGCGTCCTGCACGAGCAGGGCAACGTCGGCCACGAGCAGCGCTGCGCGGGCGTGAAGAACACCTTCAAGGGCACGACGGAGAACCTCTACGTCAACGGCACCAACATGCCCGACGTCCAGTCCGCCCTCCAGGCCAAGCTCGAGTCCGACCGTTCCATCGACGCCGTCGTGACCCTCGGCGCGCCCTACGCGGCCACCGCCGTCAAGGCGAAGGCGCAGGCGGGCAGCCAGGCGGAGGTCGACACCTTCGACCTCAACGGCCAGGTCGCCGGCGCCCTCGAAGCCGGCACCATCGGCTTCGCCGTCGACCAGCAGCCGTATCTGCAGGGCTACGAGGCCGTCGACCTGCTGTGGCTGTACCGCTACAACGCCGACGTCCTGGGCGGCGGCCGGCCCGTCCTCACCGGCCCGCAGATCGTCACCAAGGACGACGCGGCGGCGCTGAAGGACTACGCGAAGCGGGGCACCCGATGACCACGGACGGCGTCCTGGCGCAGCGGAGACTCACCCACCGCCTGTTCGGCCGCCCCGAGCTGGGCGCGGTCGTCGGCGCGGTGGCCGTCTTCGTCTTCTTCTCCGTGACGGCCGACGCCTTTCTGCGGCCGGCCAGCATCGGCACCGTTCTGTACGCGGCGTCCACCATCGGGATCATGGCGGTGCCGGTGGCCCTGCTGATGATCGGCGGCGAGTTCGACCTGTCGGCGGGCGTGCTCGTCACGTCCTCCGCCCTGGTGTCGTCGATGTTCAGCTACCAGATGACGGCGAACGTCTGGGTCGGTGTCGGCGTCTCGCTCCTCGTCACCCTGGCGATCGGCTTCCTCAACGGGATCATGCTCGCCCGCACGAAGCTGCCGAGCTTCATCATCACGCTGGGCACCTTCCTGATGCTCACCGGCCTGAACCTGGGCTTCACCAAGCTCATCGACGGCACGGTCAGCACCAAGTCCATCGCCGACATGGAGGGCTTCCCCTCGGCGCGTGCGCTGTTCGCCTCGCACCTGACCATCGGCGACGTCGACCTCCAGGTCACCATCCTGTGGTGGATCGCCCTGGTCGCCGTCGCCACCTGGGTCCTGCTGCGCACCCGCGCCGGCAACTGGATCTTCGCGTCCGGCGGCGGCCCCGAGGCGGCCCGGGCGGTGGGCGTCCCCGTCACCCGCACGAAGACGGGCCTGTACATGGCGGTCGCCCTGTGCGCCTGGATCTCCGGGCAGCACCTGCTGTTCTCCTTCGACGTCGTGCAGTCGGGAGAGGGCGTCGGCAACGAGTTCCTGTACATCATCGCCGCCGTCATCGGCGGGTGCCTGATGACCGGTGGCTACGGCTCCGCGATCGGCTCGGCGGTCGGCGCCTTCATCTTCGGCATGACGAGCAAGGGCATCGTCTACGCCGAGTGGAATCCCGACTGGTTCAAGTTCTTCCTGGGCGCCATGCTGCTGCTGGCCACGCTGCTCAACGCCTGGGTGCGCAAGAGGGCGGAGGCGGTGAAGTGACGGCCCTGGTGAAGCTGACCGACGTCAGCAAGGCGTACGGCCACGTGCGCGCCCTGGAAGGCGTCTCCCTGGAGGTGCACGCGGGGGAGATCACCTGCGTCCTCGGTGACAACGGCGCCGGCAAGTCCACCTTGATCAAGATCATCGCGGGGCTGCACCAGCACGACGCGGGCACCTACGAGATCGAGGGCGCGCCCGTGCGCCACGCGTCCCCCCGCGAGGCCCTCGACCACGGCATCGCCACCGTCTACCAGGACCTCGCCGTCGTGCCCCTGATGCCGGTGTGGCGGAACTTCTTCCTGGGCTCCGAGCCGAGGAAGGGCCGCGGCCCCTTCAAGCGCCTGGACGTGGCGACGATGCGCGAGACCACGCGCTCGGCGCTGCGCGACATGGGCATCGACCTGCGCGACGTGGACCAGCCCATCGGCACCCTGTCGGGCGGGCAGCGGCAGTGTGTGGCCATCGCCAGGGCCGTGCACTTCGGGGCCAAGGTGCTCATCCTCGACGAGCCCACGGCGGCGCTCGGCGTCCGCCAGTCCGGCGTCGTCCTGAAGTACGTGGCGGCGGCTCGGGACGCGGGGCTCGGCGTGGTCCTCATCACGCACAACCCGCACCACGCCCACCTCGTCGGCGACCGCTTCGTCCTCCTCCGCCGCGGCACGATGACCGGCTCGTACACCAAGGACGGCATCACGGTGGACGAACTCACCCGCGAGATGGCCGGCGGCACGGACCTCGAAACCCTCGCCCACGAATTGCGCCGCCCCGCCGGGTGACACCGGGTGGGTGGCTCCCGCCGCCCACCCGTCCGCCCGCCGACCTGCCCGAGCGTGCGTCCGTCCCGGACGGCGGGCCGCGCCCCCGTAACCCCCGGCACTTAGAATCACTCGGAGAAACGCCCCCGACCCCGGAGATGACGAGCCTTGCGAGCGACGACCGAGCAGCAGTTCGGGACCGAGTCCGGGATCGGAACCATGGGGGTGAACCGATGAGCATGTACCGCGGTGCCGCCCGCTCCTCCAGCAGTTCCACGCTCCTCAGCACGGTGGGCCGCCGGGAGCGCCGTTCGCACCTCACCGCGCCCCGCGTCCCCACCGTCGGCATCGACATCGGCGGCACCAAGGTGATGGCCGGTGTCGTGGACGCGGACGGCAACATCCTGGAGAAGCTGCGCACGGAGACGCCGGACAAGAGCAAGAGCCCCAAGGTGGTCGAGGACACGATCACCGAGCTCGTCCTCGACCTGTCCGAGCGCCACGACGTGCACGCCGTCGGCATCGGGGCGGCCGGCTGGGTCGACGAGGACCGCTCCCGGGTGCTCTTCGCCCCCCACCTGTCCTGGCGTGACGAGCCGTTGAAGGCCCGTCTCACCGAACGCCTCCGGGTCCCCGTCATGGTGGACAACGACGCCAACACCGCCGCCTGGGCGGAGTGGCGCTTCGGCGCCGGCCGCGGCGAGAGCGACCTCGTGATGATCACGCTGGGTACCGGGATCGGCGGCGCCATCCTGGAGGAAGGCCACGTCAAGCGCGGCCGCTATGGCGTGGCCGGCGAGTTCGGCCATATGCAGGTCGTGCCCGGCGGGCACCGCTGCGCCTGCGGCAACCGCGGCTGCTGGGAGCAGTACAGCTCCGGCAACGCCCTGGTGCGCGAGGCACGCGAGCTGGCGGCGGCGGACTCCCCGGTCGCGTACGGGATCATCGACCGGGTCGACGGCCAGGTGCGGGAGATCACCGGGCCGCTCATCACGGAGCTCGCCCGTGAGGGTGATGCGATGTGCATCGAGCTCTTCCAGGACATCGGCCAGTGGCTGGGCGTGGGCATCGCCAATCTCGCCGCCGCCCTGGATCCTTCCTGCTTCGTCATCGGCGGCGGCGTCAGCGCCGCGGACGACCTGCTGATCGCCCCGGCCCGGGACGCCTTCCGGCGCCATCTGACCGGGCGCGGCTACCGGCCGGAGGCGCGTATCGTCAAGGCGCAGCTCGGCCCCGAGGCCGGGATGGTCGGCGCCGCGGATCTGGCGCGGCTGGTCGCGCGCCGCTTCCGGCGGGCCAACCGGCGGCGGGTCGAGCGGTACGAGCGCTACGCGAAGGTTGTCGGCAAGTGAGTGCCATGCCCCCGAGGAAACCGCCGCGCTGGGTGCAGTGGACGGTCGTCCCGCTGCTGATCCTGGTGCCCATCGGGTACGTCATCATCTCGGCCGAGCAGAGCAGGGACAGCGGCGAGGAGAAGCAGCAGCAGGCGGCCGTGACCACGCTCACGTACCTGTGGCCCACCAAGCTGCAGCGGCGCATCTACGAGGTGCCGATCCCGTCCGGTTCGACGCCGGTGGCCTACCTGGAGACCAACAACTGGGCGGCCAGCTCCTTCTACGTGCAATTCCGCACCAACCAGGGGGGCCTCGACACCTTCCTCGCCCAGGTGGGCACGAGCCGTTCCGCCCTCCGGGACGGCCAGGTGACCGTGAGCCGGAAGCAGGCCCGCACGGTGCGCTGGACCTTCGGCCGGGACCGCCGGTGGGCCGGCCTCAAGCTCAAGCAGCACGGCGACAAGCCGGACCACAACATCACGGTCGACTTCTCCAACGCCGACCACCCCGTGGTCTATGTCGTGTCCACGATAAACTTCCGCTGACCGGCGCCAGCGGCGCCGCAGACAGGCCCGCGCCGTTCGCCCCGGGCCCGGTCGTCCGCGCCCCGGAGCGCCTCGATAGCGTGGAGCGAGTGAGCGACGAGCAGACCCCCAAGCCCCTCCAGCACCGCTTCGACGGCCCGCAGGACGCCCCGGTCCTGGTCCTCGGCCCATCACTGGGCACGACATGGCACATGTGGGACCGGCAGATACCCGAGCTGACCCGGCACTGGAGAGTCCTGCGCTACGACCTCCCCGGACACGGCGGAGCCCCTGCCGACCCCGCGGCGTCCACCGACGAACTCGCCGACCGCCTGCTGCGCACCCTGGACGAGGCCGGAGTCGAGCGCTTCGGCTACGCGGGATGCGCCTTCGGCGGTGCCATCGGCACCCGGCTCGCGCTGCGCGCTCCGCAGCGACTGGCCTCGCTCGCGCTGATCTCCTCGGCCGCCCGCTTCGGAACGCCCGACGCGTGGCGGCAGCTCGGGGTGGTCGTCCGCGCGAACGGCCTGGAGCAGATCGCCCGCAGCGCGCCGGAACGCTGGTTCGCCCCCGCCTTCCAGGCCGCCCAGCCGGCCATCGTGGACTGGGCCGTGCAGATGGCCCGCGCCGTCGACCCCGAGTGCTACATCGCCGCCTGCGAGGCGCTGGCCGCACATGACGCCCGCGCCGAACTGGGCGGGATCGCCGTGCCGACCCTGGTCCTGGGCGGCGCCGAGGACCAGGTGACGCCGCCCGCCGACGCCAGGGCCCTGGTCGCCGGCATCCCGGACGCGCGGCTCGCGGTCGTCCCCGGCGCGTCGCACCTGGTGCCGGTCGAGCAGCCCGCCGCCGTCGGCGAGCTCCTCGTACGCCACTTCGAGGCGACCTGGACCGAGCAGCACTTCGCGGTCGCCGTCCCCGTGCCGCCCCCCGCCCCCGCCCCCGCCGCTTTCGATCCCGAGCCGGTGGCGGCCCCTGTGCCGCCCGCGCCGGGGCATCCCGCCGACACCGCGGCCCTCCGCCCCGACCCGTACACGGAGGGCGAGCGCACCCGCCGCGAGCTCCTGGGCGACGCGCACGTCGACCGGACGGCGGAGGAAGCGGAGGGTTTCGCCGGGGACTTCGAGGAGTTCGTCACCCGCTACGCCTGGGGCGAGGTCTGGAACCGGCCGGGGCTCGACCGGCGGACCCGCAGCGTGATCACCCTGACCGCGCTCGTCGCGGGCGGTCACCACGGCGAACTGGCCTCGCACACCCGGGCCGCGCTGCGCGGTGGCCTCACCCCGGCCGAGATCGAGGAGGTGCTGCTGCACACCGCGGTCTACTGCGGCGTGCCCGCCGCGAACTCCGCCTTCGCGGTGGCGCGGCGTGTCATCCGGGAGGAGACCCGGCCCCGGGAGTGAGTCCGCGCGCCCCGCGGTCCCGTCAGCCCATTGGCATCTCCACCCGTCTGCGGCGTGTGGGGGGCGCGCGGCCTCGGCCATGATGGCCCTACAAAGGATCACCGCTCCGGAGGAGAGTCATGAAGTTGACGAAGAGGGGCCACGCCTGCGTCCGGCTGGAGAAGGACGGGCGCGCGCTCGTCATCGATCCCGGAGCGTTCACCGAGCCGGAAGCGGCGGCGGGGGCGGAGGCGGTGCTCGTCACGCACGAGCACGCCGACCACTTCAGCGAGCAGCAGCTGCGCGCGGCTCTGGAGGCCAACCCCGCCGCCGAGATCTGGACCCTGAAGAGTGTCGCCGACCAGGTGTCGGCCGCTTTCCCGGGCCGGGTCCACACCGTGGGGGAGGGCGACACCTTCAGCGCGGCCGGCTTCGATGTCGAGGTGCACGGCCAGATGCACGCCGTGATCCACCCCGACATCCCGCGCATCACCAACGTGGGCTTCCTCGTGGACGGCTCCGTCTTCCATCCGGGTGACGCGCTCACCGTGCCAGGCCGCCCCGTCGAGACGCTGCTGCTGCCGGTGCACGCCCCCTGGAGCAAGGTCTCCGAGGTCATCGACTACCTCCGCGAGCTGAAGCCGGCCCGCGCCATCGACGTCCACGACGGCCTGCTCAGCGACCTCGCCCGCACCGTCTACGACCGGCTGCTCGGCCCCGACGGCCCCGGTGTGGCCGGCGCGGAGCACGGCCGGCTGGCCCCCGGCGACAGCACCGACCTGGGCTGAAGGGCCCGCCGCGAACGGCCCCGGATCACGCCCCGGGGCCGGCTGTCGGAGGCGGACGGTACATTCGGGTGCATGCGCATCGCCACGTGGAACGTCAACTCGATCACCGCCCGCCTGCCGCGGCTGCTCGCCTGGCTGGAGAAGAACAGCCCGGACGTGCTGTGCATCCAGGAGACCAAGTGCGCCGAGGCGCAGTTCCCGTTCGATGAGCTGCGCGCCCTCGGCTACGAGACGGCCGTCAACGCCACCGGCCGCTGGAACGGCGTCGCCCTGCTCTCCAAGGTCGGGCTCGAGGACGTGGTCGTCGGCCTGCCCGGCGGCCCTCTGTACGAGGAGGTCGACGAGCCCCGCGCGGTCTCGGCCACCTGCGGCCCGGTCCGCGTCTGGTCGGTGTACGTGCCCAACGGCCGCGAGGTCGGACACGAGCACTTCGCGTACAAGCTGCGCTGGTTCGAGGCCCTGCGCACGGCGATCGCCGACGACGCGACGGGCGAGCGCCCCTTCGCGGTGCTCGGCGACTACAACGTGGCGCCCACCGACGAGGACGTGTGGGACCCGGCGGTCTTCGAGGGGATGACCCATGTCACCCCCGCCGAGCGGGAGGCGCTGACGCATCTGCGCGCGGCCGGGCTGAGCGACGTGGTGCCCCGCCCGCTGAAGTACGACCGTCCCTACACCTACTGGGACTACCGCCAGCTGGCCTTCCCCAAGAACCGCGGCATGCGGATCGACCTGGTCTACGCGAACCAGTCCTTCACCAAGGCCGTCGGCGACGCCTACGTCGACCGCGAGGAGCGCAAGGGCAAGGGCGCCTCCGACCACGCCCCCGTCGTGGTCGACCTCGACGTCTGACCGGTCCGGGGGAGGCCCACCGCGAAGCGCCCGCCCACCCTGCGCTGGAACTCGACGTAGCCGCGCAGCCCCGGCGGACAGGGCAGGTGCAGGGTGACCGGATGCTGCACCTCGCGCAGGTCCACCACCACGGCCTCGTCGGGCAGACCGGCCAGCACGCCGGCCAGTTCCGGGTCGGCACCCGGACGGGCCCGCCCCACCGGCGTGCCGCGCAGGTCGGGCCGGTAGGAGAAGACGTGCGAGGTCTCGGCGAGCCGCTCCAGCACGCCGGTGCGGTCCGGCCCCGTCCCGTCCGCGGGCTCGGGCTCCGTCCCCGGGCGCTCCAGGGCGGCCAGCCCCGCGCCGGCCAGCATGGTGACCCAGTCGACCAGTGACGGCGCCACATACGCCCAGGTGTCCTGGAAGACCCCGGTCGCGGCGAACACCCGGCCCCAGGCGCCGGTGCCCGTGTCCACGTCGACGAAGAGCGCGTCCCCGTCCGACTCGTGGAGCAGATGCGCGGAACCGGGCGGCCCCACGGCCCACCCGCCCGGGTTCAGTCCGCGCTCCGGGGCCAGCCGGTACTCCTCCAGTCCGCCGATGCGGATCGACCGCACCCTGCCGACCAGCTGCCGTACGTCCCCGGGCAGCGGCACGCCCCACGCGGCCACCTCGGCGTCGTCCGCGCCGGGGGACAGCCGCACCGTCTCCGGCGCCCGTTCCGCCAGCTCCTCCAGCAACCGCCAGGCGCGGTCCGCCGCCCGTGCCGCGGCTTCCCGTTCATCCCGCATCCCATGGCCCTTCTCACCCCGGGCAGCCTTACGTTACGTATTGTGCGGCAACGGAACGTATACAACGTGTCGTTACCGCCGGCATACGCCCGCGCGTACGCTCCGGCCATGACGAGCTTCTCCGCCGATGTCGCCGCCACCGTGCTGGAACCCGAACCCCTGGACCCGGGTCAGATCGTCTCCGGTTCCCCGGAGGTCACCGGAAAGGTGCTGTGGCGGTCGTCCGACGGCACCCGTACGAGGGGAATCTGGCAGATCACCCCGGGCGTGGTGACCGACACCGAGGCGGACGAGATGTTCGTGGTCGTCAGCGGGCGGGCCACCGTCGAGGTGAAGGGCGGACCGACCCTGGAGCTGGGCCCGGGCGCCGTCTGCGTCCTCCGTGAAGGAGACCGCACGACATGGACCGTCCACGAGACGCTGCGGAAGGCCTACGCCATAGGCTGACGCCCATGGGCATCTCCTTCCTGGACAGATGGCGCAAACGGTATGGCGAGGTCCGCGGCGCGGCCGTACCGGAGTCCCTCGCCGAGGATCCGGAAGGGGTCGCCCAACTGCTCTCGGAGTGCGAGCTGCTGCGCGCCAGGGCCGAGGCCGAGGGGGTGGAACTGGACGACACCGCCGGTTCCCTGGAGCGCCTCGACCAATTGGTGCCACGCTGGCGCGACGACCCGGACGAGCTGTCGTGGCTCGGCAACGACGCCGGGCTCTACCTCGGGACGGTGGTCGTGCGTACCGTCGCGGGCGCGACCTGGCAGATCTGGCCCAACGGCAGGCCCGTCGTCCTGCTGGCCTCCGGTCGCGAACTCGACGTCGTCGAGGCCGGCCACGAGTGGGCCGAGAGCGGTACACCGGAGCTGTCCCAGGTCTACGCCGAGGCGTCCGAGGTCTGAGCGCCGCGTATCAGATGACGCGTTCGGCCTCGCCCAGCATGCCCTGGAACCAGCGGTCGAAGCCGTAGAGCAGTGAGCCGGGCGGTGTGGTGGAGAGCCGGTAGACCAGCGAACCGCGCGGGTCCGCGGGAGGCCCGATGACCGAGACGAAGGTGGCGCCGTCCAGCCGCACCAGCCGCCACACGGGCGCGGTGCGATAGCGGTAGACCTCGAGCTGAATCGTTCCTTCTTCGGCGAGCGCACCGAGCATGTCCTCCGCGAAGCGCAGGCTCGAGGCGAAGAAGCGAGGCGTCTCGCCCACCTCCTCCGCGATCCGGGCGACCGCCGGGCTCTCCGGGTGCAGCAACAACAACCGCATACGGGCGGCGCCGGGCCGGCCCGCGCGGGTCAGCGGTCCGCGCAGCAGCGAGTCGCCGAGCGCGACCATCCCCAGCGCCCGCACCCCCACCACGTCCACCGTCTCGGCGCTCGCCGCCACCTCGCGGATCTCCGCCGCCGCCTCGGGCTTGGTCAGCGCCACCGCCGCCACCTGCGGATGGTCCATCAGGTCCCGCGCTCCGTAGGAGCGGACGCGCCTCGGCGCGAGCCCCATGAGCATCCGCGCGTGGTCCGGCATGCGCAGCCCCTGCGCGATCCGCTCGAACACGTCGAACCGCACGACCGAACGGCGGCCCCGCACGATCTCGTTGACCCGGCCCTGCAGCAGGCCCGTCGCCGCCGCGATGCGCGACTGGCTCGCGCCCCCGTACTGCTGCGCGAAGCGCAGGATCGCCCCGGCGTCCCGGGCGCGCAGGGCCTCCCGTATGTCCTCGCGCTCCCAGGCCCACGCGGGGATCTCGACGGCATCGCCAGAACCCGGTCCCGACATCCACGACTCCCGTCCACGCCGGCGGTCCACCGGCGTTACCAGCGGGTATGTCGTGGTGAGAATAGCGCGGGGGTATCGCGTGCACGGGTGCTTCGCGGGAATGCTCGGCGCCACCTACGACACCTGTGAGGTGGTCACATGTGGGACAACCTGGCCGCCGGGCCCCCGCTCCCGCGCGTCGCCCCCGGCGACGACGGCGGTGCGGGCGACGAGTCGCCCCCGGATACCCTCCTTACCCACGATCCGGTGAGCGAACCCGTCGCGGGGCCACCCGCCACCGTCCTGCTGGGCGAGGTCTTCCTGCCCGCCGACGTATGGGCGCCCGCCCGGGCGCGCCGCATCCTCGCGTCGACTCTGGAGGCGTGGGGGCTCGGTCATCTGCTCGACACCGCGGGCGTCGTGCTGGCGGAGCTGGTCTCCAACGCCGTGCGGCACGCCGGGGGCCGCCGCGTGGGCATCACGCTGTGGCAGCGGCTGACGCTGGTTCACCTGTCGGTGCGCGACGGATCGCGCACGCCGCCCTGTCTGGTGCTGACCGGTCGGGTCCCCGACACCACCGGGAGCACCCGGGGTCTTCAGGTGGTTTCCGCCCTGAGCCACCGCTGGGGGACGGAACTGCTGCCGGGCGGCAAGCGTGTCTGGGCCGAGATCGCCGTCTGACGGAGCGTCGGGAGGTGCATGATGGAGCCATGGACTCCCTGCAGCAGATGCCCAACATCGGAGCGGTACTGGCCGAGCGCCTCCGCCGCGCCGGTGTGCCGGACGCCGACGAGCTGCGCCGCCTCGGATCCGGAGGGGCCTTCGCGATGATTCGGGAAGGGCTCCCCGAGGACGCCTGCACCCACACCCTGCTCGCCCTCGAGGGCGCGATCCGCGGTACGCGCTGGACCGCCATCCCCAAGGCTGACCGCGACGCGCTGGTCGGCCGGGTGCTGGGCGAGGGCCACGCGGGCGCCGCCGCCGGAGGCCGCTAGCCGGCACACAGCCCATCCCGTCATCCCGGCGCGGCGCCACGCCGGCCGGTGGCACGGATGCGTGAGGTGCTGCGGAACGGCACGCCGGCGGCGCTGGGCCGACGCGTCCTCGGGGATGCCGGGAGGCACACCGTCCAAAGGCTCCGGGGCCTCGGCGTCCGGCCGGCGCGCGACCCGGTCAGGACGAGAAGTCGATGCGGTACTCGAGCCGCCAGCGGTCGGCGCGGATCACCGTGTCCGAGGTCTCCACGGCACGGTCGTCCGCGTCGAAGTACGTCCGTTGCACCGCCGTCACGCACTGGCCGTGCGCGCAACCGAGCGTCTGCGCCTCCCAGCCGGTGGCGGGCCGGGACTCCACCACCTCATGGGCCCGCACCACGCGGACGCCGATCGCGGCGAGCCGCCCGCGGACTCCCCGGCGGGCGTAGGGGCCGCGCTCGGGGAGCGTCACATCCGTGCCGTCGGTGATGGCCAGCGGCTCCCAGCTGGTCGCGAGCTGCACGGGCCGGCGGTTCGCCAGGTACTCGTACCGGGTCGTCACCACCGGGTCGCCGGTGGCGATGCCCAGCCGCTCGGCGATGGCCGGCGGGGCGGACGTGGTGACGGTGGAGGCCTCCCAGTCCACCGCGGTGCCGTCGCCGGCCACCCGTGCGGCGAAGGGCGAGTCGACGGCGCCCGTGCTGCGGTCCAGCGTCCCGCGGTCGGACCGGTCGACCACGAACACCCCGCGGCCGAACTGCCCCTCGACGTAACCCGCCGCCTTCAGCACCCGCACGGCCCGGTCCACGGTCTGGTCGCTCGCCCGGTAGGCCTCCTTGAGCCGGGAGCGGGAGGGGATGCGGGATTCGGGCTTGAGGAGTCCCTCGTCGATCCGCCGCATGAGGTCGTCGGCGATCCACTGGTACACCGGCGCCGGTTCGGCCATCCCCGCTGTCCTCTCTCCCGCTCCTGGCATGACGTTAGGTACGCAGGCCACGGCTGCGTACCGAGGTACGCACGCTACGGGAGTGACGGTCGGCGAAGCGGCACGGAGAGCCACGACGGGTCCGCCGCCGGGGAGGAGAGCGTGAGCCCGGAGAAGGCCGGGTTGTGCTCGATGTAGAGGGGGTCGACGGTGTCGACGACCACGGCGAGCCGGTGCCCGGCGGGGAGGTCGTAGGCGGTGGAGTACAGCTGCAGGTCCACTCCGAAGGGGTTCCCCGGGGTGCGGTCGGTGAAGGTGTACGGGGCGTGGGTGACCAGCTTCCCGATGCCGAGCGCGTTCACGTCGTACAGGTAGGCGATGAAGGTGCCCCGTGCGGCGGAGGGCGTCACCGTGGTGTGCAGCACGGGGGTGCCGCGGACCTGCTGCGATGTCTCGTACCGCGGGCTCTTCCAGACCGCGGCGAAGGCGCGCGGCAGCAGCGGCACGGAGACGATGGGCGGCGTCCGGGCGAGCTGGTCGGCCAGCGAGGACAGGAAGATGATGCCGCCGTCCGCGCCGGAGTCGACGTTCGCGGTGATGCGGCGGGTGCTGTCCAGTGACAGCTTCCGGGTGGCCGAGGGGACGCCCGACCAGCTGTCGTACCCCTCGTACGCGCCGCCGCTGCGCGAGGCGAGCCGGACGGGCTGTTCCCCGTCGATGCCGTTGTCCTCGCCCTTGAGATGGTGGTCCAGCCAGCGCCGGGTGTCGGACCAGACGTCGTTGGGGAGGCCGAACAGACCGGTGATCTCGGGCGTCGCGTGGTCGCCGGGACGGAACTCCAGGCGCTTGGGGACGCTCAGCCGGTCGTAGAACGACGCGAGCTGGTTGGGCGGGAAGATGGTGTCGCCCCAGGCGTTGGCGAGCATGACGGCGGTGCCGTTGGCGTTGATCCGGTCCAGGTAGGTGGCGGGCGAGCGCACCTTGCCCCAGGCGATGAGCTCGTCCTCCTGGTCGTAGTTGGAGGCCAGGAAGTCGGTGAGCACCTGCTGGAACTCGGCGCTCGGCCGGCCGGTGAGGTAGCCGGCGGCGCCGAGCAGCAGGGAGGACTGCAGGTGCTGGGTGCGGCCGCCGTAGATCGACTCGGTGAGGTCGGCCCAGCCGCTGAGCGCGGCGACCGCCTTGACGCGTGGGTCGTGCGCCGCGCCCATGAGGGTCAGCCCGGCGCCGTAGGAGACGCCCGCCATGCCGATCCGCTCGGGGTCGGCGGGCGTGTTGGCGAGGGTCCAGTCGATGACCTTGGAGATGTCCGCGACGTCGAGCGGTCCGGCGACGTCGATCCTCCCGCCGGACAGGTAGAAGCCGCGCGCGGTGTAACTCACCACGACGTAACCCGAGTCGGCGAGCTTCTGGGCCTGCGCCAGGTACTCCAGGTCGTTCAGGCCCCAGCTGCTGGGGAGGACGACGGCGGGATGGCGCTCATACCCGTCATCGCCCGAAGGGGTGAAGACGTTCCCCTTGAGGGTGATCCCTTCGGCTCCCGGGATGTCGACGAAGCGGAAGGACGGAGCGGAGGAGGTGCCGGCCGCCGAGGCCGTGGAGCTCGAGCCGGTGACGGGTGTCGCGTGCGCGGCGGGTGCCGCGATGCCCAGTGCGGTGGTGGCGAGCAGGACGGCGGAAAACGTACCCGCCGCGGTGCGAGGCGTTCTCATGGCGGCTCCTGGTGTCCCCGGGACAAAGTGACTGGAGAGTAACCAGGGCTGCTTACCGCGGGTAATACGTCTGCATGTTACGCACCGGTAACGATTGCCCGGAACTGAGGGAACGTCAGTCCATCGAGCGAACTTTCGGCACATCCATTGACTTGGCCCACACGAGGCGCCGAATCTGAACCCGTCAGCGTCGACAGGGGGAGGGCCCGATGGGTGTCGGACGTGCATCGATCCTGGGAACGGCCGCGGCCTCGGCCGCACTTGTGCTCGCCGCCGTGAGCGCGGTTCCGGCCGCCGCTCACACGCGTGACGGCCACAGCCCCGGCCACGGCCAGGGTCATCGGGACGCGTATGTCGCGCTCGGCGATTCGTACACCTCGGGACCGCTCATCCCCGAGCAGGTGGACGCGAATTGCGCCCGCTCGAACCAGAACTACCCCTCGCTGGTGGCGCAGCGGCTCAGAGGCACCACGCTCACCGACGTGAGCTGCGGCGGGGCCACCACCGCCGAGATGTGGAAGGCGCAGGGCGGCAACCCGCCGCAACTGGACGCCTTGAACCGGCGCACCTCGCTGGTCACCCTGCAGATCGGCGGCAACGACATCGGCTTCGGCAGCATCATCCGCACCTGCGCCGGTGCCGCCGCCGCGGACCCGGTCGGCAATCCCTGCGAGAGGTACTACACGACGGGCGGCACCGACCAGTTGCGGGCGGCGGTGGAGGCGACGGCCCCGAAGATCGACGCCGTGCTGCGCGCCATTAGCCATCGCGCGCCACGGGCCCGCGTGGTGGTGGTCGGGTATCCGGCCCTGCTCCCGGACAGCGGCGTCGGCTGCCGCCCGGCCGTCCCCTTCGCCGACGGGGACTTCGCCTACCTCCGGGACACCGAGAAGCGGCTCAACGCCATGCTGGCGCGGCGCGCGAAGGCGGCGCACGCGATGTACGTCGACACGTACACACCGACCGTCGGTCACGACATGTGCACCGCGCCCGGCGTCCGCTGGATCGAGCCGCTCACTCCCGCCGCGCCGGCCGCGCCCGCCCATCCCAACGCCTTGGGCGAGCGGGCCATGGCCGCCGCGGTCCTGGACCGGCTGTGCGTACGCGGTCGCATATGAACGGGCCGCGGGAGTCCACGCCCCCGCGGCCGCCCGTCCGGTCCGGGGCCGTCATTCCGCCGCGACGGTCACCGGGCGGCTGACGGGGGTCCTGGCGTCGCGGGTCACGTCGGCGACCACCTCCACCACGTCCGGTCCGTAGGCTTCGGAGTTGATCACCTTCAGGAGCAGGCAGAAGGTGCTGTCCACGCCGTACTTGCGGGACAGCCGCAGATGGTGGCGGGCCAGGTAGCGGACGGCCGCCTGGTTGTTGACCCCGCGCTGGCCGGAGGCGAGGAAGACCGGGCGGCTGTTCCCGGTGTTCTCGTCGGCGGCCAGCCGGGCAAGGAGCACGTACTCCACCTTGCCCTTGTCCATGCGGTAGGTGTCACCGCCCACCTTCAACGCGCCCTGGTCCTCCTTCGGTCCGGTGAAGTCGTTGACCTCGAACCCGGGGAGCATGGACCGCAGATGGGCGGCCATACGGTGATTGGATATCGGGCCGCCGACGCAGAACTCCGTGCGGGCGCCGAAGCCCTGCCAGGCGGTGTCGTGCGGCAGGATCTCGGCGTGCGCCCCGCACTCCTTGATCAGCGCGGACAGTTCGATCAGGGCGAAGACGTCGTGGCGCGCCACACTCCACCCCCGTGTCGCGCCCGGGTCGCGGTTGACCACCATGAGGCACTCGGAGCCGGTGGGCAGTCCGAAGAAGCGCTGTTTGCGGCGGAGCCCGCGCCGCCACAGATAGGCGCGGACGAACCAGCCCAGCGCAGCGCTGATACCGCTGGCGGCCAGTCCCAGGACGATGTTGCGCACGTCGTCGCTCATGGGGCGGGATGGTAGTTGAGGCGTTCCTGACGAGGAAGGCGGGGTGGAGTTACGCTGCCCGCACGGTCGCCCCAGTGGAGGTCCACGTATGCGTCGTCACGCTGTACGGAGTCTGTCGCTGCTCACCGTAACCGCCACCGCCGCGTTGTCGGTGGCCGCCGCCCCGTTCAGACCGGCGGCGGACCATGACGCGGCACCGGCCAAGGTCCCGCGCGCCGTCGGCTACGGAGGCGCGGTCTCCAGCGTCGACGCCGACGCGTCCGCCGCCGGCATCGAGGTGCTGCGGCGCGGAGGGAACGCCGTGGACGCCGCGGTCGCCACCGCGGCTGCCCTGGGCGTCACCGAGCCGTACTCCTCGGGCATCGGCGGCGGTGGCTACTTCGTCTACTACAACGCCAAGCAGCGCAAGGTGTTCACGATCGACGGCCGCGAGACGGCCCCCAGGAGCGCCACCGACAAGCTCTTCGTCGAGAACGGTCAGCCCCTCCCGTTCGGCGACGCCGTCACCAGCGGACTGAGCGTCGGTGTCCCCGGCACGCCCGCGACCTGGGACGCCGCCCTGCGATCGTGGGGCAGCCGCAGCCTGCACGATGTGCTGCGCCCCGCCGAGCGCATCGCGCGCGACGGCTTCACCGTGGACGCCACCTTCCGCAGCCAGACGGAGGCGAACCAGGCACGTTTCAAGGACTTCCCGGCCACCGCCGCGCTCTTCCTGCCCGGCGGGCAGTTGCCCGTCGTCGGCTCCACCCTCAAGAATCCCGACCTCGCCCGTACCTACGCCGAGCTGGGCCGCAAGGGCGTCTCCGCCGTCTATGCCGGAGGCATAGGCGCCGACATCGTCAACACCGTACGCAAACCCCCGGTGGACCCGGCGGCGACCCGGGTCGTGCGGGCCGGCGACCTCACGTCGGCGGACCTGAAGGCCTACAAGGCCAAACCCCAGAGTCCGACCCGCGTCTCGTACCGCGGGCTGGACGTCTACGGCATGGCGCCCTCCTCCTCCGGCGGCACCACGGTCGGCGAGGCGCTGAACATCCTGGAGCGGACCGGCAGGCTCTCCCGGCTGTCCGAGGCGCAGTATCTGCACCGCTTCCTCGAGGCGAGCCGGATCTCCTTCGCCGACCGCGGCCGCTGGGTCGGCGACCCGGCCTTCGAGAAGGTCCCTACCGCGGGGCTGCTGTCCCAGTCGTTCGCCGACTCCCGCGCCTGCCTGATCAAGGACGACGCGGTGCTGACCAGCCCGGTCGCCCCGGGCGACCCGGCCCACCCGGCGCGCTGCGCCACCGGCGGCAAGGCCGCCCCGACGACCTACGAGGGCGACAGCACCACGCATCTCACGGTCGCCGACAAGTGGGGCAACGTCGTCTCGTACACGCTGACCATCGAGCAGACCGGCGGCAGTGCCATCACCGTCCCCGGACGTGGTTTCCTGCTCAACAACGAGCTGACCGACTTCTCGTTCGTCCCGGCCAGTGCCACCGTCCACGACCCGAATCTGCCCGGCCCCGGGAAGCGGCCGCGCTCCTCGATGTCGCCGACGATCGTGCTGAAGGACGGCCGTGCGGACTTCGCACTCGGATCGCCGGGTGGGGCGACGATCATCACCACCGTGCTGCAGGTGCTGACCGAGCACGTCGACCGCGGGATGCCGCTGGTGGACGCGATCGCCGCGCCGCGGGCCAGCCAGCGCAACGCCGCGGCCACCCAGGTCGAGCCGGCCTTCCTCGCCGAAGACGTGGCGGCGGAGCTGAAGGACATCGGGCACAGCTTCGCCGACGCGGGCGAGATCGGTGCCGTCACCGGTGTCCAGCGACTGCCGGACGGCCGCTGGCTCGCCGCCGCCGAGCCGGTGCGCCGCGGCGGCGGTTCGGCGATGGTGGTTCAGAGCACCACGCGGTAATGGGTCGTCAGGCGCCGCTCGTCGTCCAGCACATGGAAGGCGACGCCGGGCGGCGCCGTCCGGTCGGCCACGGAGCCGTCCGGCTCGCCCTCCCACGGCATGCGCAGCGTCCACGTCACCCCCGGTGCGGCGATCAGCGGCCGTCCGGCGAAGGTCGTGGCGGCGGGCGTGTGCGCGTGCCCGGTCAGGACGGCGACCACTTCGGGGTGGGACGCGAGGAGGTCCTCCAGGGCCCCGGCCCGGCCGAGCCGGTAGCCGTCGGGCAGCGGATGGTGGAGGGCTACGGGCGGGTGGTGGAAGGCCACCAGTGCGGGGGTGCCGGGGGTCAGGCCGCCCAGCGTCGCGGACAGCCACGCCAGGGTCTCCTCGTCCAGGAGGCCGTCGTCCTCGCCCGGGATCGTCGAGTCGCACATCAGGACCGCCGTCCCGGCGACGAGATGCGCCCGGTTCACCGGTCCGCCGGCCTCGGCCTCGCCGAGCAGCGCCTTGCGGTAGGCGGCGCGCCGGTCGTGGTTGCCGGGGCACGGCAGCACCGGGAACGGCGCCTCCAGGATGCGGGCGGCCTCCTCGTACTCGGCCGGCGCGCCGTGGTCGGCGATGTCCCCGGTGACCAGGAGCGCGTCCGGCGCCGTGGGGAGCCCGCGCAGATACGTCATGACGCGGGTGGCCCGCTCCGTCGAGCGTTCGGTGCCGTCGAGATGCAGGTCGCTGATATGAGCCAGCAGCATGGGCCGCTCCCCTCCAGATGTAATGCTTAATGTAACTTCAAGCATTAGAACGATAGAGTGCGAACGGCTGACGATCAAGAGGAGGGGCGCCGTGGAGCGCTACCTGGCCCTGGAACTGGCGAGCACGATCCGGCATGACGGCGAGGGCGGCGTCGCCGACGACCTCGGCGACGCCGCCGCGCTGACCGCGTGGGTCCGTGGGCATCTGGCCGAGGCGGGCGACTTTGTGGCGGAGGACGCCGTGCTGGCCGACGTCCTCGTCCTCCGCCGCGCCGTACGCGCGCTGTTCGCCCGTGCCGTCGCGCCTGGACAGCCCAGCTCCGCCGACGCCCACCGCCTCATGCCCGCCGAGGAGGCCATCGCGCACCTCAACGCCGCCGCGGCACGGGTGCCCGTCGTCCCCCGCCTCGATTGGGCGGCGGGGGCCGCTCCCGTCGCCCGGTTGGTTCCCGAGCGGGACCCCGCCGGCCCCGCCGCCGGGATCGTCGCCGAACTCGCCCGCGCCGCGGTCGACTTCCTGACCGGACCGCAGCGCGACCGGCTCCGCGCCTGCGCCGCGCCCCGGTGTGTGCGGTACTTCGTCAAATCCCACGGCCGTCAGGAATGGTGCAAGCCGTCCTGCGGCAACCGCGCCCGCGTCGCCCGCCATTACCGCCGTCATCACCCGGAGACAGTCCAGGCCTGAGCGTCGTGGGGCCCTTCCCGAGACGGCCGTGGCGCGGGGGCGCGCCCCCGCGCCTCCGCGCCGGGTCCGGGCGCCCGTGCGGCCTCCGCATCCGACGTGAAAACTCTCCGTAGCGCTCCCGTAACACGACTGGTGTCGAATGCCAGGCGGACCACACGCTTCCGCCGCCCGGCGGCGGACAGGGAGGAGCGACAGTGGAACGCGGGGCGCGCAGCCACAGCATCGGGGACTTAAGCGAGTTCGCCCGGTACCTGCGAGGACTTGTCGCGGCGGCGGGCGATACGCCCGGCTGGTACGCGGTCTTCGCCGAACGCGATCCCGACGGCGTACGCGCCTACCTCGACGGCGCCGACGTCCCGCCCTGGGACGTCGTCCACGCCCTGCTCCATGACGCCGCCGCCGCACGAGGCGCCCACCCGGGGAACGAGGCGGTCGCGCCCGCCCGGCGGCTCCACGCCGCCGCGATCGCCGCCCATGACGCCGCGCCGGGCGCCGAGACGGCGCTGCGCTCACGGCTCGACGCCATGCTCCGCGAACGGCAGTACACGGTGCTGCGCGAACGCGAGGTCACGGAGGCCCTGCGCGGTGCCGCCACCGCCGCCGAGGCGGAGCGCCTCGCCAACGACCTCGCCTGGGCCCGCGACGACCGGGAACGGGCCGTCGCACGCTGTGCCGAGCTCCAGGACCGGCTCGACACGGTCCGGTCCCGACCGGCCGTCCCCGACGCATGGTTCCGCCCGGCGGGGAACCCTGCCCCTCGCGTGCCGCCGCCCCGCGCCCCAGCCGCGCCACCCCGCCCCGGGGACGACGCCCCGGCCGCCCCAACCGGCCCCGGCGAGGGCGCCCCCGCCGAGGCCCGGACGGCCCAACGCCCCTTCGGCCGTGCCCGCAGGGAACGCCCCCGCGGCGGCGCGCGCTACGGGGGTGCCCGGTTCGCCGGGGCACCCGAGCCGGACGCGGTCGTACCGCCCGTCGTCGCGGCGGAGGATCCCGCAGGCGCCCCCGGCCCCCGGGGAGCGCGCTTCGCGGGTGCGACCGGGCAGGACGCCTCCCGCGCCCCCCGCGCCGGGGACGCCGAGCACGGGCGCGCGGACGCCGGTCAGGAGCACGCCCGCAGGGAGGCCGCACGGGCGACCGCGGCACGCATGGCCGAGTTGCGGCGCACCGGCCGCACCGGCGAGGCCTACGTCCTGATGAGCGAGGCCGTGGCGGGCCCGCCGCAGGACGTCCCCGAGCTCGCGGCCGCGCTGGAGCGGTCGGGACTGGCCGCGGACGTGGCCACCCTGCTGTGGGAACTGGCCGCCCAGCCCCCGCAGCGTCTGGCGGCCGCCGCGACCGCCCTGGACTCCGCCGGCCGGGGCGACGACAGCCGGACCCTGCTGCACCAGGCGGCCGCCCGCCCGGCCGCCGAGATCGCCGGGACCGCCGCCGCCCTCTGCGACGCCGGCCATCGGGACGGCGCGCTGAGTCTGCTGGTCGCCCTCGTCCGCGCCCGCAGCCCGGAGTCGGCGGCCGGGGTCGCGTACGAGCGCCAGGACCTCGTCGGCCCGCTCCTGGACGCGGCGGGCCTGGTGTCGGTGTCCAAGCGCCGCGACGTGGCCGCCGCGCTGCGCCGAGCGGGTCTGTCCGACCGCGAAATCTGATCGGCTTCGTTGAGTAACGGCGCCGGTATTGCCACAGTGGGCTGTGGGCTCTTACGTTCGTCCCAGCGCCGGATCTACGTGCGTAGACCAGCCCGCTGTTCCGGCGTGACCTCGCGTCAAAGGAGCTGTCATGCCCAATGTCGTACGCGCCGCGCTCGTCCAGGCGACGTGGACCGGTGACACCGAGTCGATGATCGCGAAACACGAGGAGCACGCCCGCGAGGCGGCCGCGCGGGGCGCACAGGTGATCGGCTTCCAAGAGGTGTTCAACTCCCCGTACTTCTGCCAGGTGCAGGAGGCCGAGAACTATCGGTGGGCCGAGCGCGTGCCGGACGGGCCGACGGTCGTGCGGATGCAGGCGCTCGCCCGGGAGACCGGCCTGGTGATGGTGGTGCCGGTCTACGAGATCGAGCAGGACGGCTTCTACTACAACACCGCGGCCGTGTTCGACGCCGACGGCAGCTACCTCGGCAAGTACCGCAAGCACCACATCCCGCAGGTCAAGGGCTTCTGGGAGAAGTACTACTTCAAGCCCGGCAACCTCGGCTGGCCGGTCTTCGACACCGCCGTCGGCAAGATCGGCGTCTACATCTGCTACGACCGGCACTTCCCCGAGGGCTGGCGGGCCCTCGGCCTCGCGGGCGCCCAGCTCGTCTACAACCCCTCGGCCACCCACCGCGGGCTCTCCTCGTACCTCTGGCAGCTGGAGCAGCCGGCCGCCGCCGTCGCCAACGAGTACTTCGTCGCCGCCATCAACCGGGTGGGCCAGGAACCGGCCTACGGCGACAACGACTTCTACGGCACCTCCTACTTCGTCGACCCGCGCGGCCAGTTCGTGGGCGACGTCGCCTCCGACAAGGAGGAGCAACTGATCGTGCGCGACCTGGACTTCGACCTCATCCCCGCGGTGCGCCAGCAGTGGGCCTTCTACCGGGACCGCCGCCCTGACGCCTACGGCACCCTGACGGAGGCATGAACGCATCCATGACCATCACCGAGAACCCGCACGCCGCGCTCCACTCCCGCCACAAGGCCGTGATGCCCCAGTGGCTGGCGACGTACTACCGGGAGCCGATCGAGATCACCCACGGCGAGGGCCGCCACGTCTGGGACGCCGAGGGCCGGCAGTACCTCGACTTCTTCGGCGGCATCCTCACCACCATGACGGCGCACGCCCTGCCCGAGGTCACCGCCGCCATCCGCGAGCAGGCCGGGAAGATCCTGCACTCCTCGACGCTCTACCTCAGTTCGCAGGCGGTCGACCTGGCCGAGCGCATCGCCCGCCTGTCGGGCATCCCGGACGCACGGGTCTTCTTCACCACCTCCGGTACGGAGGCGAACGACACCGCGCTGCTGCTCGCCACCACATACCGCAAGTCCAACCAGATTCTGGCGCTGCGCAACAGCTACCACGGGCGTTCCTTCTCGGCCATCGGCATCACCGGCAACACCTCCTGGTCGCCGACGAGCCTGTCGCCGCTGCAGACGCTCTACGTGCACGGGGGCGTCCGCAGCCGCGGTCCGTACGCGCACCTGTCCGACGCCGAGTTCACCGCCGCCTGCGTGGCGGACCTGGAGGACATCCTCGGCCAGGCGAACGGACAGGTCGCCGCCCTGATCGCCGAGCCGATCCAGGGTGTCGGGGGCTTCACCTCGGGCCCGGACGGGCTGCTCGCCGCCTTCAAGCAGGTCCTCGACCGGCACGGCATCCTCTGGATCACCGACGAGGTGCAGACCGGCTGGGGCAGGACCGGTGAGCACTTCTGGGGCTGGCAGGCGCACGAGGGCTCCGGCCCGCCGGACGTTCTCACCTTCGCCAAGGGCGTCGGCAACGGCCTGTCCATGGGCGGTGTGGTCGCCCGGGCCGAGGTGATGAACTGCCTCACCGCCAACTCCATCTCCACCTTCGGCGGCAGCCCGATCACCACGGCCGGCGCACTGGCCAATCTCCAGTACCTCCTCGACCACGATCTGCAGGGCAACGCCCGCCGCGTCGGCGGGCTCCTCAAGTCGCGGCTCGAGGCCATCTCCGCCGGGCTCCCGGTGGTCCGCGAAGTGCGCGGCCGCGGGCTGATGCTCGGCATCGAGCTCACCTCTCCGGCCGCCGCGACCCTGGTTCTCGAGGCGGCCCGGGAAGGGGGGCTGCTGATCGGCAAGGGCGGCCGCAGCGGCGACGCTCTGCGCATCGCCCCGCCGCTCTCCCTCACCGTCGCAGAGGCGGAGGAGGGGGCCTCGATCCTGGAGGCGGCGCTCAAGCAGGCGCACAGCGAGCTGGGCGACGGCCCGGCCTGACCGTCCGTCACAGGGCCGGGGCCGCAGGGGCCCCGGCCCGGGGCGCGGGGTCAGAGGGACAGGTCGACCACGAGCGGCCGGTGGTCGGAGACCGGAAGCGGCGGGGCGCCGGTTGAACGCACGGCCGCCCGCCCGACCCCCGCCGCCAGCACGTGGTCGAACTGCACGACGGGGCGGTGCGAGGGGTAGGTACGGGTACGGGCCAGCGCCCGCCAGGCACCGCCCAGCACCAGCGGCGGGACGGGCCCGACCAGGTTCAGGTCGCCCAGGAGCAGATGCGGCCGGGGCAGGCCGGCGATCCAGCGGCGGACCGCGAGCAACTGGCCGACGTTCCACCCGGGGACGAACGACAGATGCACGGCCACCACCGTGAACGGCCCCCGCTCGCCTTCCAGCACGGCGGCCAGCGCGCAGCGCGGCTGGTCGGCCATCACCTTGAGCCCGGCTCGACCGGGCACCCGCAAGGGCATGCCGACGGGTGACGAGGGGAGTCGCCGGGCCCGCCACTCCCGGACCGGAAGCCGGGTGAGCAGGGCGATCCCGTGCGACGGGCCGCCGTCACCGGCGGCGTCCCGCGGCCCGTGGACGCGCATCCCGGGTTCGTCCGGATCGCTCACCCATCCGCTGCCCGGCACCCAGCGGCCGTGCACCGCCGTCGCGTAGCGCCAGTCACGGGCGCCCGATGCCGCGGCCGCGGCAGCGGCCTGGTCGACACCGCCCGACCGCTCCTGGAAGCGGTCGACCTCCTGCAGCGCCAGGACGTCCGCGTCCAGCGACGCGACGGCCCGGACGAGCGGCTTCCCGGCGGCACCGCCTGGGAAGGGCGCCGGCCTGCCGTCCCTGATCGGCAGGCCGTGCAGCACGTTGAACGTCGCGAACCTCATGGGCGCGACGCCGCGTACGGGCGGGCGGTCCCATGCGCCGGTGACATGTCGTCACCGCGGGCGGCCGAACGCCCCGGCCGGCGGAAGTGGGCGTACGGCGGGTACGCCTTGAAGACGACGTCGAGTTCGGGCCCGCGCCACCGGTCGCCGGGCTCCAGCAGCGGGGTGAGGCTCGCGACCAGGGCCATGCGTCCCTTCGCCACGCCCTTCCGGCGCGGCCCCCAGCCGGCCGCCCACGCCAACTGCGAGGCCGCGAAGGCGAAGGTGCCGCGGCTGCCGGTGAGGAACAGGGTCCGGGCGTGAGCGGCCGGCCGCAGCCGGTCGCGCGACCCCGCGCGGTCGTACCGCTCCCACCAGGCGGCGCCGTCGCGCTCCGTCCGCGCCTCGTCGGTACGGACCGTCAGGGGCACCCCGCCGGTCAGACGACGGCGCAGTCCGGGCCACCGGCTCGCCCGCAGGCCGAGCGAGTGGTGGGCGAGGACGAGGTCGACGCGGCCGCCGCCCGCCTCCAGGCAGGCTTCCTCGTCCAGGGGCACGCCGCCGCGCAGCGGGACGTGGACGACGGTGTGCCTCGAGTACGCCGCGAAGGAGAACAGCCCGGCCAGCGTCGAGAGCCCGGCGTGGTCGCCGAGCAGAAGTCCGTACCCTGCCGGGTCGGTGAGCGCGGTATGGCGGGGTGGACGCCAGGGCTGCACGACGCGGTGCTCCACCGGGCCTGTGCGCGGACGGAAGTGACGCAGTCTCAGCCGCATGCGCGATCCTCCATCCGTCCATCCTCGCCGCGCCGCGGCGGCCGGGCAACGCGATTTCGCACGTCGTCACCTGCAGACCCGCACGCCCGGTTCATGGCATATTGTGAGCGTTCGCTTCACGGGGGTGCGGAGCAGGTCTGATCGTCCCCGTCGATGGACAGCAGCGGTATTGCCACCGTGGGTGACGGGTCATACGTTTTCCACCATGGCGGGGTCTACGTGCGTAGAGCCGTTCTGACATGGCATCGAGGTCTTCGGGGATCCCGCCCTCGGCCAGTGGAAGGAGTGGGAGCATGAGCCGCATCGTCATCCGGGGCGGACTGGTCGTCACCGCCGCCGAGGAGGTCCACGCCGACGTCCTCGTGGAGGGGGGCCGGGTCGCCGCCCTCGCCGCGCACGACTCCGACCTGGCGCAGGGCTGGACCGCGGCCGCGGACCGCGTGATCGACGCGACCGGGAAGTACGTGATCCCGGGCGGCGTCGACGCGCACACCCACATGGAGTTGCCCTTCGGCGGCACCTTCGCCTCGGACACCTTCGAGACCGGCACCCGGGCGGCCGCCTGGGGCGGTACGACCACGATCGTGGACTTCGCCGTGCAGTCGGTGGGGGAGTCGCTGCGCGCCGGACTCGACACCTGGCACGCCAAGGCCGACGCCCAGTGCGCGATCGACTACGGCTTCCACATGATCCTCTCCGACGTCAACGAGGACACCCTCAAGGAGATGGACATCCTCGTCGAGGAGGGCGTCACCTCCTTCAAGCTGTTCATGGCCTATCCCGGCGTCTTCTACAGCGACGACGGCCGCATCCTGCGCGCCATGCAGCGCGGCGCCGACAACGGCGGGCTGATCATGATGCACGCGGAGAACGGCATCGCCATCGACGTCCTGGTCGAACAGGCCCTGGCGGCGGGCAGGACCGACCCCCGCTACCACGGCGAGGTGCGCCACGCGCTCCTCGAGGCCGAGGCCACCCACCGCGCCATCCGGCTCGCCCAGGTCGCGGGCTCCCCGCTCTACGTCGTCCACGTCTCCGCGCAGCAGGCCGTCGAGCAGATCGCCCTCGCGAGGGACGAGGGGCTGAACGTGTTCGGGGAGACCTGCCCGCAGTACTTGTTCCTGTCCACGGACAACCTGGCGGAGCCGGACTTCGAGGGCGCCAAGTACGTCTGCTCGACGCCATTGCGCCCGAAGGAGCACCAGGCGGTGCTCTGGCGGGCCCTGCGGACCAACGACCTGCAGGTGGTGTCCACGGACCACTGCCCGTTCTGCTTCGTGGGGCAGAAGGAGCTGGGCCGGGGGGACTTCTCGAAGATCCCCAACGGTTTGCCGGGGGTGGAGAACCGGATGGACCTGCTCCATCAGGCCGTGGTGGACGGGCACATCAGCCGACGCCGGTGGATCGAGATCGCCTGCGCGACCCCGGCGCGGATGTTCGGGCTGTACCCGCGCAAGGGCACCATCGCGCCGGGCGCGGATGCCGACATCGTCATCTACGACCCGGGCGCGGAGCAGGTCATGTCCGCCTCCACCCACCACATGAACGTCGACTACTCGGCTTACGAGGGCCGGCGGATCACCGGCCGGGTCGAGACCGTGCTCTCCCGCGGCGAGCCCGTCATCGACGGCCGGGAGTACGTCGGACGAGCGGGCCACGGCCAGTACACCCCGCGTGGCACCTGCCAGTACCTCATCTGAGAAAGGCGCGTGGACCCATGGATTTCGGTCTCGTCCTGCAGACGGACCCGCCCGCCTCGGGGGTCGTCGAGCTGATGCGGCGCGCCGAGCGCAACGGCTTCACCCACGGCTGGACGTTCGACTCGGCCGTGCTGTGGCAGGAGCCGTTCGTCATCTACAGCCAGATCCTGGCGCGGACGGAGCGCATGGTCGTCGGCCCGATGGTCACCAATCCGGGTACCCGTACCTGGGAGGTGACCGCCTCCACCTTCGCCACGCTGAACGAGATGTTCGGCGACCGCACGATCTGCGGGATCGGCCGCGGTGACTCGGCGATGCGCGTGGCGGGCCGCAAGCCCAACACGCTGGCGCGCATCGAAGAGGCCATGTACGTCATCCGCGAGCTCGCCGAGGGCCGTGAGGCCGACCTCGGCGGCACCGTCGTCCGCATCCCCTGGATCAAGGAGGGCGCGAAGCTGCCGGTGTGGATGGCGGCGTACGGGCCGAAGGCGCTGGCGATCGCGGGGGCCAAGGCCGACGGGTTCATCCTGCAGCTCGCCGACGTCTATCTGACCGAGTGGATGGTCAAGACGGTCAGGGACGCCGCGGTGGCCGCAGGGCGCGATCCGTCGGAGGTCAAGGTCTGCGTGGCTGCCCCCGCCTATGTCACCGAGGACGACTCGCCGCAGGCGCTGGGCCACGCCCGGGAGCAGTGCCGATGGTTCGGCGGCATGGTCGGCAACCACGTCGCCGACCTCGTCTCCAAGTACGGCGAGCACTCGGCCTCCGTGCCCGAGGAACTCACCGCCTACATCAAGGCCCGCCAGGGGTACGACTACTCGCACCACGGCCGTTCCGGGAACCCCGACACCGCGTTCGTCCCGGACGAGATCGTCGACCGCTTCTGTGTCCTGGGCACTCCCGAGCGCCACATCGAGAAGCTGAGCGCCCTCAAGGCCCTTGGTGTCGACCAGTTCGCCGTCTACGACATGCACGACGCCAAGGAGGCGACCATCGACGCCTACGGCTCCACCGTCATCCCCGCCCTCGGCGGCTGACCGGAGGCACTGCCCCATGCCGGCCCCCACGCCGCCCCCGCAGTTCACCCACCCCGACGGCCGCGTCGAGCTCCCGGCCGGCGCGGCCGCCCCCCATGGCCCGTACGCCAACGAGGACCTGCTCCCCATCCCGGTCGCCAAACGGCACTGGACCACCTACAACTTCACCGCGCTGTGGATCGGGATGGCCCACAACATCCCGTCCTGGACCCTCGCCTCCGGTTTGGTCGCCCTCGGCATGGACTGGAAGCAGGCGGTGTTCACCATCGCCCTCGCCAACGTGATCGTGCTGGTGCCGATGCTGCTCACCGGCCACGCGGGACCCAAGTACGGCATCCCCTTCCCCGTCCTGGCCCGTGCCTCCTTCGGGGTGCGCGGCGCCAACCTGCCGGCGATGCTGCGCGCGGCCGTCGCCTGCGCGTGGTTCGGCATCCAGACCTGGATCGGCGGGCAGGGCATCTTCATCCTGCTGGGGAAGATCTGGGGCGGCTGGGCGGGCGCGGCCCATGTCGCCGGCTACCCGTGGACGCTGTGGGTCTGCTTCCTCGCCTTCTGGGCCCTGGAACTCGCCATCATCTACCGCGGCATGGAGACCCTGCGCCGCTTCGAGAACTGGGCGGCGCCCTTCGTCCTCGTCGGCGCCGTCGTCCTGCTGATCTGGATCACGAACAAGGCGGGCGGCTTCGGGCAGCTGCTGGACCAGCCCTCCGAGCTCGGCTGGGGCGCGGACTTCTGGCAGGTCTTCTTCCCCGCCCTCATGGGCATGATCGGCTTCTGGTCGACCCTGTCCCTCAACATCCCGGACTTCACCCGGTTCGGGGCCGGGCAGCGCGCCCAGGTCTGGGGCCAGAGCCTCGGCCTGCCGACGACGATGACCTTGTTCGCCGTCCTGTCGGTGCTCGTCACCTCCGGCTCCGAGGCGGTCTACGGCGAGGCGATCTGGGACCCGGTCGAGCTGGCGGGCAAGACCGACAACGTCTTCGGTCTGCTCTACGCCCTGGTGACCGTGCTGATCGCCACCATCAGCGTCAACATCGCCGCCAACGTCGTCTCCCCGGCGTACGACCTGTCCAACCTCGCGCCACGGCACATCGACTTCCGTACCGGAGCGCTCATCACCGGTGTCGTCGGCGTCCTGATCTTCCCGTGGAAACTCACCTCCACCCCCGAGCTGTACATCTTCACCTGGCTCGGTGTGGTCGGCGGTGTCCTCGGAACCGTGGCCGGCGTCCTCATCGCCGACTACTGGGTCATCCGCCGCACGGAACTGATGCTGCCCGAGCTGTACCAGTCGGGCGGCGGCCGCTACTGGTACCGGCGCGGATGGCACTGGCGCGGGGTGCTCGCCCTGGTCGTGGGCGGCCTCCTGGCGGTGGGCGGCTCCTACTCCACCGTCGACGCCGACGGCCACAAGAAGGGCCCGTTCCCCGTCGACGGTCTGATCCCCCTCCTGAAACCGCTCGCCGACTACGGCTGGGCCGTCGGTCTGGTCACCTCCTTCGTGCTGTACACCGCCCTGATGTGGCGGGCGCGGATCGCCGCGCACACGGCGTGAACCCGCCAAAGTCACCGCGGGTGCGCGGCGCCGCGGGCGATCTGGTCTGATGGAGGAGTGATCGATGACGCACTCTTCAAGGCGGTCGAGGACACGGTGCGCGCGGCGGCCGAGGCGGAGGTCGTGCCGCGGTGGCGGCAGCTGAGCGCCGCCGACATCAGCCACAAGACCGGACCGGGGGACCTCGTCACCGTCGCCGACCGCGAGGCGGAACTGCGGCTCGCCGAGGAGCTCCCGGCACTCCTGCCCGGCTCCGTCGTGGTCGGGGAGGAAGCCGTGCACGCCGACCCCGGCGTCCTGCGCCGCATCGGCGGCGACGACCCGGTGTGGATCGTCGACCCCGTCGACGGGACCGCCAACTTCGTCGCGGGCAGGCCCGAGTTCGCGACGCTGGTCGCCCTCGCCCGCGGCGGCGAGGTCCAGGCCTCCTGGACGTACGTGCCGTGCCTGGGCCTGATGGCCACCGCCCGGCGCGGCGCGGGCGCCCGGCTCAACGGCGAGCCGATCCACACGGCACGCGACACCGGGGCACCCGGGCTCATGGTCGCCACGTCGCAGTTCGCCTTCCTCGACGAGCAGGAGAGGCGCCAGTTCGAGGGGCTCGGCACCGACGGCGTCGAGGCCCGCCAGTGCACCTGCGCCGGGCTGGACTACCTGGAGGTCGCCCGCGGCGCCATCGACGCCGTCGCCTTCACCTGGGAATCGCCCTGGGACCACGCGGCCGGGCTGCTGCTCGTCGCCGAGGCCGGCGGGGCCAGCGTCACCGCCGACGGCGTGCCCTTCCACATCGGCGGAGGCAACGCCTTCCCCTTCTCCGTCGCACGCGACGAGGCGACCGCCCGTCGGGTCGTCGGCCTCATGGCGGGTGACCGATGAGCAGGACCCGCATCACCGACGTCATCGTCGTCGGCGCCGGGCCCAACGGCCTGACCGCCGCGGTCGAACTCGCCCGCGCGGGCTACTCCGTGGAGGTGTTCGAGGCCGGTGACCGGGTCGGCGGCGGCGCGCGCACGGAGGAACTGACCCTGCCGGGCTTCCGCCACGACCCCTGCTCCGCGGTGCACCCCTTCGGCGCGGGCTCGCCCGCCTTCAACGCGATGCCGCTCGCCGACCACGGCCTGCGGTGGCTCCACCCCGAGCTGCCGCTCGCCCACCCCTTCGACGACGGCACGGCGGCCGTGCTGGACCGTACCGTCGGCGCGACCGCCGCCTCATTCGGGCCGCGCGACGCGGGGACCTACCGGCGGCTCATGGCCCCGTACATCGGCCGCTGGAAGACCCTCGCGCACGACTTCCTGCGCCCCCAGTGGCAAGGGCTGCCGCGCGACCCGCTGCGGTTCGCGAGCCTCGGGCTGACAGGACTGCCCCCGCTGGCCGTGCTCGCCCGGCTGTTCCACGGCCGGCAGGCCCGGGGGCTGCTGGCGGGCCTGGCCGCCCATGCCGTGGCCCCGCTGACCAGCCCGCTCACCGGTGCGACGGCGCTGATGTTCGCCGTTTCCGGGCACGAGGTCGGCTGGCCGATCCCGCGCGGCGGCTCGCAGGCCATCGCCGACGCCCTCGACTCCTACCTGCGGCTGCTCGGCGGAACCGTCCACACCGGCGTCATGGTCCGCAAGCTCGACGAGCTGCCGCCCGCCCGCGCCTACGTCTTCGACACCTCGCCGACCGCGCTGGCACGCATCGCCGGGCTCGGCGACACGTACCGGAACTACCGCTACGGGCCCTCGGCCTGGAAGATCGACTACGCCCTGGACGGTCCCGTGCCGTGGACCGCGGCCGAGCCCCGGCGGGCCGGGACCGTGCACATCGGGCCGACCGCCGGCGAGATCGGCGACGCCCTGGAGCGGGCGGTGCGCGGCCGCCCGCCGCGCACGCCGTTCCTCATCACCGCCCAGCCCAGCCTCGTCGACCCCGGACGCGCCCCCGAGGGCAAGCACGTCTTCTGGGCGTACGGGCACGTGCCCAACGGATGGCGCGGCGACGCCACCGAGGCCGTCGAGCGGCAGATCGAGCGCTTCGCACCCGGCTTCCGGGACCTCGTCCTGGCCCGGGCGGTCAGCGGCCCGGCCGAACTCGCCGCCCGCAACGCCAACTACGTGGGCGGCGACTTCGGATGCGGTGCCTTCGCGGGACTGCAGACGGCCTTCCGCCCCAAACTCAAGTGGAACCCGTACACCACCTCCCGCCCCGGGGTCTTCCTCTGCTCGTCCGCCACCCCGCCCGGCCCGGGCGTTCATGGGATGTCCGGTCACCACGCGGCCCGCGCGGTGCGCAGACACCTGGACAGGGCGGCCCGCCGGTAGGCGACACGGTCCGGGCCGGCCCGGGGCCCGCGGAGGGCGGGCCCGCCGGCAGCGACTAGCATCGCGGACATGGAGCAGCGCGTATTGGGCAGGACGGGCCGCAAGGTGTCCGTCGTGGGTCTCGGCACCTGGCAGCTGGGTGCCGACTGGGGCGACGTCCGCGAGGAGGACGCACTCGCCGTCCTCGACGCGGCCGTGGCGGAGGGCGTGACCCTCTTCGACACCGCGGACGTCTACGGCGACGGCCGCAGCGAGCAGCTGATCGGCCGCTACCTGCGGGAGCGCCCGGACGCCGGGATCTTCGTCGCCACCAAGATGGGCCGCCGGGTCGCCCAGGTCCCCGAGAACTACGTCCTGGACAACTTCCGGGCCTGGAACGACCGCTCCCGGGCCAACCTCGGCGTCGACACCCTCGACCTGGTGCAGCTGCACTGCCCGCCGACCTCCGTCTACTCCACGGACGCGGTCTTCGACGCCCTCGACACGCTCGTCGAGGAGCAGCGCATCGCGGCCTACGCCGTCAGCGTCGAGACCTGTGAGGAGGCGCTCGCAGCGATCGCCCGCCCGGGTGTCGCCAGCGTGCAGATCATCCTCAACGCCTTCCGCCTCAAGCCCCTGGAGCAGGTGCTGCCGGCCGCCGCCGAGGCGGGCGTGGGCATCATCGCCCGGGTGCCGCTCGCCTCCGGCCTGCTGTCCGGCCGCTACACGAAGGACACGGTCTTCTCCGCGGACGACCACCGCACCTACAACCGCCACGGCGAGGCCTTCGACCAGGGCGAGACCTTCTCCGGAGTCGACTACGAGACCGGACTGGCGGCCGTCGCCGAGTTCTCCGCCCTCACCCCGGAGGGCGCGACCCCGGCGCAGACCGCGCTGCGCTGGATCATCCAGCAGCCCGGCGTCACCACCGTGATCCCGGGTGCCCGCTCCGTCGAGCAGGCCCGCGCCAACGCGGCGGCCGCGGCCCTGCCGCCGCTGCCGCAGAGCACGCTGGACGCCGTGCGGGACCTGTACGACCGGCGCATCCGCGCCCAGGTGCACCACCGCTGGTGACCGTCGTGTGACCGCGCGCCCGTGCCCCGGACGATCCCGTCCGGGGCACGGGCGTCAGCCCGCGGCCGCCTCCCGGGCGATCCCGTCCAGGAGCGCGGGCAGCGCGGTCCCGATCGGCTCGCGCACGAGTTCGTCCGCGAGTTCGTCGTACGGCGTCGGCTCGGCGTTGACGATCACCAGCCGTGCGCCGTGCTCCGCCGCGATCCCGGCGAGCGACGCGGCCGGCTGCACCTGCAGGCTGGTGCCTACCGCGATGAAGACGGTGCACCCCTTGGCGATGGCCATCGCGTCGGCCAGCACCCCCGGGTCCAGCCGCTGCCCGAACATGACGGTCGCCGCCTTCAGGATCCCGCCGCACTTCGCGCACGCCGGATCCTCCTCGCCCGCCAGGACCCGCTCCAGCGCCCCGGCCATCGGCGTGCGGTCGTGGCACCGGGTGCACACGACGGCGCGGGCCGTGCCGTGCAGTTCCAGCACCTTGCGCTCGGTCAGCCCGGCCATCTGGTGCAGACCGTCGACGTTCTGCGTGATCACGCGCACCGCGACCCCCGACCGCTCCAGCCGGACGATCGCCGCGTGCGCGTCGTTGGGCCGCGCCGCGAGCGTTGGGCTGTCCGCACGCATCCGCCAGGACCTGCGGCGGATCTCCGGGTCGGCCATGTAGTGCTCGTACGTCACGAGCTTCTCGGCACCCGGATCACGGCGCCACAGCCCGTTCGGGCCGCGGTAGTCCGGGATTCCGGAATCGGTGGAGATACCTGCGCCGCTGAGGACGGCTACGAGAGGCCTGGCCATGAGCCGAGACTAGGGGGCCCGGCGGCCCGGGGCGAACGGATATCGCAGCGCCCGCCGCCCCTCCCGCCGATTGCCCCCGCAGGTGCGGTCACCTGCGATTTTGTCTCGATTAACAGCCGTCGAGAACAGTCTCGTATCACTGGACCTAGCAGGGAAAGGTGACCATGAAGCAGTCAGCAGAGGTCTCGCGAGCCCCCCGATCCTTGAGCATTCACCGGGGAGACTCTCTCGAGTTCGTCGAGTCGCATCCGAGCGAGCCGGGGAAGGGCGTGCGTGTGGCGCACTTCCTGGGCCCTGACGATGGCGCGAGCCATCTGTCGATCGCGATCGTCGAAATCGAGCCCGGTGGTCACGTCGTCGGACACCGGCACCCGTTCGAGGAGTCGTTCTTCGTCCTGGAGGGCAACCCGCTGCTCGCGGTCGCCGACCAGTGCTACGCCCTGCGTCCCCAGGACTTCGGCCTGGTGCCCTACGCGGTCGGCCACGCCTGGAGCAACCCGACCGATCAGCGTGTGCGCATGCTGCGGGTGTACGCCCCCCAGCCGCGTCCCATCGACGGCAGGGGGACGTGGGGGGTGTTCGAGGCGGCCGAGACGCAAGTGCCCACACAGGGCGTGCCCGTCGACGAGCTCGACCCGGCCAAGCCGTATGTCGGCCACTTCGACCAGGCGGACATGGCGCCGCCCGGATCCATCTCCATGCCGGGTTATCACGGCGCGAACGTGCAGAACGTGCAGATTCGCATGATGGTGGACGATCTTCTCGGGGCGCGTCACCACGCGATGTTCATCGTGCAGTTCACGCCCGGCATCGTGGACAACGCCCCGCTCAAGACCGCGAAGGAGCACTTCCACCCGTTCGAGGAGATCTACTTCCTCCTCTCCGGCCAGGCGCGGTCCTTCTGCGACGGCGAGCAGGACCTGGCGGGGGCCGGCGATCTGGTCTTCGCGCCCGTCGGCGCGTCGCACGGCTTCGCGGCGCTCGGCACGGAGCCCCTGTGCTGGATCGAGGTGCAGTCGCCGATGCCGCCCGCGAGTGGTGGATTCACCTTCCACAACGACTGGTCGCAGCACGCCAACATCGGCTGACGGCCCGGACGGCGCCGGTGGAGCGCGCCCTGTCCCGCGATGACGAGCCCGCCGGGAGGGCGTTCACGTCTCCACGCCCTCCCCCGGGGACGCGGCGGGCGGCCTCGCGCCTGCCCACGCCGTGAGCGCACGCGGCCAGGGCGGCCGTCGGGTCGCCGCCCGAGGTCAGCCCAGCGCCGTCCGGACCTCCGCGACCAGGGCCGCGGTTTCCTCGACCGCCGCCACCGGGTCGCCGAGGCCGGTCAGGACCGCCTCGGCGCGGGCCCGGAAACCGGCGGGGGTGCCCGGGAGGGCGTCGGCGGCCGCGAGGGCGCCCTTCTCGTTGAGGCACCAGACGCGGTGGTGCGCGTGGAGGGACTGCGCCAGCACCCCGACCGCCCGCGACAGGCACAGCGCGGCGTGCAGGACGTCGCCCGAACCCGCGGACTTGCGGGCGTTCACGACCAGGAAGTCCGCCTCCCACGCCGCCCCGACCAGGGCCCGGCGCAGCGGCTCCGGGTAGACCCGCGTCCGCTCGCGCAGTGCGGTCAGCTCGCCGGACGGATCGGCCAGTACGCGGCCGAGGGCGACCTCACCGGCGTACACCGGCGACCAGAAGCCCAGCGGATGACCGGGCTGGACGCCCACCTCGTACCGGCCGGCGCGGCAGTCGTCCCACACCCTCCGCACGCGGTCCAGATCCCGCAGGATCCAGTCGACCTGCACGCCGCCGACGCGCAGCCACGCCCCTCCGTTCACCCAGGGCCCCCAGCCGCCGGGGCCGGCGATCTCGACCGGTTCCCCCGTCGCCTCCGCGGCGAGCGCCGCCAGCGCGGGCAGGTCGGGTTCGCCGCGGTAGTAGACGCCGAGGTCCCAGTCGGAGTCCGGGCGGTGGGTACCGCGTGCCCGGCTGCCGCCCAGCATGACCGCGACCACACCGGGGATCCGGGCGAGCGCGTCGGCCATCGAGGAGACAGGGGGTGCGGGTTCGGGATCTTGGAGCACCGTGCGAGTGTAGGAGCTCCCCCGGCCAGAGGAGTACGGAATTGTTCACGACCCGGCCCACCCTGCAGGGCACCTTCGGCATGGCCTCCTCCACCCACTGGCTCGCCTCGCAGTCGGCGATGGCCGTGCTGGAGAGCGGCGGCAACGCCTATGACGCGGCGGTGGCCGCCGGTTTCGTGCTGCACGTCGTGGAGCCGCACCTCAACGGGCCCGCGGGGGAGGTCCCGATCATCGTCGCACCCGCCGGCGGTCCCGTCCGCGTGCTCTGCGGACAGGGTCCCGCCCCGGCCGGGGCGAGCGTCGACCACTACCGCGCGCTGGGCCTGGACTTCGTCCCCGGCACCGGGCCGCTCGCGGCCGCCGTGCCCGGCGCCTTCGACGCGTGGATGGTGCTGCTGCGCGACCACGGCACCAAACCGCTCGCGGAGGTGCTCTCCTACGCCATCGGCTACGCCGAGCAGGGCCACCCCGCGGTGGAGGCGGTCGGCGCGACCGTCGCCTCCGTCCAGGCGCTGTTCGAGACGGAGTGGACGACCTCGGCCGAGCTGTACCTGACCGGAGGCCGCCCGCCCCGGCCGGGGGCCCTGCTGCGCAATCCCGATCTCGCCGCCACCTGGCGGCGGTTGCTGCGGGAGGCGGAGGCCGCGGGCACCGGCCGCGAGACGCAGATCGAGGCGGCCCGGCGGGTGTGGCGCGAGGGTTTCATCGGCGAGGCGCTGGCCGACTTCGCCGCCCGTCCCGCGATGGACACCACGGGTGAGCGGCACGCCTCCACCCTGACCGGGGACGACCTGGCCGGCTACGAGGCCCGCCACGAGGACCCGGTGACGTACGACTGGAACGGCTGGACGGTCTGCAAGGCCGGACCCTGGAGCCAGGGCCCGGCCTTCCTGCAGCAACTCGCCCTGCTGCCGCCGGATCCCGCGGAGCTGGAGTACGGGTCCGCCGCGTACGTCCACACCCTGGTCGAGGGCAGCAAGCTCGCGATGGCCGACCGCGAGGCCTGGTACGGCGACGCCCGGGACGACGTCCCCCTCGCCGAACTGCTGTCACCCGCCTACAACGAGGCGCGGCGCGCTCTGGTCGACGAGGCCAAGGCCTCCCACGAGCTGCGCCCCGGCAGCCCCGGCGGCCGCACCCCCCGGCTGCCCCGCTTCCCGCTCCACGATCCCGACGCGGCACCGGAGTTCGACGCCATGGGTGTCGGCGAGCCGACCGTCGCCCACAACGGCGCCACCCGCGGCGACACCTGCCACCTCGACGTCGTCGACCGCTGGGGGAACATGGTCGCCGCCACCCCCAGCGGCGGCTGGCTCCAGTCCAACCCGGTGATACCCGGCCTCGGCTTCCCCCTCGGCACCCGCCTGCAGATGGCCTGGCTGGAGCCCGGGCTGCCGAACTCCCTGACCCCGGGCCGCCGTCCGCGCACCACGCTCACCCCCTCGCTCGCGCTGCGCGACGGCGTCCCGGTGATGGCCTTCGGCACCCCGGGCGGCGACCAGCAGGACCAGTGGTCGCTGCACTTCTTCCTGGGCGTCGCGCTGCGCGCACCCGTCCGGGGCGGTCTCGACCTCCAAGGCGCCATCGACGCGCCCAACTGGCACAACGACAGCTTCCCCAGTTCCTTCCACCCGCGTGAGATGCGCCCGGGCAGCGTCACCGTGGAGAGCCGCTTCGAGGAGTCCGTCATCACCGGACTCCGCCGCCGCGGCCATGACGTCACCGTCGGCGCCCCCTGGTCCGAGGGCCGGCTGTGCGCCGTGGCCCGCGATCCGGAGACCGGCGTGCTGTCCTCCGCCGCCAACCCCCGCGGGATGCAGGGCTACGCGGTGGGCCGCTGACCGCGCACCGGAGGACGGCCGTTGACGAGTTCGACGGGGAAGCCGCCGTCCGCCAGGGCGGCCAGACCCGCGCGGACGCGGCGGTAGAGGCCGGGGGAGAGGTACTCCTCGGCCTCCTCCGGGGTGGCCATCCGCCACGCGGACAGCTCCTCCTCCTGCAGCACGATCGTTTTCAGCGTGGCATCGTCCAACACCCCGCCGTCGTACATGTACGAGGCCAGCGGAGGCCGGCCCGGCCACTGCACCCAGTCCAGGGTGAGCAGGGCGCCGGGTTCGACGTCCAGCCCGACCTCCTCCAGGGTCTCCCGGCGCGCCGCCTCGCGGGGCGTCTCACCGTCGCCCGACTCGATGGTGCCGCCGGGCAGCACCCACTTGCCGTCCTCGCGGTAGGTGGTCTCGGCGATCAGGATCCGGCCGTCGGCGTCGCGGAAGAGCGTGCTGGCCCCGGCGAGGATCTTCGGCAGGCTGTCGATGTACGCGTCGAAATCGGTGGTCGTCACGCCCCCCAACCTACGGGGTCGCGCCCCTCGACCGCGGCGGCCACCTCCGCCGGCTCCAGGCTTCCGGGGGCGCGGCGGTCGTGTGCGGCGCGGTTCGCGAGCCGCCGCAGCGTCTCGTTGACCGGGACCGGTATCCCGTGGAGCCGCCCGAGCAGCACGATCTCCCCGTTGAGCCAGTCCGTCTCGACGCTCCCGGTGCCCCGGGTCAGGCTCTGCCAGGACGAGCCGCCGCCCCGGGCGAAGCCGTCGACGGGCCGCAGACTCACGCGGTCCCCGCGGACGGCCGCCTGCTCCTCCTCGCCCGCGTACGGGATGCCGGCGGCGTCGAGCACCGCCATGCCTTCGGCCTTCGCCCGGCGGAGGAGGTCGGCAGCCGTGTCGTCCCAGCCGCCGCACAGCGCCTCCACGGCGTTGCCCAGGTTCGACAGCAGCTTGGCGTACTTCCAGCGCATCACGTCGGGCACGACCGGGGCGGCGAAGGACGACTTCTCCAGGTCCGCGGAGACGGCCCGGGCGAGGTCGTCGGTGCCGTGCGGATAGCGGCCCAGGTGGAGGATGCCGGTCAGCGGCCCGCAGGGGGCGACGACCTCGCCCGGCTCCAGGTGGGTCGACGGCAGCCACACGCACATGCCGTACACGTCGCGGAAGCGGCGCAGCGCCATCCGCTCGTTGGCGACGCCGTTCTGCGCGCAGATCACCGGCAGACGCTCCGCCACCGGTGCCCAGGCGTCGAGCGCGGCCCCGGTGTCCTGCGTCTTGACGGCCAGCACCAGGACGTCGTCCTCCCGGAGCGCGAGCCCCTGCGGGCCGTCTGCCACCGGGACCGGCAGCGTCAGCGTCCCGTCCGGGGTCCGCAGCGTCAGCCCTCGCTCGCGCAGCGCCTCCAGGTGCGCTCCCCGTGCGACCAGCACGACGTCGTGACCGCTCTCGTACAGCCTGCCGCCGATGGTCGCGCCGACCGCGCCCGCACCCACAATGATGTATCGCACACGCGGGACCCTACGGCACCAGGAGGACCGTGCGACGGGCCAGTTCGCTGATCGCCACTCCGTCGAAGCCGAACACCGCGCTTCGCACCCGGTCCTCCAGCGGCTCGGTCCACTGCGGCGGGATCGCGGCCGCGCCGCACAGCACGCCGGCCACCGAGCCGGCGGTCGCGCCGCCGGAGTCGGTGTCCAGACCGCCGCGCACGGTCAGCGCGATGGTGGCGGTGAAGTCGCCCGCGCCGTAGAGCAGCCCGGCGGTGATCAGCGCGGCGTTGGGGACGGTGTGGATCCAGTGCAGCCGGCCGTTCTCCTCGTCCAGTTCCGCCAGGGTTCCGGACCAGTCGAGCCCCGCCTCGTGCAGCGCCATCGTCCGCCGCACGGTACGCGCCAGCCGGCAGCCCGGCGGGACGTAGTCCAGCGACGACTCCAACGCCGCCCGGGCGCCGGGGGCCGTGAACGCCGCGGCGATGAGCGCCGCCGCCCACATCGCCCCGTACACGCCGTTGCCGGTGTGCGACAGCACCGCGTCGCGGCGGGCGAGGGAGGCGGCCCGCCGCGGATCGCCCGGTGAGGTCCATCCGTGGACGTCGGCGCGGATCAGCGCGCCGATCCACTCCTGGTACGGATTGTCCGCGGTGGCGGTCAGCGGCGGCTTCAGCCCGTTGGCGAGATTGCGGTAGGCGATCCGCTCGGCGGTGAAGGTCTGCAGATAGGGAAGACGCAGCAGCCACAGCTCGCCGACCTGCTCCGTGGTGAAGTCCGGTCCGTAGGTCTCCAGCAGGTCGAGCCCGAGGATCGCGTAGTCGATGTCGTCGTCCCGCGCGCTGCCGTGGATGTTGCCGCGGGTGCACTGCGGCCACTCGGGGCGCAGCTCGAACTCGGCCGGATCCGGCGGCGGGTCCAGTGCCGGGATGTAGTCGGTCAGCGGCAGCGCCCCGGCCCGGCGCAGGTAGCGGTCGATGCGCTCCCGGGTCCAGTGGTCGCCGCGCTCGACGGGCTTCCCGAGCATGTTGCCGGCGATCCGGCCGAGCCAGCCGCCCAGGATGCGGTCTTCGAGATTCAGGGCCATGACTCCGGTGTACCGCCCGGGGGCCCCGGGATAGGGTCCAAGCGGCGCGACCTGCCGTAAGGGAGATCAATGTGACGGACGCACGGCCCGCGCGGGTGCTCATCGCCGCGGACAAGTTCAAGGGCTCGCTCACCGCCGTCGAGGTGGCGGAGCGGCTCGGGGAGGGGCTGCGGAGGGCCGCCCCGGATCTCGCCGTCGAGTCCGTGCCGGTCGCCGACGGCGGGGACGGAACGGTGGACGCGGCCGTCGCCGCGGGATTCGAACGGCGGCTGGTGGAGGTCACCGGGCCGCTCGGAGAGCCGGTCACGGCCGCCTACGCACTGCGCGGCGGCACGGCCGTCGTGGAGATGGCCGAGGCCTCGGGGCTGCGGCATCTGCCGCCCGGCGTCTTCGCGCCGCTCACGGCGACCACCCTCGGAACAGGCGAGCTGCTGCGCGCCGTGCTCGACGCGGGAGCGCGGTCGATCGTGCTCGGTGTCGGCGGCAGCGCGACCAACGACGGTGGCGCGGGCATGCTCGTCGCCCTCGGCGCCAGGCTGCTGGACGGGCGTGGGGAACCGGTGGGCCCCGGCGGCGCGGCGCTCGCGCAGCTGGCCACGGCCGATCTGTCCGGCCTCGACCCGAGGCTCGCGGCGGCCGAGGTCGTCCTCGCCAGTGATGTCGACAATCCGCTGCTCGGCCCGAAGGGCGCCGCCGCGGTCTACGGCCCGCAGAAGGGCGCCACGCAGGAGGACGTCGCCACGCTGGACGCGGCGCTCGCCCACTACGCCGAGGTACTGGGAGCCGGTGCCGCCGCCGAGTCCCCGGGTGCGGGGGCGGCCGGCGGGGTCGGGTTCGGGGCGCTGGTGGGCCTGCGCGCCTCCTTCCGGCCCGGCGTCCAGGTGCTCCTGGACATGCTCGGATTCGCGGAGGCCCTGGAGCGGGCCGACCTGGTGATCACGGGCGAGGGCTCGCTGGACGAACAGACCCTGCACGGCAAGGCCCCGGCCGGTGTCGCGGCGGCCGCCCGCGCCCGGGATGTGGACGTGGTCGCCGTCTGCGGCCGTCTCACGCTGTCGCGGGCCGCCCTCGGCGCGGCGGGGATCCGGCGCGCGTACGCCCTGACCGACCTCGAGCCGGACCCGGCGCGCTGCATGGCGGAGGCCGGGCCGCTGCTGGAACGCCTCGCCGGGGACATCGCGCGCGACCTCCCGGCCTGACCCGGCAACGCGAAGGGCCCCGAGCCTTCCCGGCTCGGGGCCCTTCGTTTGTCCGTCCGTACGGCTACGGAAGCTGTGCCGTACGCGCCTCACGGCGGTTGTTGCGGATCGTGTTGACCCGGCGGGTCGTCGCGAAGAGCGGGATCACCGCCGCCGCGCAGATCTGCAGCGCCGCCCCCGTCTGCAGCAGCACGTCGCCGCCGGGGACGGCGAACGCCCAGCAGACCAGGCAGCCCATGCTGAGCACGATCCAGGCGAGCGTGATCGCGGCGAGCCGGCCCCGCGGCTTCGGGTACTCGACCCGGCTGACCATCAGCCACGCCACACCGACGATGGCGAGCAGCGTCGGGATGAAGGGCAGGTCCAGCAGCACGACCGAGATGACCGTCATCGCCCCGAAGGGGCTCGGCATGCCCTGGAAGATCCCCTCCCGCACCGTCGTGCAGGAGAAGCGGGCCAGTCGCAGGACGACCGCGAGGAGCACCACGACCGCCGCCACCGCCGACAGCTTGCCGTAGGCGTCGTCGGAGATGAGGCCCCAGACGACCACGAAGTAGGCGGGGGCCAGCCCGAAGCTGATCAGGTCGGACAGGTTGTCCAGCTCCGCGCCCATCGCCGAGCTGCGGAGCTTGCGCGCCACGAGCCCGTCGAACAGGTCGAAGACCGAGGCCATGAGCATCAGCAGGACGGCGGTGGCGGCGCTGTGCCGCGTCATGCCGCCGTCCGTGTTGCCCATGAGGTGCGGGACGAGGACCCCGGTGGTGGTGAAGTACACCGCCATGAATCCGCAGATCGCGTTGCCGAGGGTGAGGCCGTCCGCTATCGACAGCCGCGTGGACAGCGGCATGTCATCGTCGTCGTCCTCGTCCACCGCGGCGACCCACGGTGCCTGGGTGTCGGGATCAATCACGGTCAAGGCGCGTCACCCCAGCCACGGTGGTCTGGCCGACCTCGACGGCGGGCTCGACGCCCTCCGGGAGGTAGATGTCCACACGGGAGCCGAAGCGGATCAGGCCGATGCGCTCGCCCTGCTCCACCTTGGTGCCCTGCGGCACGTAGGGAACGATGCGGCGCGCCACGGCTCCGGCGATCTGCACCATCTCGATGTCGCCGAGCTCGGTGTCGAAGTGCCAGACGACGCGCTCGTTGTTCTCGCTCTCCTTGTTGAACGCCGGAACGAATCCGCCGGGGATGTGCTCCACGGACGTGACCGTGCCGGCGAGCGGCGCGCGGTTCACGTGGACGTTCAGCGGGCTCATGAAGATCGCGACGCGGGTGCGCCCGTCCTTCCACGGCATGATGCTCTGCACCACACCGTCGGCCGGGGAGATGACGCGGCCCTGGGCGATCTCGCGCTCGGGGTCGCGGAAGAACCACAGCATGCCCGCCGCGAGGGCGGTGGTGGGGACGGCCACGGCCGCCCAGCGCCCGGAGCGGCGGGCGCGGACGAGACTGACCGCCGCGGTGGCGACGGTCGGGAGGAGCCACGGCGACGCTCCGCGCGCGAGGCGTACGCCGGCCCGGCTGTCGCGATGTGCAGAGGAATGGCTGTGGGGCATGGAAGACCTTCGTAGCGGAGGGTGCCGCAATGATGGTGCAGGGGACGGCGGCTTTCCGTGAATGGTATCGGGAGTCCCCGGCAACTGGGCAAGCCAGCAGCCGAGTCAGTGGCCGGTATTTGATGACTGGGTGTGACCTTTGGCTCGCACAAAGTGTCACAACCCAGACATTTACCCCTGGATCCGGTACTCCTCGAGCAGTCGGCGGCCGATGATCATTTTCTGGATCTCGGCGGTGCCCTCGCCGATGAGCAGCATCGGTGCCTCGCGGTACAGGCGCTCGATCTCGTACTCCTTGGAGAAGCCGTAGCCGCCGTGGATGCGGAAGGCGTCCTCCACGACCTCCTTGCAGTACTCCGAGGCCAGGTACTTCGCCATGCCGGCCTCGAGGTCGTTGCGCTGGCCGGAGTCCTTCTTGCGGGCCGCGTTCACCATCAGCGCGTGGGCCGCCTCGACCTTGGTGGCCATCTCCGAGAGCTTGAACTGGATCGCCTGGTGCTGCGCGATCGGCTTGCCGAAGGTCTGCCGCTGCTGGGCGTACGCGATCCCCAGTTCGAAGGCGCGCTGCGCGACACCGCAGCCGCGGGCGGCCACATTGACCCGGCCGACCTCGACACCGTCCATCATCTGGTAAAAACCGCGGCCGCTCTGACCGCCCAGGACGCGATTTGACGGAATCTTCACATCCTCGAGGATGAGCTCGGTCGTGTCGACGCCCTTGTAGCCCATCTTCTCGATCTTCCCGGGCACCGTGAGGCCCTTCACCTTCGGGTTCGGGCCGAAGCCCGGCTCCTTCTCGATGAGGAAGGTCGTCATGGACTTGTGCGGGGCCGTGCCCTCCGGCAGGCCCTCGTCGGTCCGGCACAGTACGGCGACGAGGTTGGACGTGCCGCCGTTGGTCAGCCACATCTTCTGGCCGTTGATGACGTAGTCGTCGCCGTCCCGGACCGCCTTGGTGCGGATCGCCGAGACGTCGGAGCCCAGGCCCGGCTCGGACATCGAGAAGGCGCCCCGCACCTCGCCGGTGGCCATGCGGGGCAGGAAGTACTCTTTCTGCTCCTGCGTGCCGTGCTGCTTGAGCATGTAGGCGACGATGAAGTGCGTGTTGATGATGCCCGACACGCTCATCCAGCCGCGGGCGATCTCCTCGACCGTCAGGGCGTAGGTGAGCAGGGACTCGCCGAGGCCGCCGTACTCCTCCGGGATCATCAGGCCGAAGATGCCGAGTTCCTTGAGGCCCTCGACGATGTCGGTGGGGTACTCGTCCTTGTGCTCGAGCTCGTTGGCGACCGGAATGATCTCCTTGTCGACAAAGCTGCGGACGGTGGAGAGGATCTCCCGCTGGATGTCGGTCAGCCCGTCGGTCTGCGCGAGGCGGCTCATGTCTGCTGTCTCCTAGGCGTTCAGTTCGGGCCGGCCGGGCTGCTCGCCGCCGCGCTCCTTGATGTATGTGGCGGTGGGGACCATCACCTTGCGGCGGAAGACGCACACCAGGGTGCCGTCCTGCTTGTAGCCCTTGGTCTCCACGTGGACGATCCCGCGGTCGTCCTTCGACTTCGACGGCCACTTGTCCAGCACCGTCGTCTCGCCGTAGATCGTGTCGCCGTGGAAGGTCGGCGCCACGTGCTTCAGCGACTCGATCTCCAGGTTGGCGATCGCCTTGCCGGAGACGTCCGGCACGGACATGCCGAGCAGCAGGGAGTAGACGTAGTTCCCCACGACCACGTTCCTCCCGAAGTCGGTGGTCTTCTCGGCGTAGTTCGCGTCCATGTGGAGCGGGTGGTGGTTCATGGTCAGGAGGCAGAAGAGGTGGTCGTCGTACTCGGTGACCGTCTTCCCGGGCCAGTGCTTGTAGACGGCGCCGACCTCGAACTCTTCATACGTACGGCCGAACTGCATCTCTGCTACGCCTCCGGGGTGTCGAACGTGTTCGTACGGGTGTGTGCCACGGCGGTCACGCGGCGACCTCCAGCGGTTCCAGCCGGTGGGCCCTGCGGATCTCGTCCACGATCCTGCCGATGATCTCGGTGATTCCGAAGTCCTTCGGCGTGAACACGGCCGCTACGCCGGACTCGATCAGCTTGGCCGCGTCCGCCGGCGGGATGATGCCGCCCGCGATCACCGGCACGTCGTCCACCCCGGCCCTGCGCAGCCGGTCCAGCACGTCCGGGACCAGTTCGGCGTGCGAGCCGGACAGGATCGACAGCCCCACGCAGTGCACGTCCTCGGCGACCGCCGCCGAGACGATCTGCTCGGGCGTCAGCCGGATGCCCTGGTAGACCACCTCGAAACCGGCGTCGCGCGCCCGCACGGCTATCTGCTCGGCGCCGTTGGAGTGGCCGTCCAGGCCCGGCTTGCCCACCAGCAGCCGCAGCTTGCCGCCGCCCAGCTCCTCGGCGGTGAGCGCCACCTTGCGGCGTACCGCGGCCAGCGGCGTGCCGGGCTCCGCGGTGACCGCGACGGGAGCGCTGCTCACGCCCGTCGGGGCGCGGAACTCGCCGAAGACGTCGCGCAGTGCCCAGGACCACTCGCCCGTGGTGACGCCCGCCCGGGCGCACTCCAGCGTGGCCTCCATCATGTTGCCGGTTCCGGCGGCCGCGGCCTTGAGGGTCTCCAGGGACCGCTGCGCCCGGACCTCGTCCCGGTTGTCGCGCCACTCGTGGAGGGCGGCGACGACCCGGGCCTCGTTCTCCGGGTCGACGGTCATGATGGCGCCGTCGAGGTCGGAGGTGAGGGGGCTCGGCTCGGTGCCCTCGTAGCAGTTGACGCCGATGATCTTCTCGTCGCCGGACTCGATGCGCGCCCGGCGCTCGGCGTGCGAGGAGACCAGCTGCGACTTGAGGTAGCCGGACTCGACGGCGGCCATGGCGCCGCCCATCCCCTGGATGTGCTCGATCTCGGCGAGGGACCGCTCGACGAGATCACCCACCTTGGCCTCGACGACATGACTGCCGTCGAAGATGTCCCCGTACTCCAGCAGGTCGCTCTCGTGGGCGAGCACCTGCTGGATGCGCAGGGACCACTGCTGGTCCCAGGGGCGCGGCAGCCCGAGCGCCTCGTTCCAGGCCGGCAACTGCACGGCGCGGGCCCGGGCGTCCTTGGAGAGGGTGACGGCCAGCATCTCCAGCACGATGCGCTGGACGTTGTTCTCCGGCTGGGCCTCCGTCAGTCCCAGCGAGTTGACCTGCACCCCGTAGCGGAAGCGGCGCTGCTTGGGGTCCTCGATGCCGTAGCGCTCTCGGGTGACCTTGTCCCAGATGCGGGTGAAGGCGCGCATCTTGCACATCTCCTCGACGAAGCGGACACCCGCGTTCACGAAGAAGGAGATGCGCGCGACGACGTCGCCCATGCGCTCCTGCGGTACCTGGCCGGAGTCCCGGACCGCGTCCAGGACGGCGATCGCGGTGGACATGGAGTACGCGATCTCCTGCACCGGCGTGGCCCCGGCCTCCTGCAGGTGGTAGCTGCAGATGTTGATCGGGTTCCACTTGGGGATGTGGTTGACCGTGTAGGCGATCATGTCCGTGGTCAGCCGCAGGGACGGGCCGGGCGGGAAGACGTACGTCCCGCGCGACAGGTACTCCTTGACGATGTCGTTCTGCGTCGTCCCCTGGAGCCGGGTGATGTCGGCGCCCTGCTCCTCGGCGACCACCTGGTAGAGCGCGAGCAGCCACATGGCGCTGGCGTTGATGGTCATCGAGGTGTTCATCTCCTCCAGGGGGATGTCCTGGAAGAGCCGGCGCATGTCGCCGAGGTGGGCGACCGGGACCCCGACCCGGCCCACCTCGCCGCGGGCGAGGATGTGGTCGGGGTCGTATCCGGTCTGCGTCGGGAGGTCGAACGCGACCGACAGGCCGGTCTGGCCCTTGGCGAGGTTACGCCGGTACAGGGCGTTGGACGCCTCGGCGGTGGAGTGCCCCGCGTATGTCCGCATCAGCCACGGACGATCCTTCTGACGCTCGCTCATGCTCGTTCCCGATCTCAGATGTTCCGGAAGCGGTTGATGGCGTCGATGTGCCGGGCGCGCATCTCCTCGTCGCGGACGCCGAGGCCCTCCTGCGGGGCGAGCGCGAGCACGCCGACCTTGCCCTGGTGGACGTTGCGGTGCACGTCGTGGGCGGCCTGGCCGGTCTCCTCCAGGCGGTAGGTCTTCGACAGCGTGGGGTGGATCTTGCCCTTGGCGATGAGGCGGTTGGCCTCCCACGCCTCGCGGTAGTTCGCGAAGTGCGAACCGACGATGCGCTTGAGCGACATCCACAGGTAGCGGTTGTCGTACTCGTGGTTGTAGCCGGAGGTCGAGGCGCAGGTGACGATCGTGCCGCCCTTGCGCGTGACGTAGACCGAGGCGCCGAAGGTCTCGCGGCCCGGGTGCTCGAAGACGATGTCGACGTCCTCGCCGCCGGTGAGCTCGCGGATGCGCTTGCCGAAGCGCTTCCACTCCTTGGGGTCCTGGTGGTGCTCGTCCCTCCAGAACCGGTAGTCCTCGGCGGTGCGGTCGATGATCGCCTCGGCGCCCATGGCGCGGCAGATCTCGGCCTTCTGCGGGGAGGAGACCACGCAGATCGGGTTGGCGCCGCCGGCCAGCGCGAACTGGGTGGCGTAGCTGCCGAGCCCGCCGCTGGCGCCCCAGATCAGGACGTTGTCGCCCTGCTTCATGCCGGCGCCGTTGCGGGAGACCAGCTGCCGGTAGGCGGTGGAGTTCACCAGGCCCGGGGCCGCCGCCTCCTCCCAGCTGAGGTGCCTGGGCTTGGGCATCAGCTGGTTCGACTTGACCAGCGCGATCTCGGCGAGGCCGCCGAAGTTGGTCTCGAAGCCCCAGATGCGCTGCTCGGGGTCGAGCATCGTGTCGTTGTGGCCGTCCGCGGACTCCAGTTCGACGGACAGGCAGTGCGCGACGACCTCGTCACCGGGCTTCCAGGCGTTCACGCCGGGGCCGGTGCGCAGGACGACGCCCGCCAGGTCGGAGCCGATGATGTGGTAGGGCAGGTCGTGCCGCTTGGTCAGCGGGGAGAGCCTGCCGTACCGCTCCAGGAAGCCGAACGTAGACACCGGCTCGAAGATCGAGGTCCACACCGAGTTGTAGTTGACCGAGCTGGCCATGACGGCCACCAGGGCCTCGCCCGGGCCGAGCTCGGGCACGGGCACCTCGTCCAGGTGCAGCGACTTGCGCGGGTCCTTCTCGCGGCTGTCCACGCCCTCGAACATGCCGGCCTCGTCCTTGTGGACGGTGATGGCGCGGTACGACTCGGGCAGCGGCAGTGCGGCGAAGTCCGCGGCCGTGCTTTCGGACGCCATGATTGCGTCGAGGATGTCCTTCACGGTGATGCCTCCGGCGAAGCGCGACGTAGGGACGCTTGAGGGAACGTCGGGGGTTGCTGTGGAGTGGTGCCGTCGGTTCGGCGGTGGTGCTGCTGTCCGTGGCGGTCGCACGGATGGAGCTGAGCGCGTGGTGGCGCGGTGAATGCCTGTGACGCAGGCGTCCGGGCCTTTGGGGACAGACGGCGTACGACGGATCCCAGTACGCCGCCCGCCCGGACAGTTCTCACGTTATGGCACCGCGTGCCACCCTGCAAGACACTGCGTGCCAACAATTTTTCTCAGATGGCACCACGGCTTCACGTTTGAGCAACACAGCAAGGCGCCCCCGGCGCGAGGGCCTGGGGGCGCCGGTGGGGAGCCGGGGGCGGAAGGAGGACGCGCGGGCGCGATCGGGCCGCTACGCGCCCTTCAGGGCTTTTTCGATGGTCCGCATGACCTCGGCGGGAGAGGCGTCCGTGCGGGCCACGGCCACGATCACCTCGCCCTGCGCGGAGGTGAGGACGGGGACGGGGGCGGGGCGCCGGCCGATGCCCGTGCCGAAGGTCTGCTTGATGACCTCGAAGGCGTGGTCGAGCTGCGACTCGACGTCGCCCTTGCCGCCGGCGCGGAGCCAGCGGCGCAGCACGTGGTTGTGGGCGGCGACGACGGCGGAGGCCGCCACCTCGGCCAGCAGCGGGTCGTCGTCCCCGTCGTGGTGGGCGCCCTCGTCGAAGTGGCCCAGCAGATAGCGGGTGAACAGCCGCTCGTAGCGGGCCACCGAGGCGATCTCCCGCTCCCGCAGGATCGGGATCTCGCGGGTCAGCCGGTAGCGCTCCACCGAGACCTCGGGGGCCTCGGCGTACATCCGCAGCACCTCGGTGATGCCGCGGCACACCGTGTCGAGCGGGTGCTCGTGCGGGTCGGCGGAGTCCAGCACCTGTCCCACGCGCACCAGGGTGTCGTCGTGGTCGGGGAAGATCGCCTCTTCCTTGGAGCGGAAGTGCCGGAAGAACGTCCTCCGCGCCACGCCGGCGGCCGCGGCGATCTCGTCGACCGTGGTCGCCTCGTATCCCTGGGTCGCGAACAGGTGCATCGCCGCAGCGGCCAGTTCCTGGCGGACACGATGGCGCTGGGCGGTGGTGGAGGACGCGCGGGCGGGCTTCACGGGCTGGGACATACCGCGAACGTACTGCATTCCCGCTGCACCGTGGGCCGGGCCCGGCCTCCGGAGGCGGTGGGGCGGTCCCAGCAGACCGCCCCAGCCGCTTTGGCCGTCCCGTCCGTCCCAACCGCCCGCGTAATCAGCGGCGGGCATACTCGCGGAAGCCGCGGCCGGTCTTGCGGCCGAGGCAGCCCGCGGAGACCAGGTGCTCCAGCAGCGGCGCCGGCGCCAGGCCCGGGTCGCGGAACTCCTTGTGCAGCACCTGCTCGATCGCGAGCGAGACGTCCAGCCCCACGACGTCCAGCAGTTCGAAGGGCCCCATCGGATAGCCGCCGCCCAGTTTCATCGCGGAGTCGATGTCCTCGACCGTCGCGTAGTGCTCCTGGACCATCTTCACGGCGTTGTTCAGATACGGGAACAGCAGCGCGTTGACGATGAAACCGGCGCGGTCCCCGCAGTCCACGGCGTGCTTCCGGATCCGGCCGCAGACCTCGTGGACGGTGGCGTGCACGTCCTCGGCGGTCAGCACGGTGCGGACCACCTCGACGAGCTTCATGGCCGGCGCCGGGTTGAAGAAGTGCATGCCGATGACGTCCCGCGGGCGCGACGTCGCGGTGGCGACGGCCACCACGGGAAGCGAGGACGTCGTCGTGGCGAGCACCGCGCCCGGCTTGCAGACCTTGTCCAGGGTCGCGAAGAGCTGCTGCTTGACCGGCAGGTCCTCGGCGACCGCCTCGACGGCCAGGTCCACGTCGGCGAAGGCGTCCAGCGAGCCGGCCGCGGTCACCCGCGCCACGGCCGCGTCGCGCTGCTCCTGGCTGAGCCGGCCCTTGGCGACCGACCGGTCCAGCGACCTGGCGAGCGCCGCGACCGCCTTGTCGGCCTTCTCCTGGCCGCGGGCGGCCAGCACGACCTCGTATCCGGCCTTGGCGAAGACCTCCGCGATACCGGTGGCCATGGTGCCCGAGCCCGCGACGCCCACCGTGCGGACCGGGCGCCCGCCGGTGACACCGCCGGCCCCGGCCGGGGTCTCGCCGTCCGGGACCACGGTGGCGCTGCCGGGGGCCTCGTAGGTGTAGAAACCGCGCCCGGACTTCCGGCCCTTGAGACCGGCCGCGGTGAGCTGCTTCAGGATCGGCGCGGGGGCGTGCAGCCGGTCGCGCGAGGCCTCGTACATCGCCTCCAGGACGGTCTGGGCGGTGTCGATGCCGATGAGGTCCAGGAGGGCCAGCGGGCCCATGGGCAGACCGCAGCCCAGCCGCATGGCCGCGTCGATGTCCTCCCGGGTGGCGTACCGGGCTTCGTACATGGCGGCGGCCTGGTTGAGGTAGCCGAAGAGCAGCCCGTCGGCGATGAAGCCCGGCCGGTCGCCGACCGCCACCGGCTCCTTGCCGAGGGAGCGGACCAGTTCGGTCACGGCGTCCGTCGTCTCGGGTGAGGTCAGCACGGTGGAGACCACCTCGACCAGCTTCATGGCCGGGGCCGGAGCGAAGAAGTGCAGGCCCAGGACGCGGTCGGGGCGCGAGGTGTGCGAGGCGAGCTCGGTCACCGACAGCGCGTTGGTGCCGGTCGCGAGGATGGCGCCCGGCTTCAGGATCGCGTCCAGGGCGGTGAGGACCTCGCGCTTGATGTCGAAGTGCTCGGTGACGACCTCGATCACCAGGTCGGACTCGGCCGCCGCCGCCAGATCGGAGAAGGTGCGGAAACGGGCGAGGATGTCGCCGCGCTCGGACTCCGTGATCCGCTCGCGCTGCACGGCACGGGCGGTGGAGGCCTCCAGGTTGGTGACGGCGCGGTGCGCCGCCGCGTCGTCGATCTCGATGCCGATCACCTCGTGGCCGGCACGGGCGACGACCTCGGCGATGCCGGTGCCCATGGTGCCGAGACCGATGATGGCGACGGTGCGGAAGGGTCGTGGACGGTCCATCGCGGAACTCCGAATGCTGAGGGTCCGCGCCGTGCGTCTCTGCTGCGCAGGCGCGGGCGGGAGGAGGAGTCGAGGGGCCGCGGGGGTGCGTACGCGTGCGTGTGCGTACCCGCGTGAGAGTGCCGGCGAGCCCTGTCCCGGGGCTGCGCCGCGATGGTGCCGAACCGACAACGGCGGCGCACGGCGGCTGCGTCACCAGGCCGCTGCGTGCATTGGTTAGAGGCTAACCGGTGAGTAACCTCGGCGCCACCCCTCCCGCCCATGTGATTTGCATCGCCGCCAGATGAGCGCGCCATTAGGGTGAGCGCACGGGAGAGGGGGGACCGTGGGACGAGTGCACGGGGGCGGTGGTCACGCGGCCCGGCGGGCGGCAGAGCTGTACGGGGCCGTGCGGGCCGGGGAGACCGACGTCGCCCGGCTGCGCGAGCGGGGGGAGCCGCGCCGCGTCCTGGGGCTGCTGGAGTTCGCCGGCCAGGGCCGGTGCGAGGAACGCGACGCCTATCTGCGGCGGCTCGCCGCCTCCCCCGACGCCGCCGCCATGGTGCGGCCCTGGCTCGGACCCGCCGAGCGCGCGCGCCTCGACGTCGCGGGCGGGCGGGCCCCCGCCGTCCCACCGCTTCTGGCCATGCTGCCCCATGGCACGGAGGAGGAGCGCCGCTACGCCCTGGAGGCACTGGCGGTCAAGCGCGCCATGGAGGCGGCGGGACCGCTCTTCGGCCTGCTCGGCGTGCTCGGGCCGGACGACCCCTCCTGGTACCCGGGGCTGGTCGAGGACACCGTCAGCCGCATCGTCATCGGTCGCCCCCCGCCCTCTTGGCACCGGCCATCCGGGACCGACCCCGTTCTGCCCGCCGCCTGCGTGCCCCTGCTGATGCGCCAGGCCCGCCAGGCGGCGCCCCGCGTCAGGCGGCTCGCCCTGACCCTGATCGGCTGCGACCGTGACCCGGCGCACCTGGACCTGTTCGTCGCGGCCGCCGGCGACCCGGACCAGGAGGTGGCCTCGACGGCGCTCGTCGCCCTCGGGCGGCTGGACGTTCCCGCCGCCAGGGACCGCCTCGCCGCCGTGCTGACCGAGCCGTCCCGCTCCGCGCAGCAGCGTCTCGTCGCCTCCGTCCTGCTGGGACGGGCCGGTGACCGGCGTGCCTTCGAGACCCTTGTCCTCTTCCTCAACCACCGCGACGCCTGGAACACCCTTGCCGCGGCCGAGGCACTGACGCGGCTGGGGGATCCGCGGACCGCCCGTGCCGCCGCCGCGCTCGCCACGAACCGGCTGCGGATCGCTTACGCCCTCGCCGCCGTGCGCCTGCTGGGCCGGTTGCGGGCGCCCGAGTCGCTGCCCGCGCTGACGTCCACCCTCACCTGGCTCCTGGACGAGGGCCGGACGGTCCATCAGGCGGCCGCCGGTTGCGTGGAGGAGCTGGGACGGCTCGGGGACGCGCGGGCGGTGCCCGTCCTGACCCGGGCCGTCGCGGATCCCCGCCTGCGCGCCGCGGCCGTGGACTCGCTCGGCCGCATCGGGGGCCCCGAGGTGCTCGGGACGCTGCTCGCGGCCGCGTCGGACGAGGGAGACGAGGTGCGCGCCGCGGCGGCACGCGGCCTCGCCCGCTACGGGGACGAGCCCCGCGCGACCGCCGCGCTCGCCGGGCTGTGCGCGCCGCCGTATCCGAGGCGGATCGTGCGGGCCCTGGTGCGGTCGGGTGACCCCGTGGCCGCGCCGGTGCTGGCCGCGGCGCGCGGAGCGGCACCGAGTGCCGCCACGCGCCGTCTGGCCGGGCGCTTCAGGCCAGATCCGTCGCGTACCGCAGCTCCCTGAGCGGGATGCCGTCGTACATCTCGAGCTGGTCGGCGCCGTCCGGCGCGAAGCCCGCCCGCGCGTAGAAGCGCAGCGCACGCGCGTTGTCCGCGAGCACCCACAGGCGCAGGCTCCGGAAGCCGCGCTCGCCGGCCCGGGCCCGCACGGCGTCCATGAGCGTCCGGCCGGCGCCGTGCCCGACCCGGTCGGGGCGTATGTAGATCGCGTACAGCTCCCCGACCTCGGCGTCGTCCGGCTCGCCCCGGTAGGGACCGAACGCCGCCCAGCCCGTCACCTCGTCGCCGTCCGTGGCGACGAGGTTGTCCACCCGGTCGCCGCCCGCGTCGAACCACTCCTTGCGGCGCTCCGCGTCCGCCTCGACGTCCATCGCGTCGAGGTACGACCCCGGCACGATCCCGGCGTAGGCCGCCTGCCAGCCCCGTACGCGGATCGCCGCCACGGCGTCGATGTCGTCGCGGGTCATCACCCTCACATCCGTCATGGCCGTGACGTTAAGGGGGCGGTGCCGGGAGGGCACCCGGTTTTCGCGAGGCCGGGCGCGAGCTCAGATCAGCGTCAGCTGGGTCGGCTCGGGGGGTGCCGCGGGCGTCTCGGAAGCGGCCTCCTCCGGTGCCTCCGGTGCCTCCGATGGCTCCGATGCGAAGCCCCGGCGCGCGGCCCCGGACCGGCTGGGTCCGATCCCGAACTCGGCGGCGAATTCGTGCACCTGGCGCGTGATGCGCCGCTGATACCAGGTGGGGGCGTAGGCGCCGCCCGCGTAGAGCGCCTTGTACCGGGAGACCAGTCGCGGGTGGTGCACGGAGAGCCAGGCCATGAACCACTCCCGCGCCCCGGGGCGCAGATGCAGCACCAGGGGGGTGACGGAGGTGGCTCCGGTCCCTGCTATCGCGCGGACCGTCTCGCGCAACTGCTCGGGCGAGTCGCTGAGGTACGGCAGCACCGGCGCCATGAGGACGCCCGACGGAATGCCGTGCTCGTTGAGGGTGCGGCAGACCTCCAGCCGCTTCGCCGGTGACGGCGTGCCCGGCTCCACGGTGCGCCACAGGTCCCGGTCGACAAAGCCGACGGAGACGGCGGTGGACACGTCGGTGACCCGGGACGCCTGCACCAGCAGGTCGAGGTCACGCAGGATCAGCGATCCCTTGGTGAGGATCGAGAAGGGGTTGGCGTGGTCGCGCAGGGCGGCGAGGATGCCCGGCATGAGCCGGTAGCGGCCCTCCGCGCGCTGGTAGCAGTCCACGTTGGTGCCCATGGCGATGTGCTCGCCCTGCCATCGGGGCGAGGCGAGCTCACGGCGGAGCAGTTCGGGCGCGTTGACCTTGACGACGATCTGGGAGTCGAAGTCCAGGCCGCTGTCGAGGTCCAGGTAGGTGTGCGTCTTGCGTGCGAAGCAGTACACGCAGGCGTGGCCGCAGCCGCGGTAGGGGTTGATCGTCCACTCGAACGGCATCCGGGACGCCCCGGGCACCCGGTTGACGATCGTCCGGGCGCGCACCTCGTGGAAGGTGATGCCGCGGAACTCGGGGGTGTCGAACGTACGGGTCACGGCGTCCACGCCGAAGAGCGCCGGTGTGGTCGCCGCCGTGTCGCGGCTCAGGTTGTCCCACCTCATGCCGCCTCCTTCGTTGCTCTCCTCCCGAGAATAGAACATCTGAGCGATTAGCGTCGAGGGGGATCCGGGGGATTCCCGGGGCCACCGCGAAGGGCCACACGCGCCTGACGGGCCCCGAGCGCCGCTTTCGGCACTGCTCGGGGCCCGTCAGGGGCTTCCTGTCACTCGGGCCGCAGGCTCCGGACGAGGTCGCGCGGCAGACCGTGGGTGTCGTGGAGGTAGTGGAGGTCCTCCTCGTCCAGTGGGCCCCGGAACCGGGGCCGGGCCAGTACCTGGCGGCCGCGCTCCAGGAGCCGCTCGAACCGGCGCTCCTCATCGAGCAGCACCCGGTGCACGTCGTCCGGATCGGTCCCCTGGCGGAAGTGCTCCAGGGTGTGCCGGACCAGCTCGTCGGGGAGGTCTCCGAGGCCGCGCGACGGATCGTCCCGCCACAGGGCGGTGAGCACCCGGCGCACCAGCCGGCGCAGTACGTAGCCGCGGCCGGTGTTGGCCGGGCGCACCCCGTCGCCGATCACCACCACGGCCGAGCGCAGGTGGTCGCAGACCAGACGGAGCGACGGTTCGTCCAGTGGCCACAGCGGCGGGACGAGACGGCGCCAGGGGTCGAAGACATCGCACTCGAACACCGAGGTCCGGCCCTGGAGCAGCGAGGCCAGCCGCTCCAGGCCGAGTCCGGTGTCGACGTTGCGCTGGGGGAGCGGCACGAGGGAACCGTCCTCGAGCCGGCGGTGGCGCATCATCACGTGGTTCCAGACCTCGACCCAGCGGCCGTCGCGGGTGGGTGTGGACCGCGGCGGGGTGTCGCCGGTCCACAGGAAGATCTCCGAGTCGGGGCCGCACGGGCCGGTCGGCCCGTTGGACCACCAGTTGTCCTCGACCGTGAGCTCCACGGGGACCCCGTGCTTCCCCCACAGCTCCAGGGAGTCCGTGTCCGGCCCCGTGCGGTCGTCGCCGCCGAACACCGTGACGTGCAGGCGCCCCGGGTCGATGCCGAAGCCCTCGGTGAGCAGTCCGTAGCCCCAGTCGAGGCTCCGCGGGCCCTCGTAGTCGCCGAGCGACCAGGTGCCGAGCATCTCGAAGACCGTCAGATGGGTGGGGTCGCCGACCTCCTCCAGATCCGTGGTGCGCAAGCAGCGCTGCACATTGACCAGTCGCCTGCCCAGAGGGTGCGGGCGGCCCTCCAGGTACGGGGTCAGCGGGTGCATGCCGGAGGTGGTGAACAGCACCGGGTCCCCGGGCGGCGGCAGCAGCGTCGAGCCGGTGATGCGGCGGTGGCCGCGTTCCTCGAAGTACTCGACGAACGTGCGGACGATCTCTTCGGTGTTCATGGAGGGTGGCTCCTTCGCGTGGCGGGCGGGGAGGCACCGGACAACGGGTCCGCGCGATCACCGGAATCGCGACGGGGAGCCACGAAACCACCGGCGGGCCGTTCCCGGTCGCCGGTGGTGAGGAAGGGGGTATGTCAGGCGGCGGCAACCGGCGAGCTGGTCGCTCGCGCGGTCGCGGTGCTGCTGTGGCCGATGACGTTCATGCGGCCGACGATAACGCGCCGCGGCCCGTGAGGGCACCTGGTTTCCCGCCGGGTGGGGCAGGCCGATTTCGCGGGCACGCGGCCATGGTGATTGGCTTGCCACCGACGGCACACGGATCGACGGAGGACGGCGATGGCACAGGTCGAGGCGACCACGCAGCGAGAGATCGAGGCGAGCCCGGAGAGCGTCTTCGCGGCGCTCGCCGACTACTCGGGCACCCGGCAGCGGCTGCTTCCCGAGCAGTACAGCGAGTACGAGGTACGCGAGGGCGGCAGCGGTGCGGGCACCCTGGTGCACTGGAAGCTGCAGGCGACCGAGAAGCGCATCCGGGACTGCCTCTTCGCCGTGACCGAGCCGACCCCGGGACAGCTGGTCGAGAGCGACCGCAACTCCACCATGGTCACCACCTGGACGGTCACCCCGGCCGGCGAGGGCCGCGCCAAGGCGGTCGTCACCGCCACCTGGACCGGCGCCGGCGGCATCGGCGGCTTCTTCGAGCGCACCTTCGCCCCCAAGGGCCTCAACCGCATCCACGACGCGGTGCTCGCGCGGCTCGCCGCGGAGACCGAGAAGTAGCGGGCGGCACAAGGGAGGCGGCCGGAGTCGGGTGACGCCCGGTCGCCTCCCTTGGCGTGCCGTACGTGCCGTACGTGCACGCGCCCGCACGTGCCCGGTCCCCGCCCGGTGGGCGCACGCCGGTGGGCACGTCACTTGAAAGGGTGGATCTGCCGCGCTCCGGCGCATCCCCGGCGCCCCTGATCGTTGTCGCAGGGCAGGCGCGACGAGGGGAACGGTACGCAGATGGGCGGCACCACCGGGACGACGCTGTCCGAGGAGACCGGCACCCTCACGGACGGGGCCGGCGTCGGCACGGGCCCCGAGGACCGGCCCGTACCGGTGCCGCAGGACGACGGCGCGCCCGTCACGGGGCTGAGCCCCCGCAGGGTCCGACTGGTCTTCCTCGGGCTCATGCTGACCCTTCTGCTGGCCGCCCTCGACCAGATGATCGTGGCGACCGCGCTCCCCAAGATCGTCGGCGAGCTGCACGGTCTGGACAAGATGTCCTGGGCCGTGACGGCCTATCTGCTCGCTTCCACCGTCGGGCTGCCGATCTACGGCAAGCTCGGCGACCTCTTCGGGCGCAAGAGCGTCTTCCAGTTCGCCATCGTCGTCTTCGTCATCGGCTCCGCGCTCGCCGGCTGGTCGCGTTCCATGGACGAGCTGATCGCCTTCCGCACCATCCAAGGTGTCGGCGGCGGAGGGCTGATGATCGGCGTCCAGGCGATCATCGCGGACATCGTCCCGCCCCGGGAACGCGGCCGCTACATGGGCCTGATCGGTGCCTCCTTCGGCCTGGCCTCCGTGGCGGGGCCGCTGCTCGGCGGGTTCTTCACCGACCACGCCTCGTGGCGCTGGTGCTTCTACATCAACGTGCCGTTCGGGCTCGTCACCCTGGCCGTCATCGCCGTCGTCCTGAAGCTGCCGCGGCCCACCACGCGCCCCCGGCTGGACGTGCTCGGCGCGCTGCTGCTGGCGGCCGGCTCCACCTGCCTGGTGCTGCTGACGAGTTGGGGCGGCACCACATACGCCTGGCGCTCGGACGTGATCATCTGGCTGGGCGCGGGATCCCTCGGCTGCGCCGTCCTGTTCGTCGTGGTGGAACGGTTCGCCGTGGAACCACTCATCCCACTGCGGCTCTTCCGCGACGGCGTCTTCACGCTCTCCGCCCTCATCGGGGCCGTCGTCGGCGTTGGCCTCTTCGGCGCCGCCAGCTATCTGCCGACCTTCCTGCAGATGGTGAACGGGGTCAGCGCCACCGAGTCCGGACTGCTGATGCTCCCCATGATGCTCGGCGTCGTCCTGGCCTCCGTCGTCTCCGGCCAGATGATCAGCCGCACCGGGCGCTACAAGGTGTACCCGCTGGTCGGCGGGGCGCTCTCGGTGGTCGGCATGTGGCTGCTGTCGCTGCTGGAGACCGACACCCCCCGCGTCGAGTACAGCGTCTACATGGGGGTGCTCGGCCTGGGCATCGGCCTCGTCCTGCCGGTGCTGATCCTCGCGGTGCAGAACTCCGTACGTCCCGCCGACCTCGGCGCCGCCACCAGCGCCAACAACTACTTCCGGCAGATCGGCGGCTCGGTCGGAGCGGCCGTCTTCGGCACCCTGTTCGCCAACCGGCTCGCGGACGGGCTCGCCGACCGGCTGCCGCGCGGCGTCGATCTGCCGGACCCGCAGTCGATCACCCCGCACATGGTGCACGCGATGCCGGCGCCGCTGCGCGACGCATATGTGCGGGCGTACGCGGAGGCCATGCCGCGCATCTTCCTCTACCTGGTGCCGGTGCTCGCCCTCGGCTTCCTGCTCGCCTTCCTGCTCAAGGAGAAACCCCTGGTGACCCAGCACGTCCCCACCGCCCGCAAGGCCGAGACCGTCGGCGTCCCGGTGTGCGGCACTGTCCAGCACGCCGACGGCAGCACCGTGGGCCGTGCGGCGCTGACCCTCATCGATGTGACCGGCCGCCAGATCGGGCGCGGCGCCACAGGCGAGGACGGGCGCTATGCGCTGAGCACCCCGGGCAGCGGCAGCTATGTGCTGATCGCCGCCGCCGGCGGACACCAGCCGCAGGCCGTCAGCGTGACCGTCGGGGAGCGCCCGGTCGAACTCGACGTGGTGCTCGGCGGGGCCGGCCGTCTCGCCGGTACGGTGCACACCGCCGACGGCACGGCCGTACGCGAGGCCACCGTCACCCTCACCGACTCCCGGGGCGACGTGGTGGCCACCGCCCGTACGGGCCGTGAGGGCGACTACGTCCTCAGCGACCTCGTCGCCGGGGAGTACACGCTCGCCGCCAACGCCCCCGCCTACCGCCCGGCGGCGCTGCCCGTGTCGGTGCACGCGGCCCGGGAGACCCGGCAGGACGTCGAACTCGCGGGCGGGGCGATGCTGCGCGGTACCGTCCGCGGGCCGGGCGGCGGCCTCGTGGAGGACGCCCGGGTCACCCTGCTGGACGCGGCGGGCAACGTCCTGGACACCGTGACGACCGGCGCGGACGGCGTCTTCCGCTTCGTGGACCTGGCCGCGGGCGAGTACACGGTCGTGGCCTCGGGGTATCCGCCGGTGGCCACCGTGCTGCGACTCAGCGGCGGCGAGCGCACCGAGCGTGACGTGCACCTGGGGCACGAGGACTGACACGAGGACTGACACGAGGGCCGGCACGAGGGCCGGCACGAGGTGGACGCGCGGGGCTGAAGGGCACCGCGGCGGGCGTGTGCGCGCCCGCGTGCGCCCCAGCGCGTCTTCGGCCTCACGCGGGCGCACGCCTGATTCGTCCAATGCCCTACGCGGCACCCGGTGTCGGCCGTACCGTGGTGGCGGAGCCGCAGATCTTGCGCCGGGGGCCGACCACCCCGGGCCACGGCCGGGCTCCTGGCACCGCAGGGGAAGGAGCCGGACGCGTCATGCAACGTCGCACTCCGCCGGGGGAGGAGAGCCGCGCCGCGCTGCCGGAGCAGCGGACCGGGCTCTCCGGACGCATCCCGCTCGCCGTGGTCGTGGTGGACGGCGACGGGCTGGTCTCGCACTGGAGCACGGGCGCCCGCAAACTCTTCGGGCGCACCAGGGAAGAAGCCATAGGGCACCCCGCCGTCGACCTGCTGCCCGTCTCCGGAGCGCTCCGCGACGAGGACGCCTCCGGCACTTCCGCGGCACCGGGCGACGGCACCGCGCACGACGGCCGGGCCCATCCCGGGCCCGACCTGGACGCCTCGCTCAGCGGCGCGACCGCCTACCCCACCGCGGGCCGGGCCCGGCTCAACCAGGGACTCGCCCGGGACCCCGGCGGCTTGCCGGCCGACGTCCTGTGGTGGGCGTACCCCCTGGTCGGCCCGGGCCCCGAGCGGCTCCTCGTACTCGCCGCGGACGCCGCCCAGTTACAGGACGAGGGCGACGGCACACCCGGGGAGTCCGAGCGGATCGCACCAGGATTCGCCCTGCACACCGAGTTCCCGGGCGCTGACGGCCTCGCCAAGCGGCTCCCCGAGATCCTGCCCAGCATGAGCGTCGCCGAGAGTGGCCGGATCGTCTCCCAGGTGCTGGAACTCGGCTACCCCGTCCTCGAGATCAGCCGCCACGACCGGGTGCCGGTCACCCCAGACTGGGGCGTGCCACGGCGGGACGAGCGCAGGGCCCGCAGAATGCGCGCCGCCCGCGAGGCGGCGGCCGACCCGCGCGCCGCCGCGTCCGAGGAGCCCGCGCCCGACCTCGAGTACGCCGCCGTCCGCGAGCGCCTGGAATTCCTCAACGAGGTCAGCGGGCGCATCGGCAGCTCCCTGGACCTGGCCCGCACGATCCAGGAGGTCAGCGCCGCCGTCGTACCGCGCTTCACCGACGTGGCGGGCACCTACCTGCGTGAACAGGTCCTGGCGGGCGAAGGCTTCCCCGACGGGCCGCCCGACGTGACGACGATGTGGTACCGGGTCGCCCTGGAGCACACCGACGAACCCGGCCGCTGGGACGATGTCGTCCCGGTCGGCGAGTCGATGCCGTTCCCCGAGCACACCCCGTTCTTCCAGTGCATGACGAGCGGCCAGCCGGTCCTGGTGCCCAGGATCACCGAGCCCATGGGCGAGGCCATCGCCTCGCAGTTCGAGAAGCGGGACATCCGGCCGCTGATCACCGGGCGCTCGATGCTGGTCGTGCCGCTCAAGGCGCGCAACGTCGTCCTCGGCTTCATGATCCTTCTGCGCCACGGTGAGCGCCCGCAGTTCAACGACATGGACCGTGTGACGGGCGCCGAACTGGCCGCCCGCGCGGGGCTCGTCCTGGACAACGCGAGGATGTACACGTACCAGGAGAACGTCGCCGACACGCTGCAGGACAGCATGCTGCCGCAGATCACGCCGCGCATGCCGGGGTGTGACGTGGCGACGCGCTATCTGCCCGGCACTCGACTGGGCCGGGTCGGCGGCGACTGGTTCGACAGCATCAAACTGCCCGGCTCCCGGCTCGCCCTCGTCGTGGGGGACGTCATGGGTCACGGGCTCAACGCGGCCGCCATGATGGGCCAGCTCCGTACCGCGGTGCAGACCATGGCGGCGCTCGACATGCCGCCCGCGCAACTGCTGCGCAATCTCGACGACCTGGCGCAGCGCCTCGGCGAGCACTATCTGGCGACCTGCCTGTACGCCGTGTACGACCCGATCCGGTCCGAACTGCTCATCGCCAACGCGGGCCACATCCCGCCCGTGCTGGTGCGCGCCGAGGACGGACGCAGCGAGCTGCTGGACGTGCCGACGGGCGCGCCGATCGGCATCGGCGGGGTGCCCTTCGAGGCGGTCCGGTTCGCCGTCGCACCCGGCGACCGGCTGGTGCTGTGCACGGACGGTCTGGTGGAGGTGCGCGGCCAGGACATCGGGACCGGGCTCGCCGCGCTGTGCGAGAGCGCCGCGCATCCCGCGGCCTCGATGGACGACGCCTGCGACACGATCATCCGCGCCCTCAATCCACCGGGCGGCCGCAAGGACGACGTGGCCCTGCTGATGGCCCGGCTCAACGGCATCGCCCGCGAGGACGTCGTCACCTGGCAGCTCGCCCTCGACCCCCGCGAGGTCGGCAGGGCGCGTGTCCTCACCCGGGGCGCGCTGGAGCGCTGGGGCCTGGAGGAGGCCGCCGAGGCGGCCGAGTTGATGGTCGGCGAAGTGGTCACCAACGCCGTCCGGCACGCGCATTCCCGGCACGTCGAGCTGCGCCTGGTCCGCACCGACGCCCTGCTGTGCGAGGTCACGGACGACGACCACGCCGTTCCCGTCCTGCTGAGCGCCGGTCCCGAGGACGAGTCGGGACGGGGACTGCGGATCGTCAGCCGGCTGGCCCGGGAGTGGGGTGCGAGCCGCACGGCCCAGGGCAAGACGGTCTGGTTCGAGCAGTCCCTGCCGTGGCGGCGGACCGGCGGGCGGGACGGCGAAGCCCCCCGCGGCCTTCGAACGTAGCGAACGCCAGGTCACGACTTCCGCCGCACTCTTGCCCACGCCGACCGGTGGCGGTAGCAACGACCCTGACGGGGCATCGGGCCGCCCGGCCGGACACGGCCGGGCGGCGACGGACACGTGGACCTGGGGAGATCGCATGGACGTCACCGGTACGAACCTGCGGGCGTGGGAGAACTTCTGGCGGGATGCCCCGGACGGACCCGGAGGGGTTTTCTGGGATGCGGAGGCGGAGGTCACCGCGGCTCTCCACCTCCCGCTCTTCGAGGCCCATTTCGACCCGTCGCTCCCGGTCGTGGACCTCGGCTGCGGCAACGGCACCCAGACCCGTTTCCTCGCCGAGCGGTACGGGCGGGCCGTCGGCGTGGATCTCGCGGCGGCCGCGATCGGCCACGCGCGGCAGCAGGACCCGGACGGCGTCGCGGAGTACCGCCGGCTGAACGCGGCCGATCTCGACGCGGTCCGGCGGCTGGGCGGGGAACTGGGCGAGGTGAACGTGTACATGCGCGGGGTGCTCCACCAGTGCCTTCCCGAGGAGCGCGCACCGCTGGTCGAGGGCATCGCCCTGCTGACCGGCGGCCGCGGCCGCGTCTTCGCCGACGAGCCGGCCGAGTCGGCGAAGGGCGTGCTCGGCGGGCTCGCGCAGGGGCCGGGCGGCCCGCCGGCCAAGCTCGCGGCGGTCTTCGCGCACGGGATCGCGCCGGCGGAGATGCCGGACGAGACGATCCCGGAGCTCTTCCGCGCCGCGGGGATGGAGGTGCTCGCGCGCGGTGAGGCCGCGCTCGTGACGACGGAGCGGCGGGCGGACGGCTCGCGCATCGAGGTACCGACGAACTGGCTGGTGGCAGGGGGTGCCGGCTGAATTTCACAGGTCTCGGCCACTGAAGTTTTCCACAGGCGGGGCGGGGGCCTGGTGTGCGGCGGTGACTTTGCGTAACGTTCCGTGCCATGAAGATCCTGATCAGCGCGGACATGGAGGGCGCCACCGGCGTGACCTGGCCCGGCGATGTACTGCCCGGCACGGAGGGGTGGCAGCGCTTCCGGCATCTGTTCACCTCCGACGTGAACGCGGCGATCGCCGGCTTCTTCGACGGCGGCGCCGACGAGGTCCTGGTCAACGAGGCCCACTGGTCGATGCGCAACCTGCTGCTGGAGCAGCTGGACGAGCGGGCGCAGATGGTCACCGGCCGGCACAAGGACCTGTCCATGGTGGAGGGCGTGCAGCACGGCGATGTCGACGGCATCGCCTTCGTCGGCTTCCACACGGGTGCGGGGACCGAGGGGGTGCTCGCCCACACCTATCTGCCCAATTCCATCACTGGCGTGTGGGTCAACGGCAGCCCGCCGGCGAGTGAGGGCCGGCTGAACGCGCTGGTCGCGGCCGAGTACGGGGTGCCCGTCGTGCTGGTCACGGGGGACGACCGGACCGGTGTGGACGCCCGGGACTACGCGCCGGAGGCGCGTACCGTCGCCGTGAAGGACTATGTGTCGCGGTACGCGGCCGTGTGCCGGCCGCCGGCCCGTACTGCGGCGGACATCCGCGCCGCCGCCAAGGACGCCGCGGCGCTCGCGGTGCGGCACGAGCCGGCGCGGGGCGGGCCGTTCACGATCGAGGTCGAGTTCGACGCGGCGCACCTGGCGGGGGCCGCCGCGGTGGTGCCGGGCGTGGAGCGGACGGGCGAGCGCCGCGTCACGTACACCTCACCGACCATGTACGAGGGGATTCGCTGCTACAAGGCCGTGACCACCCTCGTTTCGGCAGCAGTGGAGGAGCAGTATGGCTGACACCCGGGCACTGGACGAGGCGGTCCGCTTCACCTCGGAGCTGATCCGGATCGACACCACCAACCACGGTGGCGGGGAGGGCAACGAGCGTCCCGCGGCGGAGTACGCCGCGCAGTTGCTCGACGAGGCCGGGATCGAGGCGCGCATCCTGGAGTCCGCGCCGGGCCGGGCCAACGTCGTGGCACGGATCGAGGGCACCTCCGGCACCTCCCGGTCCGGGACCGGCGAGGGCGCGCTGCTGGTCCACGGCCACCTGGACGTGGTGCCCGCCCGGGCCGAGGACTGGAGCGTGCATCCCTTCTCCGGCGAGGTGCGCGACGGCGTGGTCTGGGGCCGCGGCGCCGTCGACATGAAGGGCACCGTGGCCATGGTGCTGGCCACTCTGCGCTCCTGGGCCCGGCAGGGCCTCCGACCCGAGCGGGACATCGTGCTGGCGCTGACGGCCGACGAGGAGGACAGCGCGACCTACGGGGCGACCTACCTGGTCGAACAGCACGCCGAGCTGTTCCGCGACTGCACCGAGGGCATCGGCGAGTCCGGCGGATTCACCTTCCACGCCGGGCCCGGGCTGCGGCTGTACCCGGTGGCGGCGGGGGAGCGCGGCACCGCCTGGCTGAAGCTGACGGCACACGGCAGGGCCGGGCACGGCTCCAAGGTCAACCGGACCAACGCCGTGACGCGGCTCGCCGCGGCCGTCGCCCGCATCGGCGAGCACCGCTGGCCGGTGCGTATCGTGCCCACCGTCCGGGCGGCGCTGACCGAGCTGGCGGCGCTGCACGGGGTCGAGCCCGACTTCGACGACGTGGACACCCTGCTCACCAAGCTGGGCGCCGCCTCCGCGCTGGTGGAGCCGGTGGTCCGCAACAGCAGCAACCCGACCGTGCTCGAGGCCGGCTACAAGATCAACGTCATTCCGGGCACCGCGGTCGCCCATGTCGACGGACGGGTCCTGCCGGGCGGCGACGAGGAGTTCACGGCCACGATGGACGAGCTCACCGGACCGGATGTCGAGTGGGAGTTCCACCACCGCGAGATCCCGCTGGAGGCGCCCCTCGACGCCCCGGTCTACGCGGCGATGAGGGAGGCCCTCATCCACTTCGACCCGGACGCCCACGTCGTCCCGTATGTGATGGGCGGCGGCACCGACGCCAAGCAGTTCTCCCGGCTCGGCATCAAGGGGTACGGCTTCTCGCCGCTCATGCTGCCCGAGGGGTACGACTACGCGGGGATGTACCACGGCGTCGACGAACGGGTCCCGGTGGAAGGGCTGCACTTCGGTGTCCGCGTACTGGACCGTTTCCTGCTGGGCCGGCAGGCCACCACGGATGGAGATGCCCGATGACGCGTGCCCCGATCATCGCCCCCTACGGCGCCTGGGAGTCCCCGGTCGACGCCCGTACCGCCGCCTCCCACGACGGCCGCCCCGAGTTCCCCGGCTTCGTCGGTGACGAGGTGTGGTGGACGGAGCCGCGGCCCGCGGAGGGCGGGCGCCGCGCCCTCGTGCGGCGCCGCGCGGACGGTTCGGTCGGCAGCCTGCTGCCCGCACCGTGGAACGCCCGTACCCGCGTCATCGAGTACGGCGGGCGGGCCTGGGCGGGCGCCGGCCGGCCCGGGGCGGGACCACTGATCGTCTTCTCCCACTTTCCCGACCAGCGGCTCTACGCGTTCGAGCCCGATGTGCCGGATGCCGAGCCGCGGCCACTGACCCCGCTCTCCCCGGTCGGCGACGGGCTGCGCTGGGCGGACCCGCAGATCCATCCGGACCGTGGGGAAGTGTGGTGCGTGATGGAGGAGTTCACCGGGGAGGGCCCGAGCGACGTGCGCCGGGTCGTCGCCGCCGTCCCGCTGGACGGATCCGCCGCCGAGGATCGCTCCGCCGTGCGGGAACTCTCCGACGACTCCCATCACTTCGTGACCTCGCCACGGCTCTCCCCGGACGGACGGCAGGCGGTGTGGATCGCCTGGGACCACCCCCGGATGCCCTGGGACGGCACGGAGCTCAGGCTGGCCGCCGTCGGCGCGGACGGCACCTTCGGCGCCGCCCGGACGATCCTCGGCGGCCCCGCCGAGTCCGTCGCCCAGGCGGAGTGGACGGCGGACGGCACCCTGATCGCCGCCACCGACCGTGAGGGCTGGTGGAATCTGCACCGCGTCGACCCGGCCACGGGTGAGGCGGTCAACCTGCGCCCGGAGCGGGAGGAGTTCGCCGGGCCCGGCTGGCAGATGGGGGCCCGCTGGTTCGCCCCGCTCGACGCCGGAACGCTGGCGGTCCTGCACGGCAGGGGGGCGCAGCGACTCGGGATATTCGACCCGGCGACCGGGGAGCTGACCGACGCGCCGGGACCGTGGAGCGAGTGGACCGCGGCGCTGTCCACCTCCGGCACCCGGGTGGTCGCCGTGGCGGCCTCGGCGCGCACCTCCTTCGAGGTCCTCGAACTCGACACGTGCACGGGCCGTACGCGGGTCATCGGTGCCGCCCACCACGACATCGTTCCCCCGGAGTTCCTGCCCGATCCCGTGGAGCGCGTCTTCACCGGCCCCGGCGGACGGGAGATCCACGCCCAGCTCTACCCGCCGGCGAACCCGTACTTCGCGGCGCCCGAGGGCGAGCTGCCGCCGTACGTCGTCTGGGTGCACGGCGGCCCCACCAGCCGGGCGCCGCTCGTGCTCGACCTGGAGATCGCCTACTTCACCTCCCGGGGCATCGGGGTGGTCGAGGTCAACCACGGCGGGTCCACCGGATACGGGCGTGCCTACCGCGAACGGCTGCGCGAGCAGTGGGGCGTCGTCGACGTGGAGGACTGCGCGGCCGTCGCGAGGGCGCTGGCCGAGGAGGGGGCCGCCGACGGGCGACGGCTCGCGATCCGCGGCGGGAGCGCCGGCGGCTGGACGAGTGCGGCCTCCCTGACCGGCACCGACGTCTACGCCTGCGGCGTGATCAAGTACCCGCTCCTCGACCTCGGCGGGTGGGCCGAGGGCGGCGAGACCCATGACTTCGAGTCCCGCTATCTCGACTCGCTCATCGGGCCCTACGCCGAGGTCCCCGAGCGTTACCGCGACCGCTCGCCGATCACCCGGGCCGATCGGCTCACCGCGCCCTTCCTGCTGCTGCAGGGGCTGGAGGACGTGATCTGCCGACCCGTGCAGTGCGAGCGGTTCCTGGAGCGGATCAAGGGACGCGGCGTACCGCACGCCTACCTGACCTTCGAGGGCGAGGGCCACGGCTTCCGCCGCGAGGACACCATGATCACCTGTCTTGAGGCCGAACTGGCCCTGTACGGGCAGGTCTTCGGCTTCACCCCGCCATCCGTACCGCCTCTGGAGCTCACCAAGTGACACCGCTCGTCCCGCTCATCCGCCCCCGCCGCCTCGTTCCCGGTGACCGTGTCGCCGTTGTCGCCCCCAGCGGTCCCGTGCCCCGGGAGCGGCTCGACACGGGGCTGGACATCCTGCGCGGCTGGGACCTCGACCCGGTGGTGGCGCCGCACGTCCTGGACCGCCACCCCCGTTTCGACTACCTCGCCGGTCAGGACACCGCGCGTGCCCGGGACTTCCAGGAGGCGTGGTGCGACCCGACCGTGGCCGCCGTGTTCTGCGCGCGCGGCGGCTACGGCGCCCAGCGGATGGCAGACCTCCTGGACTGGGAGGCGCTGACGGCAGCCGGGCCCAAGACGCTTCTCGGCTTCAGCGACATCACCGCGCTGCACGAGGCGTTCGCGGTGCGGCTGGGCCTGGCCACCCTGCACGGCACGATGATCGCCGCGGAGGGGTTCCTCAAGGACGAACCCACGCGGGCCCAGCTGCGGGACACCCTCTTCGCCCCCGAGCGGACCCGCGTGCTCGGCGCGCCGGGCGCCCGGGCCCTCGTCCCAGGGACGGCACGCGGTGTCACCGTCGGCGGCTGCCTGGCCCTGCTCGCCTCGGGTCTCGGCACCCCGGACGGGCGGTCCGGGGTGGCCGGCGGCATCCTCCTGCTGGAGGACATCGGCGAGGAGCCGTACCGGATCGACCGGATGCTGACCCAACTGCTGCGCGCCGGCTGGCTGGACGGCGTGGCCGGGATCGCGCTCGGCTCCTGGCGGGACTGCGGCCCCTACGAGGAGGTGCGGGAGGTGCTCCACGACCGGCTGGGCGGACTCGGTGTCCCGGTCGTCGAGGAACTGGGCTTTGGGCACTGCGAGACCAGCCTGACCGTGCCACTCGGTGTTCCCGCCGTACTGGACGCGGACGCGGGCACCCTCACGGTGGAGCAGTCCGCGCTGGACGGCTGACGCCGAGACGGCCGGGCCCGGGCCGGATGTCGGCCCGGGCGGGCGCCGGATCGGGCCGGCCCCGGCGGACCGCGGTGTCCGCCAGGGCCGGTGCCGCCGGGATGTGTTCGCACCTTGCGGTCGGGAGCCGGTGTGCGTCGCCGACGGCTCGGTTCGCGGCTGCACCGCCGGTGCCGTGCGGCGTTGCCCGTCGCCGTGGGGATCGGTGGCGCCGTGCCGCCGTCCTCAGGACGGTTCGGCCGCCGAGAGCGCGGTCACCGTCACGACGCCGTCGCACTCGGCGAACACCCCGTCGTCCAGGGCGACCTGGTGCCTGCCCGCGCCGCCGGGCAGGCCCAGCACCATCGTCGGGTACTGCACCGGTGCCTCCCCCGACACGCAGTAGCCGTCGCCCTCCCCCTGCACCTGGTGGAACGTCAGCTTCACCCAGGCCCGACCGCCCGGTGCCAGCGTGACCGGTGCGGCCGCCCCGGTGTGCCGGACGGTGAGCGGCACATTCATCTCCGGCGAGCCGTTGGCCGCACCCGCCACCGTGGGGAAGCCCTCCACGGCACAAGGCGCGCCCGAGGTGTTGGTGAATCCCACCACGGCGGCCCCGGTCCCCGTGCCCTGGGGACGCACGGCAGCCTGGTGCGCCGCGGTCGCCTCGAGGTCCTCCGCGCCGCAACGGCCCGCGGAGCCGCCGGAGCCGGATCCCCCAGAACTGCCGGAGCCACCTGAGCGGCCGGAGCCCCCCGAGCCAGCGGAACCCCCGGCGCTCGCGGACGGCCCCGTCGCCGGCGTCGCGGTGGAGGTCGGCAGCGTGTCACCGGGGGTCCCCGACGGCGAGGCCGTCAGCGGTGCGGTCGGCGAGGGTGTGTCACCCGCGACGTCGTCGTCGCCCTGGCATCCCGTCAGCAGCACCGCCGCCGTCGTCACCAGCGCCGCCGTGATGGCGGCCCGCCTCGTGCTCCTGCGCTCCATGACATCCCCCAGCTGTTCTGCCCGGCCCACCGCCGGTGTTCGCCGCGGAACACGAGGTCCGGCCGCATCCGGGTTCCGGGGGTACACGCCTGGTACGGAACGGTGACGTCACGGAGTCGTCCGGCATGTGGTGAATCGCGCCGGGCCCGGGCAGGAGCAGAGATACGACTCGACTGGGGAGGAGCCGTCAGATGACCAACGACCGCACCCGGATCCGGATCCCGCGCGCCCGCGCCGCGACGCTCGCCCTGGCCGTCGCGGCGTCACTCGCCGCGTGCAGCAGCCCCGGTGGCGGCGGGCCCCACGCCGCGGAGCCGCGTCCGGCGATCGCCGTCGCGCCCGCCTCGGGAGGGCGCGCGGTGCCGGTCGACCGCAAGGTGACGGTGCGGGCGACCGCCGCGCGGATCGACTCCGTGCGCGTCACCGCTCCCGGCCCCGGACCGCTGCGCGGGACACTCGCGTCCTCCAAGGAGAGCTGGACCTCGGCGGCTCGGCTGGCGCCCGGCGTGACCTACGACGTCCTCGTCCGGGCCACCGGCTCCGACGGCAAGAGGCTCACCGAGCGCACCTCCTTCACCACCGCCGAGCCCGCGCGCACCGTCGTGGGGGAGTACCACCCGGACAAGGGCACCACCGTCGGTGTCGGCATGCCCGTGTCGATCGTCTTCAACAAACCCATACGCGACCGGGCGGCCGTGGAGCGCAAGCTGGGCGTCACCGCGAGCCCGGCGGTGGACGGCGCCTGGAGCTGGATGAAGGACTGGAGCGGCCGCGACCGGGTCGACTACCGGCCGCGCTCCTTCTGGAAGGCCGGAACCGATGTCACGCTCCGCATGGAGCTCGACGGCGTCGACACGGGCGGTGGTCTCTACGGCACGCAGAACCGCGTCGTCCACTTCCGTATAGGCCACTCGGTCGTCACCACGGTCGACACCGCCCGCAAGACCCTCACCCTCCGCCGGGACGGCGAGGTCCTGCGCACGCTCCCCGTCTCCACGGGCAAGCCCGGCTTCGAGACGTGGAACGGCACCATGGTCGTCCTCGAGAAGACGCCCAGCATCACCATGAACTCCCGCACCGTGAACATCTTCGGCCCCGAGGCGTACCACCTGAAGGACGTGAAGTGGGACGTCCGGCTCACCACGTCGGGCACCTTCGCGCACGCCGCGCCCTGGAACGAGGGCAAGTTCGGCCGGGTCAACGGCAGTCACGGGTGCATCGGGCTGAGCACGGCCGACGCCAAGTGGTTCTACGAGCACGTCTCGCCCGGTGACCCGGTGACCGTCGTCAACTCCACCGACACCGTCCAGATCAACAACGGCTACGGTGCCTGGAACGCGAGCTGGGCCGACTGGCGGGCCGGGAGCGCCTTGTGACCGCACCCCGCGCACCCCGTGATCCGTGGGTCAGGGCGTCACCCATCCCGCCACGAGCACCACGGGGAAGCGGCGGTGGACGGCGAGGAAGCCGAACGGGCGGAGGAACTCGACCCGCACGCGCCGGGCTTGATGCGCCTGGCCGGGAGCGCTTCCGGCGATCATGGAGATGGCGGTGACGGCGGCGGCGCGGAAACCGGTCGCGCTGAAGGTGGCCGTGGCCGACTGCTTCGCGGCGCCCACGGCCAGGGGCTGCGGGCCGCTGATGCCGGGGAAGTGCCCGGCGCCGCTGTTCCGGGCGGTGCGGAGCCCGAACAGCGCGTCGTGCTCGAGGAGATCGTGCTCGGCGTCGATCGTGAACGGCACGGTGGTCAGATCGAGTGCGGGCGCAGGGCTGAAGCTCGTGACGTCCTCGACCGTGACCCCCGGTCCGGGACGCCCGTACGGCAGCAGATTGCCGGGCAGCACCTGGTACGCCCCGTCGAGGGCGCCCACCCCGGCGGCGATGACCTCGCCGGGGGCGACGTGATCGGGGCCGAGCAGCAGATGGACCTCGAGTCCGCTGGTGCCGTTCACCTTGGCCATGGTCAGCGGGCCGAAGGGGGTACCCGCGACGCCTGCCATGTCGAGGTGCGGAGTGCTGCGGAAGAGCCTCCCGGTGTGGTGGTCCCGGAACGGTTCGGCCCAGTCGGTGCGCAGGGCCAGCGCGTTCGCGAGCAGGAGGAGGGTGTCCCGGTCGACGGCCACCGGCATCCTGGGGATCATGCCGTCGGTGCGGTCCGCGGCCCAGGCGTCGAGGGTCTTGCGGTCGACGGCGGCGTCGCCGGTGAACCGCCCATGAGCGCCGGCCGGGAGCAGGGAGAGCCAGCCGGGCACCAGCGGGAGAGTGGCGCGGGTCCACAGGCCGACGGCGGTGTCGATGCCGTCCATGCCGTCCAGCCGCGCCAGCAGCGGGCCCGAGGCGCCGGCCGCCGTCGCGGCGTCCGTGCCGACGGCCTGTTCCAGTTCGGCGCGCGCCGGGCCCGCGGCTCCCGCCGCGAGCAGGGCCAGCAGCGGCCACACACCCGCGGCCGAGAAGACCGTCGCCCCGGTGCGGCTGCCGCCCATGGCCTCGCGGGCCCATCGCGCGGTCAGTCCGTTGACCGCGCGCACCAGCGTCCGGTCGTCCATGTCCCCACCCCCGTCGGCGTCGTCCGCGTCAAGGGATCATCGCAGCGGCCGGGCAGACCGCCAAGGCGCTGCGCGGTTCCCGGCGGCGGCAACCGCGCCTCAACGCCGCGCAACAACGCCGCACCTCAACGCCGCACCTCAACGCCGCACCTCAACGCCGCACCTCAACGCCGGGCTTCACCGCCGCGCCTCACCACCGCGTGTCTCAGGGACCCCGCACAACAGAGCCCGCGCTCATCGCGCGGGCTCATCGGCGGTAGTTCGACGACCTACGAGGTGGGACTCCCTTCGCCGGCATGGTCCGGATCAGGTGCTAGGGGTCGCTCTCCGGTCTTGAAACCTCTTCCCTGACCTTCGAGCCTCTCAGCCCGGCCGTTGAACCCGGCTCCGGTGGAAGCCGCTGCTTCCCGCTCCGGAATCGGTGCTACCGGACTCCCTCGCTCGCCCCGTAGGCCGAATTCCAATGTACCCAGGGCGGAAGCAGACCACCAGGGGCAAATGCCATCAATTCATGATTTTCTTCTCGAATAGTGACCTCTCATGCCTCTCGCGCCCCTGCTCTCCCGTCCGCGACGGAACGGTCGTCGACGAGCCCTTGTGCGATCCGTTGACGCGACCGCACGGCACCCCTACCGTCACTTGGCGCACCACCCAATGAACGACAGTTCACTGTGCGAACAGAGCTGATCAGATCAGGGAGTGCCCATGCGTCGCACCTTTCCCCTGCTCCTGACGGCGGCCGCGCTCCTCGCCGCCGGACTCACCGCTTGCGGCGACTCCGGCGACTCCGCCGGCAAGGGCGGCGGCCCCTCCGGTTCCGGCGGGGGCACGCGGAGCGTCACGATCGGCGCCATCGCCATCGTCGACACCGCCCCCGTGTACCTCGCCCAGAGTCAGGGATTCTTCAAGAAGCACGGCATCGACGCCAAGATCACCTCGGTGCAGGGCGGCGCCGCCAGCATCACCGGCGTGATGGGAGGCCAGTTCGCCTTCGGCTTCGCCAACACCACCTCCCTGCTCACCGCCCAGCAGCAGGGGTTGCCGCTCAAGGTCGTCGCCAACGGCGTCGCCTCCACCGGCGAGCGGGACACCGACTACAGCGCCGTCCTCGTCCAGGCGGGCAGCCCCGTCACGTCCGCCAAGGATCTGGCGGGCAGGACCGTCGCGGTCAACCAGCTGAAGAACATCGGCGACACGACCGTACGCGCCGCCGTGCGCAAGGACGGCGGTGACGCCTCCAAGGTGGAGTTCGTCGAGATCCCCTTCCCCGACATGCCGGCCGCGCTGGCCAAGGGCCGGGTCGACGCGATCTGGGAGGTCGAGCCCTTCGTCACCCAGGCCGCGGGCCAGGGCGCCCGCGCCGTCGCCTGGCCCTACGCCGACGCCGCACCCGGTCTCACCGTGGCCATGTACTTCACCACGCAGCAGACGCTCCGGAAGGACCCGGGGCTCGTGAAGGACTTCACCGCCGCCATGAACGAGGCGCTCGCCTACGCCGACGCCCACCCCGACGCCGTACGCGAGACCCTCAAGACCTACACCCAGATCCCGGCCGAGGCGATCGCGAAGATCAAACTCCCCAAGTGGCCCACGGAGATCAACCGCGCCTCCGTCCAGACCGTCGCCGACGACGCCCGGCAGGACGGCACGCTCACCAAGGACGCCGACCTCTCGGCACTCCTGCCATGAGGGGACGCGACGCCGTGTACGGAGCGGCCGGCCTCGCGGTGCTGTTCGGCATCGCCGAGGCCGTCCCGCGGCTCGGCTGGGTCTCCCGCGACTTCCTGCCGCCCGCGAGCGAGATCCTGCGCACCCTCGGCCACGAGCTGCTCACCCGTCAGCTCTGGTCGGCGCTCGGCGACACCATGAGCGCCTGGGCCCTGGGCCTCGCCATCGCCTTCGTGCTCGCCGTCGCGCTCGGCACCCTCATCGACGCCGTACCCGGCGCCCGCGCCGCCACCGCCTCCACCGTGGAATTCCTCCGCCCCATCCCCTCCGTCGCGCTCATCCCGCTCGCCACCCTCCTCTTCGGTGCCGATCTCGGCTCCAGCCTCCTGCTGGTCGTCTACGCCGCGTTCTGGCAGGTGCTCATCCAGGTGCTGTACGGCGTCGCCGACGTCGACCCCGTGGCCCGCGAGACCGCCCGCTCCTACCGCCTCGGCCACTGGACGACGCTGCGCAGGCTCGTCTGGCCCACCGCGCTCCCGTATGTCATGACCGGCCTGCGGCTCGCCGCCTCCGTCGCCTTCATCCTGGCCGTCACGGCCGAGCTGGTCATCGGCAGCCCCGGGCTCGGCCTGCGCATCCAGCGCGCCCAGTCCGGCGGTGCCGTGGCCACCGTCTACGCCCTGATCACCCTCGCCGGGATCGTCGGCGTCGTCGTCAACCTCGCCGTCCGCCGGCTGGAGCGGTGGCTGCTGGCCTGGCACCCCTCCGTCCGCGGGGAGGCCCCCGCATGAACGCGGCCAAGCGTCTCCTCCTCGCTGTCCTGCGGGTGCTGGGGCTGCCCGCGCTCCTCGTTCTCGGCTGGTGGGCGTGGAGCGTGTGGCGCCCCAGCTTCTACGTGCCCTCGCCGCAGCGCATCGCCGCCGTCTTCGCGGACGTGTGGTTCACCGCCCGCCTCGGCGACGACGTCCTGCCCAGCCTCGCGCGGCTCCTCGCCGGGTACGCGCTCGCCGCGCTGCTCGGCGTCGCCCTCGGCACCGCCATCGGTTCCTCGGCCCGGCTCCGCGCGACCGCCGAACCCGCCCTGGAGTTCTTCCGTGCCATCCCGCCGCCCGTGCTCGTGCCGCTGATCATGCTCGTCGCCGGGCTGGACACGGCCATGAAGGTCCTCGTGATCGTCTCCGGCGCGATCTGGCCCGTCCTGCTCAACACCATCGAGGGCGTCCGCGCGGTGGACGAGGTGCTCTCCGACACCGCCCGCGTCTACGGTGTGCGTGGCCCCGCCCGGCTGCGGCGCCTCGTGCTGCCAGCCGCGAGCCCGCAGATCATGGCGGGACTGCGGCAGGCGCTCTCGATCGCGATCATCCTCATGGTCATCGCGGAGATGTTCGCCAGCACCTCGGGCATCGGCCACTCGGTCGTGCTGTTCCAGCGGCAGTTCCAGATCCCCGAGATGTGGAGCGGCATCGTGCTGCTCGGTCTGGTCGGCTTCCTCCTCTCGCTCGCCTTCCGCGCCCTCGAGCGCCGGGTCCTGCACTGGCACCAACGGGAGACACATGCTTGAGATCACCGGACTGCGCAAGGTGTACGAGGGCCGCGGCCGCGTCGTCGAGGCGCTGCGCGGCATCGACCTCACCGTCGACCGCGGCGAACTCGTCTGCGTCGTGGGCCCGTCGGGCTGCGGCAAGACCACCCTGCTCAAGTGCGTCGCCGGACTCCTGGCGCCGACCGCGGGCCGGGTCCGGCTCGCCGGGCGGGTCGTCGACGGCCCGCCGCCCGGCATGGCGGTGGTCTTCCAGGAGTACGGCCGCAGCCTGTTCCCATGGCTGACGGTCAGTCAGAACGTCGAACTCCCGCTCCGCGAGAAGCGCGTGCCCCGCCCGCGCCGTACCGCCCTGGTCCGGCAGGCGCTCGCCGCCGTCGGTCTCGCCGACGCGGGCGCCGCGCACCCCTGGCAGCTCTCCGGGGGCATGCAGCAACGTGTCGCCATCGCCCGCGCCGTGGCCTACGAGCCCCAAGTGCTGCTCATGGACGAGCCTTTCGCCGCCGTGGACGCCCAGACCCGCGCCGACCTCGAGGACCTCCTCCTCGGGCTCTGGCACCGCCTCGGCATCACCACGCTGCTCGTCACCCACGACATCGACGAGGCCGTCTACCTCGCCCGCCGCGTCGTCGTCCTGTCCGGCGCGCCCACCGTCGTCCAGGAGGACCTGCGCGTCGACCTCCCCCACGACCGCGACCAGATCATCACCCGCTCCGACCCCCGCTTCGCCGAACTGCGCGCCCACGTCTACGGGCACATCCGCGCCGCCAAGACGGATCCGGGACGGCCGCCCGCGGGCACCATGAAGGCATGAGACGGTCCACTGCCGCGCTCGGCAGCGCGGCGTTCCTGCTCGCGGCGCCGGGCGTCGTTGCGGGACTCGTGCCCTGGTGGCTCACCCGGTACGCCTCCGGCGGCGGCCCCTGGCCGCCGCGGGCCGCCGGCGGCCTGCTCGCCCTCGCCGGGGCGGTGGTGCTCCTGCACGGTTTCGCCCGCTTCGTACGGGAGGGTCTCGGCACCCCCGCGCCCGTCGCCCCGACCGAACGCCTCGTCACCGGCGGCGCGTACGCCCGGGTGCGCAACCCGATGTACCTGGCGGTCGTGGCGCTCGTCGCGGGGCAGGGGCTGCTGCTCCTGAGGCCCGTCCTGTTCCTCTACGCCGCCGCCGTGTGGCTGACCGTCGCGGCCTTCGTCCGCTGGTACGAGGAGCCGACGCTGCGCGCGGCCTACGGCGAGGAGTACGAGGCGTACCGCCGGGCCGTGCCCGCCTGGCTGCCGCGGATCGCTCAGAACCGGTCGAAGGGCTCCGCGTAGCGGAACGCCCCGGTCACCGAGGGGGAGTAGGCGGACAGCGGGCGGATCTGGAAGTACGGGCCCCAGGCCGGGTCGGGCGGTGTGACCCGGTAGTCCGTGCTCGCCCGGAAGCCGTAGCGGCCGTAGTAGTCCGGGCTGCCCAGCAGCGCGACCAGCGGTTCCCCCAGGGCGTCCGCGGCGCCCAGCACCGCGTGAACCAGCGCCAGTCCGACGCCCTTGCGCTGGTGGCCGGGGGCGACGCTCAGCGGGCCGAGGCCGAGGACGGGCACGCCGTCGACGTGCGCACGGGTGCAGACGACGTGGCCGACGACGGCGCCCCCGTCGGGGGCCTCCGCGACCAGCGACAGCTCCGGCAGCCAGGCGTCGCACTTCCGCAGCTCGGTCAGGAGCTCGGCCTCGACGGGGACGGGACGGTCCTCCGTGGCGAACGCCGCCGCGGTGAGGGCCTGGACGGCGGGGACATCGTCGGGGGTCTCACGTCGAATCAGCACCCGGGCAGTCTGGAGGCGGCACCGCCGTCCGGCAAGCGGATTACGTCCCGGTCACCCCCGCGGCCGGCTCAGCGCGCGATGTCGAGGCGGACGACCGCGCCGATCTCGACGAGCTGGTCGGGCAGCGCGAGGTCGGAGACGCCCATGACGGTGCTGGTGGGGCGGTGGTCGCCGCAGTACTCGGCGTGCAGGCGGGCGACCGTGTCGAAGTGCTCGCGCAGGTTCCTGACGAGGATCGTGGTCTCGACGATCTGGTCGCGGCGGGCGCCGAAGTGCTCCAGCACGCGGTCCAGGTTGCCGAGCGTCGTGCTCATCTGGAGTGCGAAGTCGTCCGCCCCGATGAAGGCCCCGGTGTCGTCGTGCGACAACTGTCCCGAGATGTAGAGGGTGTCGCCGGCCTGCACGGCCTGGCTGTACCCGTAAAGGGCTTCCCACGGCATGCCGAAGGCGAATTCCCTGGGCTGAACGGTCACGGTTCTCTCCTCTTGGTCGACTGAGCCGTCCCCGCGCGGGCGGGGACGACTACAGAGACCGGCGCTGCCGCAGCGGTGTGACACGAGCGCCGGATGGGCGGGGACGACACCGGCGGCCCGACCGGCCTCGGCCGCGGACGCGGCGCGGTCCGAGAGGGCGGGCAGCGGGCGACCGTGCACAGGATCGTGACTGCCGAGGCGGTACGGAGAGCACCACGCCGTTCGCCGGCAGGGCGGCCCTCGCCTGGAGCCGCCCGATCGGATGCACGGCAGTGGCAACGGCAACGGCAGTGGCAACGGCAACGGAACCGGCAGCGGCAGCGGCCACCAAAGCCCACGACTGCCCGCCGCCGCGCGGACGCGCTCGGCCCCCCGGACGGGTACGGCGGGGCCTTCGGCCGCGCCGTACCGTCAGACGGCGCGCACCGTCACACCGGCTCGGGACCGGCCGCCGCCGCGACGCGCCCGCGCACCGAGCCGGGGAACGGCCCGCGCAGCAACGCCACCAGTCCGTGGGCCAGTTCCTCCCGCCAGCACAGGTAGTCGTGGCCGCCGTTGTACTCGTGGTGCGCCACTTCGTAGCCCTGGCCCTGCAACGCGTCCCGCATCCGCCGCACCGCGGACGTCAGCCCCCACTCCTGGAGCCCGGCGGACAGGTGGAAGCGCACCGGTCTTCGCGCCATCGACGCCACGCGCCCGGTCAGCCACTCCTCGGGCCGCGCCCCCGCGCGCACCCCGGCCGGCCACCAGAAGGCCCCCGACTGCGCCAGCACGTTCCCGAACCGCTCGGGCCGCCGCAGCGCCGCGTATGCGGCCGCCAGACCGCCCAGCCCCTGTCCCGCGACGACCGTACGCGCCGGCTCGCCGCTGACCGGCCACCGGCGGGCCGCCCAGGGCAGCAGCTCACGGGTGAGAAAGGCCACGAAGCGGTCGTCGCAGGCGAGTTCGCGGCGCCGGGTGTCGCTGTCCAGAGCGTCCGGCATCAGCGCGACCAGCGGCGGCAGCGCCCCGGCGGCGACGAGCCCGTCGAGCAGTGCGGCAACGTTCAGATGCTGCTGCCACACGTCCCCGTCGAGCAGCACCACCACCGGCAGCCCGGCCAGGTCCTCGTATCCGGCGGGCGCGTACGCCCACACACGGCGCCAGTTGCGCAGGTGCGCGCTGCGCATGGTGTGGACCGAGACCTCGCCCACCGGCGCCCCGGACCGGGCCCGCCACGCCCCGAGCGGCGCGTGCGCGGCGGGGAGGGCGACCACCGACAGCGGCTCGCTGCCCCAACGGGTCGGAAAGACCGTCCGGTTGAGCGGGTCGCGGCGCGGGTGGCGGCGCAGCCCGCGCAGATACGCCTGCCCCCTGCCCGCCTCCGCCGGTGAAGCGCCGCTGTCCTGCCTGCCGTCCTGCCCGCTCTCCTGCCCGCCGTCCTGCCCGTCTCCGTCGCCCGTGCCCTCGTCTCCGCCCTCGTCCCCGCCCCCGTCCCCAGCGCCGTCCGCGCCGTCGTCCACGCAGAGCGCGTACGTGGCCCGCCAGTCGGCGCGCATCCTGATCGTCCAGTGCCACACGTCCGTGCCCGGCACGCGCGACATCAGATTGCCCGCCAGGTCGTCGGGGTCGAGCACCTGGTTGGGCAGGGCCAGCACGGCCCGGGTCGCGGCCGTGCCGCGCCAGAGGAAGGTGACCGCGGCGTGCCCCGGGTCACCGTCCAGCGGCTCCACCAGCGGCGTCCCCTCGGCCCGCACGGCCCGCCAGAACTCGGCCTCCCGCTCGGGGCGGGCGGCGAGCGCCGCCACCCGGGGACTGCGCGCGCGTTCGACCGGGGCGGGACGCGGGACGCGCGGCGCACGCGAGGGCGTACCGGTCGGCGGGCTCCACAGCGTGGACAGCATGATCGGCAAACCCTCCCGGACCCGCGCGACGGCAAAGGAAAGCAAAAATGACGTTCACCATATATTGAAGGCCGCACACGGCCCGTCCGGTGAGGTCGAAACCCCTGACGGCGCAGGCCGATACGGGGTTCCATGTCCTCACCCGACCACCGGTGACAGAGAGAGGGACCTCTTGGCCACCACCGTGCGACGCACCGTCCTCGCCCTTCAGGCCAGCCCGCTGGGCCCGGAGAACCCCCTGCCCGCCCTCCGGGCACCAGGGGACCTCCACGTGCTCGACGAGGACGGGAGCGCGGCGCTCCCGCCCGGGATGGCCCGCCGCATCGCCTACGGGCAGCTGCGCACGCTGCTTCCCGTGCCACGCCTCGACGGTTACACGCGCGAACGCGTTCCCACCGAACTGGACGCCGTCGTCATCGAGAACGACCGGCTGCGCGCCACCGTCCTGCCCGGTCTCGGCGGGCGCCTGTACTCGCTGCGCCACAAGCCCACCGACCGCGAACTGCTGCACGCCGACCCCGTCCTGCAGTACGCCGACTTCGGCCTCGCCGGCGCGTGGTTCTCCGGCGGCGTCGAATGGAACCCGGGCGCCACCGGGCACACCACGCTCAGCTGCGCCCCGCTCCACGCGGCACGCGTCCCCGCTCCCGACGGCGGCGAGATGCTCCGCCTGTGGGAGTGGGAGCGGTTGCGCGACCTGCCCTTCCAGATCGACCTGTGGCTCCCCGAGGGTTCCGACTTCCTCTACGCGGGGGTACGCGTCCGCAATCCTCACCACCGGACCGTTCCCCTCTACTGGTGGTCCAACACCGCCGTACCGCAGACACCCGGCACCCGCGTCGTCGCACCCGCCACCCACGCATGGCACTTCGGCGCCTCCCGGACCCTCCAGCGGGTGCCCGTCCCGGAGTCCCCGACCGCCTCCGAGCACCCCGCCGACTGGTTCTACGACCTCCCCGACGGCACCCGCCCCTGGATCGCCGCTCTCGACGCCGACGGCCGCGGCCTCGTCCAGACGTCCACCGAAGCCCTCCGCGGCCGCAAGCTCTTCGTCTGGGGCGAGGGTCCCGGCGGCCGGCGCTGGCAGCGCTGGCTCGCCGGCGACGAGGGCGACGGCCCCGGCTACCTGGAGATCCAGGCCGGTCTCGCCCCCACCCAGCTGGAACACCTCCCCCTCGCCGCGGGCGCCGCCGTCTCCTGGCTGGAGGCGTACGGCCCCCTGGAGACCGCGGCCGAGGCCGACGCCCACGCCGTGGCGGAGCACCTGGAGGGCGTCCTGCCGCGCGAACGCCTGCGCGCCGCCCACGAGACCTGGCTCCCCGCCGCCGACACCGAACCCAAGGACGTCCTCGCCACCGGCTCGGGCTGGGGCGCCCTGGAGGTCACCCGGGGCCGCTTCGACCTGCCGGGCACCCCCTTCGCCGCGGACACCATGGGCGACCGGCAGAAGCCCTGGCTGGAACTCCTGCTGGCCGGCGTCTTCCCGCGGCTGCGCGAGGACTCCGTCCCGGGCCCCGCGCTCGTCTCCCCCGAGTGGCGCGAACTCCTGGAGACCGCGGGCACCTACGACGGCAACGCCTGGGCCCTCGACTACCACCTGGGCCTCGCGCAATGGCACGCCGGCGACCGTGCGCAGGCCGTCCGGAGCTGGGAGCGGGCCGTCACGCGGTCCGGCTCCCCCCTCCCGCTGCGCTGCCTCGCCGTCGCCGACCAGGCCGACGGCAACCCCGGGCGTGCCGCGCAGCGTTATCTCGACGCCTTCCGCGGCCTCCCCGGGGGTGACGCCTGGGCCACCGCCGCGGCCGCCCTCGCCCGTGAGGCCGTCCCGGCCCTGCTCGCCGCCAAGCGCCCCGCGGACGCGGCCGCCGTCCTCGACGCCCTGCCCGCGGCCACCCGCTCTCGCGGCCGCTTCCGCCTGCTGCACGCCCAAGTCCTGCTCGCCGAGGGTGACATCGCGGGCGCGCGGGCCGTCTTCGACGCGGGCTTCACCGTCGACGACCTGAGGGAGGGCGAGGGCTCGCTGCACACCACCTGGCAGGCCCTCACCGATGAACCGCTGCCCGAAGCGTACGACTTCCGCATGGCCCCGTCCCCCTGAAAAACCGTTCGCCCGCGGCGCGCGGCACCCCGCACAGTGGTGCGATCCACGCACCACCATGAGGGGGAACCCGATGTCGACGCTGCGCGTCACGGCCGAACGGCTCACCGTCCACGACCACCCGAACGCGGACGCCCTGGAACTCGCCCAGGTCGGCCTCTACCGGGCGGTCGTGGCCAAGGGCGCCTACCGGACCGGCGACTTCGCGCTGTACATCCCCGAGCAGTCCGTGCTGCCCGCCGCGCTCATCGCCGAACTCGGCCTGACCGGGCGGCTCGCCGGCCCCGCGGCCGACCGCGTCAAGGCGGTCCGGCTGCGCGGCGAGCTGTCCCAGGGCATCGTGTGCCGCCCGGCCGCGCTGGAGGGCACCGACCTGGCGCGGGCCGCCGGCGACGCCACCGACTTCGCGGAGCTGCTCGGCATCACCAAGTGGGTGCCGCCGGTCCCGGTGTCGATGAGCGGCGACGTGGAGTCCGCGCCGGACCTGCTGCCGTGGGTCGACATCGAGAACGTCAAGCGCCACCCCGGGGTGTTCGGCGCGGGCGAGCCGGTCGCGATCACCGAGAAGGTCCACGGAACGGCCTGCTGCCTGACCTACCTCGCCGACCCGGGACGCGTGCTGGTCACCTCCAAGGGGCTGGGTGCCCAGCGCCTCGCCCTGAAGGAGGCCGACGGCAACCTCTACTGGCGCGCCGTTCGCGGACACGGCCTGCCCGACGTCGCCGCGGCCCTCGCCGGCCGGCTCGGCGCCACCCGTGTGGCGATCTTTGGCGAGGTCTACGGCGCCGGCGTCCAGGACCTCGGCTACGGCGCCGACGCGGGCCGCGACACGCCCGGCTACGCGGCCTTCGACGTCGCCGCCGAGATCGAGGGGGCGGTCCGCTGGTTCGGCCCCGCCGAGGTCCTCCCGGCCGGGAGCGTGCCGCTGGTGCCCACGCTGTACCGGGGCCCGTACGACCTCGACGTCGTCCTGGAGCTCGCGCGGGGCGCCGAGACGGTCTCCGGCCGTGCCCTGCACCTGCGCGAGGGCGTCGTGGTCCGGGCGGTCCCGGACCGTCACAGCCCCGAGCTCGGCGGACGCGCCGTCCTCAAGGCGGTCAGCGACGCCTACCTCACCCGCAAGGGCGGCACCGAGTACGAGTGACACCCGAGTGACACCCGGCGCGCACGCATGACCGTTCCCCCGCTGGGCAGGCGCCGCCCCGAGCCACCCCGTACGCAAGCAACGGAAAGGGAACGGCCATGACCGACTTCACCACTCCGAACGGCGCGCAGCCCCCGGCGCAGCGTGCCCTGCACGAGATCGCCACCGGCGGTGACAACGCGACCGCGCTCAGCACCCTGGCCGCGAGCGACGTGCTGCTGCCGGTACCGGGGCCGCCGGAGGCCGCATCGGGTGACGCGGCGGAGGAGGAGACGATCAGCCTGCCGGTCTTCGAGCAGGAGGACGGGACGAAGCTGGTCCCCGTCTTCACCTCGGAGGTACGCCTTGCGCACGCGCTGCCGAACGCGCGGGGCTACCGCATCCTGCCCCTGGCGGCGCTGAGTAGCGGCTGGCCGTCGGACGACCTCACGCTCGCGATAGACGCGGGGTCGCCGGACACCCTCACCATCAAGGGCGAGGGCGTCCGGGCGCTGGCGGGCCTGTCGGGCTGATCGACCGCGCGTCCGGGTCCGCCCCGGCCGCGCACCCGGGACGTGTGCCCGGGGCGAGTAGGGCCGCGCCCCCGCGGGGGCGCGGCCCGCGTGCGCGGCGCGTCAGACCGGCCGGTAGACGGTCAGGGCCTCGTTGGCCTTGTCGATGACCAGCTCGCGCGGCGCCGGGGCGACCTCGCCGTCGTAGGCGAGGCGGATGCCCTGGTCGATGCCGCCGATCCGCAGGCGCCGGAGCAGGGCCGTGGTGGAGCCGGTGAGGGCCGCCGTGAGCAGGCGGGTCCGGGCGTAGGGGCTGCCGGGGACGATGCGGACGTCGAGTTGTCCGTCGGAGAGGGCGCGTCGGCGGACCGGCGCCGGGCCGATGCTGCGGTAGGCCCCGTTGCCGGCGAAGAGCATCCACACCGAGTGCCGGCGCCCGTTGATGTCGATGTCGACCGGATCGGAGGTGCGCAGCACGTGCAGCGCTGCCAGCACTCCGGCGGGCCAGCTGCCCACGCGGCGTGACCAGCGCTCGCGGTAGCGGACCAGATCCGGGTAGACGCCGAGGCTGAAGGTGTTGAGGAAGACGGTGGACTCGGCGGGCTCGCCCGTGGTGTCGTCGACCGGGGTCACGCGCGCGATGTCGACGGCGATGGCGGTGCCCGCCTCGGCCGCCCTGGCCGCGTCCTCGATGTTCTCGATCGAGAGGTCCATCGCGAAGTGGTTGTACGTGCCGCCGGGGGAGACCAGCAGCGGCACGCCGTGCCGCAGGGCGACGGCCGCGGCGAGGCCGACGCTGCCGTCGCCGCCGTGGATCCCGAGTGCTCCGCCCGCCTCCGCGGCCTGCTGGGCGGCCTTCTCGAGCATCTCCGCGAGGTCGTCGTCCTCGGAGCACTCCTCGACCACGGCCTCGGGCAGCGCGCCGCGTAGCCGTTCGGCCGGGGGGCCGAGCAGCGGCGGGGGACCGGAGACCTCGTTGACCACCGCGTACAGGCCGCGGCCGCCCGGCAGGGCCGGGGCGTCGGCCCGGGGGGTCGGCGGCACCGCCAACTGGCGCCCCGTGGGGACGAGGCCGCGCACGGCGAGGGCCGCGCCCATGCCGAGAGCCATCCCGGCGGCGACGTCGCTCGGGTAGTGCACGCCGGTGTAGATCCGGGAGAACGCCACCGACCAGGCGACCGGCAGCACCGCGGCACCCCAGCGGGGCGATTCCAGGGCGACGCCCGCCGCGAAGGCGGCGGCCGAGGCGGCGTGGCCGGACGGGAAGGACGTGGTGCCGGGCTGGCGGGAGAGCCGGCGGATGACGGGTACGGCGTCGAGCACCGGGCGGTTGCGGCGCACCGCGCCCTTGCCGATGGTGTTGACCACCGCCGACGCGACGGCGAGCGACCCGGCGCCGCGCAGCGCCGCGCGCCGCCCGTTGCGGCCGCCGACGGCCGCGATGCCGGCCGCGACCCCGAACCAGAGCAGTCCGTGGTTGGCGGCCCTGCTGAGCCGTGGCAGTACCGGCTCGGCCGCCGGCCACGAGCGCGTCGCCACCCTCAGGAACAGCTCCTTGTCCCATGCGCTCAGGATCCGGCGCACAACGGCTCCCTCCATGTTCGATCGATTCCCGGGCGGTGCGGTGCGGTGCAGGGGCGCGGGCGGTGCGCGGGGCACCGGCGGCCCCGCGGCCCGCTTCGCGGGCGTGCGCCCCGTCATGCCTCCGGACGCATGCCCAGGGTCCGTACGACTTCCTGGACGTTGGCGTACCGCCGGTTGTCGCCGGGGAGTCCGTCCACCAGGTCGGTCAGCGGATCCGGCGCGTGCCGGTCGCGCAGGGCCCGCAGCAGATCGCCGCGGCGGGCGGGGAACGGCTGCCGGGTCAGGTGCCGGGCGAGCTCGAACCGCACCGAGGTGCCCTCGGGGGCGCCCGCCCAGGCCGGTCCGGTGCCGACCTCGGGGTCGTCGTCGGCGGCGGGCTCGGGGTCGTGCCATTCCTCGACCCGGGTCGAGTGCCCGGAGCGAAGCATCCCGCGCAGTTCGTGCTTCATCTCGTCGTCACGGTGGACGCTCAGACGGTCGCTTCCTCGTTGCACGGTGGCTCCTTTCCTCAGGGGTCGGGTTCTTCCATCGTCTACCCGGACCGGGGGTCCGATGCCTGTTGAATGCCCGCAGAAGCGGATGAATCCCCGCACCGGGGGTACCAAACGGGCGAGGTGACAGGGAGGCGAAAGGAAGGTGCGCGACCCATGAGCCGCTACCCCGGCGGGGTCGACCCCGCAGACCTGGACGAACGACAGCTGGTACAGGAGCTGGAGTCGGTCCACCGGACCCGCCACGAGACACTGCTCTACGGTTCCGGGGCGGCCCTCGACGCCCACAACTCGCGGATGGCGGCCCTGGAGGGCGAGTACCTGCGGCGACATCCGCAGCGGATGGTCTCCGCCGGCCGTACCCGCGCCGGGGCGAGGGCCCGGACCCTGCGGATGCCGGTCCAGGCCCAGCAATAGCGAACCGGGGAATGCCCCCGCGCGTTCACCGGGCCGGGGGCGGAACGCCGGAATCCGGGGCGTGCGGCGGCCCGTCGGCCGTCGCACGCCCCGGATCGGGTTCGCGGTTGCGATCACTACCACCGGTACCAGCGTGAGCCGCCGGAACCGCCGCGCGCCACGAAACCGAGCAGCCACAGCACCAGGACGATCAGGGCGACCCACCAGAGCACCTTGACCGCGAAGCCCGCGCCGAAGAGGACGAGGGCCAGCAGCAGAACGAGTAGCAGCGGGACCATGGGAACACCTCCTGGATGTGCGGTTGCCCTGGATTCCCGGCGGCACGCAGAGGAATTCGCGTGCCGCGGCGGCGGGAGGCGGAGCCGCGTGCGAGGGTGGCGGCGGGGCCCGCGGCCCGGGCCCCGCCGCCGGACCGCACCGGTCACCCGATTCCTCCGGAGGTACGGATGCAGCGGACGTCACCGCCGGCTCCGGCCGGGCGCCTGGCGCGGGGAGGACTCCGGCCCGACCCCGGTCTGCCCGTGCCGCCGTACTGGGCGGAGCGACTGCGGGCCGGGATGCCGGGCGGTGCCGTGCCGGAGCCGCCCGGCGGCGGCGAGGCGCTCCGTACGGCCGCCGCGGGCTACTGGGAGCGGCGGGGGCTGACCACGACCGCGGCCGACACGGCGGCCGCGCCGGGTGCGGAGCCGCTGCTGCTGGCGCTGCTCGCCGCGGTGGGAGGCGATGTCGTCCTGGCCCGGCCCGCCGCCGCGTGGCAGGCCCCGCTGGCGCGGACACTGGGCCGGCGCACCACGGCCGTCCCGACACCCGCGGTGGGCGGCGGCGCGCCGGACCCGTTCGCGCTACTGGAGGCGGTGCGCAGGGCCCGTGCGGAGGGTGCCGACCCGCGGGTGCTGGTGATGTCGGCGGCCGACGACCCCAGCGGCACGGTCACACCTCCGGAGCTGCTGCACGAGGTGTGCGAGGCGGCCGAGGAGAGCGGGCTGCTGCTGGTCTCCGACGAGACATACGCCGACACGGTCCACCACCCGCACGAGACGGTGCTGCTCACCCCGGCCGAGATGCTGCCCGGCCGGACGATCGTGATCGCCGACCTGTCCGCGGCCCTGGCCCCGCCCGGCTGGCCGGTGGCGGTCGCCCGCTTCCCCGCCACCGCCGAGGGCGGCGAGCTGCGGGCCGCCGTGGTGGAGCGGTGCGCCTGGCTGCGCGCGCTGCTGCCGGGGCCGCCGGCCGCGGCGGCCGCGTACGCACTCGCCGAAGGCGATGACGTACGGGCCCATCTGGCCGCCGCCACCCGTCTGCACGCCGCGCTCGGTGCCGCCGCGTACCGGGCGGTGGCCCGCACGGGCGGCCTGTGCCGCCCACCGGAGGCGGGTTGTCACCTCTACGCCGACTTGGCCCCCCTGCGGCACGCCCTGGCGGCCGCCGGCGTCACCGACGCGCCGAGCCTGGAGACGGCCCTCGAGGAGCGCCTCGGCCGCCCGGTCCCCGGCGGGCACCGCTTCGGCGACGACCCGTCGGCCTTGCGCGTGCGGATCGACACCGGCCCTCTCCACGGCGCCGACGACGCACGGCGCCGTGCCGCGCTCGACGCCCGGGACCCGCTCGAACTGCCGCATGTGGCGGCCGCGTTGTCCGACCTGGAGGCGGCCCTCGCCGCCCTGGCGACCGGCGCCTGACCGGCGCTCACGGGCGCATCGCCGCACCCGATCCCGGCGGGGCGCGGTCCGTGCGAAGCGGCGAAAGGCTTCGACCGGGCCGCGTAGGCCTCGCGCACGTTCGGCGATGTGAGCCCTTGTGCGCCGCCGTCGCCGTCGCCGTTCCCGGCCCCGTCCGAACGGGCGGCGCGCATCAGCGCCGTGAGCGCGGGCTCGGGCCGTCGCCGGTGTCGGGGCGAAGGCGTCCGGGGCGGCGGAGGCGCGCAACCCGGACCGGGGATCGGCTGCCGGGTTCGGCATCCGGCGGGGGCCGGTGTGGGCCCCGCGGCAGGAGGCGTCGCGCGGGAGGGGGTACGGCCGGGCCGGGGCGGCCGCGGGGCGTCAGGGGCCCGTCTGCTCGACCCGGGTGTCGTCCGGGGCGGCGGGGGAGGCCGTGCCGCCGCGCAGGCGGCGTGGGAGCCGGGGTGGCGGAGGCGTGCAGCCCGGACCGGGGATCGGCTGTCGGGTTCGGCATCCGGAGGGGGCCGGTGTGGGCCCCGCGGCAGGAGGCGTCGCGCGGGAGGGGGTACGGCCGGGCCGGGGCGGCCGCGGGGCGTCAGGGGCCCGTCTGCTCGATCCGGGTGTCGTCCGGGGCGGCGGGGGAGGCCGTGCCGCCGCGCAGGCGGCGCCAGAGTTGCGGGGCGGAGGCGATGAGGAGGGTGAGCGCGACGGCGAGCAGGACGCCCTGCCAGGGTTCGGGGAACAGGGTGCCGCCGAGGATGCCGATGAGCTGGTAGGCCGCCGCCCAGGCCAGACAGGCGGGGACGTCGCCGCGGGCGAAGCGGCGGACCGGCATCTCGGCGAGCAGGCAGGCGACCATCACGGGGATGCGGCCGGCCGGTATCAGCCGGGACAGCACGAGCACGGCCACGCCGTGTTCGTCGAGCCGGCGTTGCGCGTCGGCGAGCCGCGCGGGGTCGGCGCGCTCCTGGAGCTGCCGCAGCCAGCGCGAGCCGTTGCGGGAGCGGACGCCGCGGTGGCCGAGCAGGTACAGGCCCATGTCGCCGATGAAGGCCGCGCCCGAGGCGATGAGGAAGACCAGCGCCAGGGAGAACGGGGCCGTCTGGTGGAAGGCCACCACGGCGGCGCTGCTGACGAGCGCCCCGGTGGGCACGACCGGCACCAGGGAACCGAGCACGACCAGCAGGAAGAGCGAGGGGTAGCCGACCACCTGCCCGGTGGACTGCGAAGACGCCTGCTCCGCGAGCAGGGTGAGAGCGCTCACCGGGCCGCCGCCAGCAGCACGCTCTCCCCGTGCTCCAGCCGGTGCACCGCCACCTGCGGCGCCAGCCGCCCGGCGATCCGGACGAACTCGTGGCCGGGGGCGTGGAATTCGTGCGGGCGCACGGCGTCCATGCCGATCGGCCAGTAGGTCCCGTAGTGGATGGGCACGGCCGCGCGCGGCGCGAGGCGGGCCAGCGCCTGCGCGGCGCGTGCGGCGTCCAGGTGGCCGGTGCCGAGGAACGGCCCCCAGCCGCCGACCGGCAGCAGCGCGGCGTCGCAGGGGCCGACCTCGTCCGCCATGGCGTCGAACAGCCCGGTGTCCCCGGCGAAGTACGTCCGCTCCTCGCCCACCAGCACGTAGCCCAGCGCGGGCGAGCGCCGCGGCCCGTACGGCAGGCGCCGTCCGTCGTGCGCCGCGTTCACCACCCGTATGGTCAGCGCGTCCACCTTCACCTCGTCACCGGGGACGACCTCGGTCAGGTCCAGCCGCCGGTCGGCGGCGAGCCGCCGCAGCCGGGGCACCGCGGCGAGGGCTCCGCGCGGCACCAGTACCCGGGTACCCCGGGGGAGCCGGGCCAGCGACCCGGGGTGCAGATGGTCGGCGTGCAGGTGCGAGACGACGGCGACGTCCGCCAGCGCCGCACCGGGCGGGGGGACCGCGCCGCGGCGTCTGCGCAGGTGGGCCAGGCGTGAGACGAACAGCGGATCGGTGAGCACCCGCACCCCGGAGTCCCGCACGGTCACCGTCGCGTGCCCCCACCAGGTGATCTCGACCGCCACTCGCGCCTCCTCGTCTCACCCCGAGCCTATGCTCCGGCGCGCCCGCCGTGTGCCCCCGGTGCGCCGCGGGGCCCGGGGAGGACTGTGACAGTCTGGGGGTATTCGTGTCCGCGGACGCGGCGGGACATGTCGGGACGCAGCGTGACGCGACGTGACGTGACGCGACGCGACGAGACGTGAGGAGACGTGAGGGAGGGTGGGCGTGCTGCGTCGGTGGCGGGCCGCGGGGGGCGCGATCGTCCGCGTGCTGGTCGTGTGGGCGGTGTCGACGGCCACGATGGCCGTGCTCGCCGGGATCCTGCCCGACTTCCGCATCCAGCCGCCCAGTGGGGACAGCCCGACCCGGATCGCGATCACGGCGGCGGCCGCCGCCGGGGCCTTCGGCCTGCTGAGCGCGCTGGTGTGGCCGGTGCTCGTCCGTGCCGTCCTGCTGGTGCCGGCGCTCGTGCTGGGCCTGTTGGTCTTCTTCCTCAACGGCTCGCTGCTGCTGCTCGCGTTCCGCTTCACCCCCGACTGGCAGGGCGACATAGCGCCGGCCACGGCCGTCGTGATCGCCGCGGTGATGTCGGCGGCGTCGTCCGCCACGAGCACGACGCTGGCCATGCGCGACGACGCGGCGTACGGCCGCCGCCTGGCGCGGCTGGCCGGCCGGCGCGGGAACCCGGGTCAGGGGACGGCCGGCGCGGAGGGGCCGCGCGAGCCGGGCTTCGTCTTCGTCCAGCTGGACGGCGTGGGTCACGACGTGCTGCGCGAGGCCGTGCGCCCGGTGACGCGCAAGGGGCGGCTGCGTCCCCCGGCGATGGAGACCGTCGCCGACTGGCTGGACAGCAGCCACCGCCTGGTGCCGTGGACCACCGACTGGAGCAGCCAGACCGGCGCCAGCCAGCTGGCCATCCTGCACGGCAGCAACGAGGACGTGCCGGCCTTCCGCTGGTACGAGAAGGAGACCGGGCAGATCATGGTCTGCAACCGGCCCTCGTGCGCGGCCGAACTGGAGCGCCGCGCGGTCGCCCGCACCGGGCGGGCCGGGCTGCTGGCCCCGGACGGCGCGAGCCGGGGCAATCTCTTCAGCGGCGGCGCCGAGCAGTTGGCCCTGGTGATGTCGGTGTCGACGCGCCGCAGGCGCTTCTCCGCCGACCGGCTCGCGATGGCCCGGCTGCGGTCCCGTGCGGTGGGCGCGCCGGAGGCCGGCGAACCCGCGGCGGCCCTCGCGCGGGTCGGCGCCACCCGCTCCCGGACCGGCTACTTCGCCTACTTCTCCGACCCGGCCAACGCCGTCCGCACCGCCGCCTCCTTCGTCGCGGAGGTCGTCCGGGAGATCACCGAGTCGACGTCGGCGCGCCTGCGCCACGAACACCCCCGGGTGGGGCGCGGCGGCCTCTATCCCTTCCTGCGCGCCTTCGCCACCGTCGTGGAGCGCGACGTGGCCGTCGCGGCCGTCGTCGGCGACATGCTCGCCGGGCGCGGCGCCGTCTACGCCGATCTGGTCGCGTACGACGAGGTCGCGCACCACTCGGGGCCCCGCAGCCGGGACGCGATGCGGGTGCTGCGGCGCCTGGACCGCGCCATCCGGCTGATCGCCGACGCCTCGCGGTACGCGCCGCGCCCCTACCGGATCGTGCTGCTCTCCGACCACGGCCAGAGCGACGGCGCGACCTTCGAGGCCGCCTACGGGCTCACCCTGAAGGATCTGGTCCGGGCGGGGTGCGGGCTGCCGGTGCGGCGGCGCGCCCGGGGCACCGCCAGCGGCGCGGAGGCGCGCGCCGCGGCCCGCGCGGCGCTGCACCGCCCGGAGCGCGGGGGCCGGACGGGCGAGGAGCACGAGACCGCCGGGCCGGCGTCCGAGCCCGTGGTGCTCGCCTCCGGGAACCTGGCGCTGATCTCCTTCCCCGACCTTCCCGGGCGGGCGGACCGCGGGAGCATCGACGCCCGCCACCCGGCCCTGCTGCGGACGCTGGCCGAGCATCCGGGCATCGGCTTCGTACTGGTCCTGGACGGGGAACGCGGGCCGCTCGTGCTGGGCGGGGACGGCGGTGAGCACGAACTGGAGACGGGCAGGGTCACCGGACGCGATCCGCTGGCGCTCTTCGGGCCGGGCGCGGCGGCCGCGGTGCTGCGCACCGCCCGGTTCCCGCACGCCGCGGACATCATGGTCAACTCCGCTTACGACCCGGTCGCCCGGACCGTGCACGCCTTCGAGGAGCAGGTCGGCTCGCACGGCGGCCTGGGCGGCGACCAGAGCCGCGCCTTCCTGCTGCACCCCTTCGACCTGGACGGGCCGGACCCGACGGATCGGCTGGTGGGGGCCGGGGCCGTGCACGAACTGCTCGGCGGCTGGCTGGGGCGGAAGCCCGCGGCGGCGCCTCCGGTCGCGGACGGCAAGGACGAGGCCCCGGTCGCCGGATGACGGTCCCCGCGTACGGGACTGGTGTCCGGCGGCGGTCTCCTTCGGGGGTTCCGCACGGCCGCCGCGGGCGCGCCGCCGGGATCCGGCCACGTACGGGTGATTGACCTACGGGCCCCGCTGCTGGACGCTTGCCCGCGATTGATCGAACGGTGCGCGCGGCCGGGTCCGCGGGCGGGAGAGGCTGCGATGCCGTACTACGAGGACCTGAGTCCGTACGCGTACTTCACAGAAACGATTCCGCCGGATGTCTCGGCCCGCGCCGTCGGCTGGCTCGACCCCGCCCACCCCTTCCCGCGGGCCGAGCCCTCCGAGGAGTTCGCCGACCGGCTCTTCGCCCTGTGCCGCGACCACCTGTGCGCCATCACCCACGGCTGGTACGGATGCATCCTGTGCCGCCGCCGGCTGATCGGCGGCGGTCGCTTCAACCCGGTCGCCGTCTCGCGGGGCGGCGAGCGGATCCTCGTGGGCCACGGCGAGGTACGGGTGGAGGGCGGCGCCGGCACCTGGCTGATCGCGCCCGACCTGGTCGTGCACTACGTCCTGGCCCATCACTACGCCCCGCCGGAGTCCTTCGTCGAGGCCGTGCTGGCCGGCCGCGTCGTCGCGGGCTGCCGGTAGGGCCCGGCTCCGGGTTCGCCGCCCGGCCTGCCGACCACCGCCTGCCGCCCGCCGCCCGCCGCGCGCCACCCGCCGCGACCGGCTCACGGACTGATCGCGAGCACCACGTACGCCGCCAGCAGCGCCAGGTGCACTCCGCCCTGCAACGGCGTGGCGCGTCCCGGTATCACCGTCAGGGTGCCCACCGCGACGGTGATCGCCAGCAGCACCATGTGCGTGGCGCCGAGTCCCAGCAGCAGCGGGCCGGACATCCACAGCGAGGCGACCGCGACCGCCGGGATGGTCAGCCCGATGCTCGCCATCGCCGAACCGAGCGCCAGGTTGAGGCTGGTCTGCACCCGGTCGCGGGCCGCCGCGCGGACCGCGGCGATGGTCTCGGGCAGCAGCACGAGCAGAGCGATGACCACGCCGACGAAGGAGGAGGGCAGACCGGCGTACTGCACGCCCTGCTCGATCGTCGGCGACTCGACCTTGGCCAGGCCCACCACCCCGATCAGCGCCACCACCAGCAGAGCCAGACTGAACAGCGCGGCCCTGGTCGTCGGGGCGACGGAGTCGTCCTCCTCCGAGGCGTCGATCACCTCGCCACCGGCCGTCACCGGAAGGAAGTACGTGCGGTGCCGTACCGTCTGGGTGGCCACGAACAGGCCGTAGAGCACCAGCGACGCCAGCGCGGCGAAGGTGAGCTGGGCGGTGGAGAAGCGCGGGCCCGGGGTGCTGGTGGTGAACGTCGGCAGGACGAGGCTGAGGGTGGCCAGGGTCGCGACCGTCGCCAGCGAGGCTCCCGTTCCCTCGGGGTTGAAGACCGCGACCCGCCGGCGCAGCGCCCCCACCAGCAGGCAGAGCCCCATGATGCCGTTGCAGGTGATCATCACCGCGGCGAAGACGGTGTCCCGTGCCAGCCCGGCGCTCTTCGGACCCCCGTCCGCCGTCAGCGTGAGGATCAGGGCCACCTCGATGACGGTCACCGCCACCGCCAGCACGAGCGCGCCGTAGGGTTCGCCCACCCGGTGCGCCACGACCTCCGCGTGGTGGACCGCGGCGAGCACGGCGGCACAGAGGAAGAGCGCCACCACCACGACCACGGCCACCGGCAGCCCGCGTCCCCACGTCAGGGCGAGCAGGACCACCGAGAGCACCGGGACGACGACCGTCCAGTGCAGGGCGGACACACGGAGACGAGCGGTCATGCATCCGAGACTGACAGCTCGTCAGGATCGGCGCGACGCGGGAAGCCCGGACGTGCCGCCGCTCATCGCCCGGCCGGGGGAAACGCCTGTTCGGCCCAGATCGTCTTGCCCGCGGAGGTCTGCCGGGTGCCCCAGGCCTGGCTCAACTGCGCGACCAGCAGCAGCCCCCGCCCGCCCTCGTCGTCGGACAGGGCGCGGCGCAGATGCGGGGCGGTGCTGCTGCCGTCGGAGACCTCGCAGATCAGGGTGCGGTCGCGGATGAGCCGCAGCTGGATCGGCGGGGCACCGTACCGGATCGCGTTGGTGACCAGCTCGCTGACCACCAGCTCGGTGACGAACACCGCGTCCGCCAGGCCCCAGGCGACCAGCCGCTCCGCCACGGCCTGCCGGGCGTCCGCGACGTGCGCGGGGTCGCGGGGCAGGTCCCACACCGCGACCTGGCCGTCGTCGAGCACCCGGGTACGGGCCAGCAGGAGTGCGACGTCGTCCACCGGGCGGTCCGAGGGCAGCGTCTTCAGTACGGTGTCGCAGGCCGCCTCGATCGTCGGGGCCGGCGCGCCCAGCGCGGCTCGCAGCCGCTGCAGACCGGCGTCCAGGTCGAAGTCCCGGCTCTTGACGAGGCCGTCGGTGTAGAGCGCGAGCAGGCTGCCCTCCGGCAGGTCCAGCTCGATCGGCTCGAACGGCAGTCCGCCGATGCCCAGCGGCGGACCGGTGGACATCGGGACCATCTCGACGGTGCCGTCCGGCAGGCGCACCGCGGGCGGCGGGTGGCCGGCGCTCGCGAGGGTGCAGCGGCGGGCGATGGGGTCGTACACGGCGACGAGGCAGGTCGCGCCCAGCTCGCCGCTGGTCTCGGCGGGCGACACCTCCCGGCCGCGGCCGTCGTCGGGGTCGAGGTGCGTGACGAGGTCGTCGAGGTGGGTCAGCAGTTCGTCCGGCGGCAGATCCACGTCCGCGAGGGTGCGTACCGCGGTCCGCAGCCGGCCCATCGTCGCCGAGGCGTGGATGCCGTGACCGACGACGTCGCCCACGACCAGGCCCACGCGCGTGCCGGACAGCGGGATGACGTCGTACCAGTCGCCGCCCACCCCCGCACGGGACCCCGCCGGCAGATAGCGCGAGGCCACCTCCACCGCGGCCTGCTCGCGCAGCCGCAGCGGCAGCAGGCTGCGCTGGAGGGCCAGCGCCGTGGAGTGCTCGCGCGTGAAGCGGCGGGCGTTGTCGACGCACACCGCGGCCCGCCCGGCCAGTTCCTCGGTCAGCGTCAGATCGTCCTCCGTGAAGAGTTCGGGACGCGCCCAGCGGATGAACACCGCCACTCCGAGGGTGATGCCGCGCGCCCGCAACGGCACCGCCAGCACCGAATGGATGCCGTACTCCTGGACCTTGGCGTCCCGCAGCGCGTTCTGGGCCAGCCACAGTGTGAAGTCCGGATGCCCCAGCCGGCTCAGCACGGGCCGGCCGGTCGCCAGGCACCGCGAGGGCGGGGAGAACTCGGGATACACGTCGAGTTCGCCGAGGTCGACAGCCGCGTCCGGGGCCCGCCCGGACGCGGTGCGGTGGGCGACCCGCCGCAACTCCACCCCGGAGCCGGGCGGTCCGGGCGGGGGCTCCTCGCCGTGCAGCACCGAGTCCAGCAGGTCGACGCTGGCGAAGTCGGCGAAGCGCGGCACGGCCAGCTCCGCGAGCTCGTCGGCGGTGCGCACCACGTCCAGGGTGGTGCCGAGGCGCGCGCCGGCCTCGTTCAGCAGCGCGAGCCGCCGGCGCCCCCGGTACTGCTCGGTGCTGTCGAACGCCGCGCTCGCCACGCCCCTGATCCGGCCCGCGGGATCCCGCACCGGCCACATCTCGGTGCTCCACGCCCGCTCGCCGACCGTGGCCCCGGCGGCCGCAGGGCTCTCGTAGTGCGCGGCCCGGCCGGACTCCGCGACCCGCCGCAGGTGATCGTTGAACCGGCGTCGGGCCTCCTCGTCCAGGAGGGCCCCGGAGAAGGGCCGGCCGCGCAGATCGGCCGCGGGGACGCCGATCATGCCCGCCGCCGCGTCGTTGACCCGGTGGTAGCGCAGCGCGGTGTCGTACGTGGCCATCGCGACGGACGACTGCTGGAAGGCCCACAGCAGGAGTGCCGTGTCCGGGTCGACGGGCGCGGCCGTGACGACGCAGCCGGCGGGCCGGTCGTCGGCGTCCAGCGCGGGGGAGACCCGTACGTCGAGTTCGAGTTCCCGGCCGTCCCGGTGCCGCGCCGGCACGTGGCCGCGCCACCCCCGGTCGAAGACGATCCCGTCCTTGTCCGCTCCGAACACCTCGGCGACGGGACGCCCCACCGCCTCCGAGGCCGTGTGGCCGAGCAGCCGCCGTGCCCCGGCGCTCCATCCCGTGACCACCCCCCGCACGCTGACGGTGACCACGGCCGTCCCGGCCGGGTCCTCGGGGTCGCTCGTGTTCATCGTCGGCGATCACACACCCGTCGCAGTGCCTACCTCCCCAGGGTGCGCGCTCCACCGGGCGCCATCAAATCGGCCGGGGCCCGCCCCGCGGCCACTGTCGGTGGCGGCGGCGATACTGCCGCCATGCGCGCGAGCCGGCTCGTCTCCCTCCTCCTGCTCCTCCAGTCGCGGGGCCGGATGACCGCCGCGCAGCTGGCGGACGAGCTGGAGGTGTCCGTCCGCACGGTCTACCGCGACGTGCAGTCGCTGCACGAGGCGGGCATCCCGCTGTACGGCGACGCCGGGCACGAGGGCGGCTACCGGCTGCTCGACGGCTACCACACCCGGCTCACGGGTCTGACCGCCGACGAGACGCAGGCGTGGTTCCTGGCGGCGCTGCCCGACCCGGCGGCACAGCTGGGACTCGGGGAGGCCGCGGCGGCGGCCCGGCTGAAGTTCAGCGCCGCGCTGCCGCCTGCGCTGCGGGAGCGGGCGGAGCGCGTACGGGAGCGCTTCCTGCTGGACGCGCCCGGCTGGTACGGCACCGAGGAGCAGGTGCCGTACCTGCCCGCGGTGGCCGACGCCGTGTGGAACCGGCGGGCCGTGCGGGTGCGCTACCGCCGCTGGCGCGAGCCCGCCGAGACCGACCGCAGGCTCGAGCCGTACGGGCTGGTGCTGAAGGCGGGCCGCTGGTACGTGGTCGCCCACGACGGAAGCGACCCGCGCACCTACCGCGTCGACCGGATGATCGAGGTGCGCACCCTCGACGAGGTGTTCGCGCCCCCGCCCGGCTTCGACCTCGCCGCGTACTGGCGGGAGTACCTCGCCGGGTTCCACGCGCGGCTCCACCGGGACCAGGCCCTGATCCGGGTGTCACCGGCCGGCGTCGAGCGGCTGCCCGCGCTGTTGTCGCGCGCCGTGGCCCGGGCGGTGGCCGAGGAGGGCGAGCGAGAGCAGGACGGCTGGATCCGCGCCCGCGTGCCCGTCGAGTCGGTCGCCCACGCGCACGGCGAGTTCCTCAGGCTCGGCGCGGACCTCGAAGTTCTGGCGCCGGCACCGCTGCGGGAGCTGCTCGCGCGGTCGGCGCGGGAACTGGCCGCGCTCTACGGTCCGCCGCGATCCACACCGCCGCCTCCGCGGATGCCGCCGCACTGACGGCGGCGACCGCGGCGACTTCGGCCACGCCGGTCGTGAGCCCGGAACGGGCGGTGACCGCCGCGGCCCCCGGCATCACGGCCACGGAGGCGGCCGACCCGTACGCGCGGGCCGTCTCGAAGGCTCGCCCCACGCGCCCCTCGGCGACCGCGGCCGTCCGCAGGCGTTGTACGGGTCGGCTGGTCACCGGGACCGATGGTCCGGCTCTTGCTCGCGGTTAATCGGTGGACGTGCCGCCGCTCTCCCGGGAGCATTCCGCCGATGACTCGAACCGACACGCCGCCCGCATGGGACGAGCGCTCCTCGCTGACGACCCTCCTCGACTACGCCCGGGACACCGCCCGCGCCAAGTGTGAGGGCGTCTCGCCCGAACACGCCCGCAGCGCTCCGCTCCCGGGTTCCCCCCTGATGACGCTCAGCGGGCTGATCAACCACCTCCGCTGGGTGGAGTACTACTGGTTCGAGGTGGTGTTCCTCGGCGGTGAGGACGAGGGCCCCTGGACGGAGGAGGATCCCGACCGCGAGATGCGGATCGCCGTGGACATCCCCCTCGCCGAGCTGCTGGCCGACTACGAGGCGCACACCACCCGGTACCGCGAACTCGTCGCCGGGCACGACCTGGACACCGCCGCCAAGCGCCCGATCAGAGACGGCCGGCACCCGAACCTGCGGTGGATCCTGCTGCACCTGATCGAGGAGACCTCCCGCCACAACGGCCACCTCGACCTCCTGCGAGAGCTGGCCGACGGCACCACGGGCGTGTAGCCCTGCGGGTTCTGTCGGTGTGCGGCTGTCTCGCCGTCTCGCTCCCTTCGGTCGCAGTGCGGCGGGCTGCGGATGGGAGGGTGGGGGCCGGGGCCCTCGTGGCGGTGTGCGGGTGGGTGCGTGGTGGGGGTTCAGGCGCCGGAGCGGATGGCCTTACCGGTGGCTGGGGTCTCGTTGCCGTCCGCGGGTATAGATGGCCGCTTCCACGCCTACTGCCGGTGGTGGGCGCGCCCGCCGTGACCGGCGTCTGCGGCTGCTTCGGGGTGCTGTCGAGCCGTTGACGGGACATTGGGCTCGCTTTCGCCGACATAGTCGGCGGAACAGAGCCCGATCTTTGAGCCGCAGAAGATCGGGCCCGCTTTCACCGAATATGTCGGCGAAACAGAGCCCGATCTCGGAAAGCCACCTGCCGAGCCCAATCCCTGTAGGGGAATTACCCGCAGACGCCGGTTACGGCGGGCGCGCCACCCACGAACGGTGGGCGTGGTCACCGGCCATCTATACGCGCGGACGGCGACGAGACCTGCGCCCATGAACAACCGGCCCCGCTCCGGCGCCTGAACCCCGGTCACGCACTCACCCGCACACCGCCACGAGGGCCCCGCCCCCACCCTCCCATCCGCAGCCGGCCGCCTTGCGACCGAAGGGAGCGAAACGGCGGGACAGCCGAACCACCACCGACCACAGCTACGGCCGTCGCGCCGGGGCGAGCCCGGCCAGGCGCGCCGCCGCCGCGTCCCAGGCGCGGCCGTCCCCGTCCGGCTCGTACGTCCGCAGCGGCTGGGTGGCCGCGACCAGCGCCCGCATCGCCGCCAGTCCGTCCGGGCCGTCGCCGATGGAGCCGTGGGCGCGGGCCTGGACGAGGATGTTGCCCAGGGCCGTGGCCTCGGTGGGGCCGGCGACGACCGGGAGCCCCGTGGCGTCGGCGGTGAACCGGCAGAGCAGTTCGTTGCGCGAGCCGCCACCGACCAGGTGGACGCGGTGGATGTCCCGTCCGGCGAGGTCCGCCGCCTCGCGCAGGGCGCGGCGGTGGGCCAGCGCGAGGCTCTCCAGGATGCAGCGGACGACGGCGCCGTGCGACGCCGGAGGTTCCTGACCGGTGCGCAGGCAGTAGGCGCGGATCCGGCCGGGCATGTCACCCGGCGTCAGGAAGACCGGGTCGTCCGGGTCGATGAGGGCGGCGAAGGGCTCCGCGGCGGCGGCCGCGGCGAGCAGGTCCTCCAGGGGCAGTCCCTCCCGGCGCTGCTCCCACGTGCGGCGGCACTCCTCCAGCAGCCACATGCCCATGATGTTGCGGAGGTAGCGGACGGTGCCGTCGATGCCCCGCTCATTGGTGAAGTTGGCGAGCCGCGAGGCCTCCGTGAGGACCGGGGCGTCCAGCTCCAGGCCGGCCAGGGACCAGGTGCCGCAGGAGATGTAGGCGAAGTGCGGCCCGGTGGCCGGGACGGCGGCGACCGCGGAGGCGGTGTCGTGCGAGGCGACGGTGACGACGGGTGTCTCGGCGGGCAGCCCCGTGTGCGCGGCCACATGGGGCAGCAGGGTGCCGGCGGGGGTGCCCGGGCGGCGCAGCGGCGGCAGCAGCCGCGGCGCGATGCCGAGCCGGTCGAGGAGCTCCCTCGACCAGGACGCGGTGCGGGCGTCGAAGAGGCCGGTGGTGGAGGCGTTCGTCTCCTCGGCGCCGATGCTGCCGGTGAGCCAGTGGGTGAGCAGGTCGGGGATCATCAGCAGCGTCCTCGCGGCGGCGAACTGCGCCCCCTCACGGGCCGCCGCGAGCTGGAAGACCGTGTTGAAGGGCAGGTGCTGCAGCCCGGTGACGCCGTACAGCTCCTGCGGGCCGATGGCGTCCCTGACCCGGTCGGCGACGTGCTCGGTCCGGGTGTCGCGGTAGTGGTGGGGGACCCCGAGCAGGGCGCCGTCCGCGTCGAGCAGTCCGTAGTCGACCGCCCAGCTGTCGATGCCGACCGACGTCACGCCGTCCCCGGCCCGGGCCGCCAGGCGCAGGCCGTCCAGGCTCTCCCGGAACAGGGCGAGCACGTCCCAGTGCAGGCCGGTGGGGAGCCGTACGGGCGGGTTGGCGAAGCGGTGCACCTCCTCCAGGTCGAGGTGGTCCGGGCCCACCCGGCCGAGGATGACGCGGCCGCTGGTGGCGCCGAGGTCGATGGCGGCGAATGGCACGTGGGCCCCTCGTGTTCTGGTCGTTCGGGTCGGAGCGACGGGTGCGGTCGGTGGGGGGGGTACGGGTGCGGGGGAGCCGGTCGGCCGGCTCCCCCGCAGGTGGTGCCCGGCGTCAGCGCAGGAACGCCGCGGCCACGCCCGCGTCGACCGGGACGTGCAGACCTGTGGTGTGGGTCAGGTCTCCGCCGGTCAGGGCGAAGACCGCGTTGGCGACGTGCTCGGGGAGCACCTCGCGCTTGAGGATGGTGCGCTGGGCGTAGAACTCGCCGAGCTTCTCCTCCGGCACCCCGTACGTCGCGGCGCGCTGGGCGCCCCAGCCGGAGGAGAAGATGCCGGAGCCCCGCACGACGCCGTCGGGGTTGACGCCGTTGACCCGGATGCCGTGCTCGCCGAGCTCGGCCGCCAGCAGCCGCACCTGGTGCGCCTGGTCGGCCTTGGTCGCGGAGTAGGCGATGTTGTTGGGGCCGGCGAAGACCGCGTTCTTGGAGGCGATGTAGACGATGTCGCCGCCGAGCTTCTGCGCGATCAGGATGCGGGCCGCCTCGCGGGAGACGAGGAAGGAGCCGCGGGCCATGATGTCGTGCTGGAGGTCCCAGTCGCGGGCGGTGGTCTCCAGCAGCGGCTTGGAGATCGAGATGCCCGCGTTGTTGACCACCAGGTCCACTCCGCCGAAGGCCAGCAGGGCCTCGTCGAAGGCGGCGCGGATGGCCTCCTCGCTGGTCACGTCCGCGGTGACCGCGACCGCCCGGTCCGGGCCGCCGAGTTCCTCCGCGACGGCTCGCGCGTTCTCCGCGTCGAGGTCGGCGACGACCACGCAGGCGCCCTCCGCCACCAGGCGGTGCGCGATGGCCTTGCCGATGCCCGAGCCGGCTCCGGTCACCAGGGCGATGCGGGTGGCCAGCGGCTTGGGCTTCGGCATCCGCTGGAGCTTGGCCTCCTCCAGCGACCAGTACTCGATGCGGAACTTCTCCGCCTCGTCGATGGGGGCGTACGTCGAGACCGCCTCGGCCCCGCGCATCACGTTGATCGCGTTGACGTAGAACTCGCCCGCCACGCGGGCGGTCTGCTTGTCCTTGCCGTAGCTGAACATGCCGACGCCCGGCACGAGGACGATCGCCGGGTCGGCGCCGCGGATGGCGGGGGAGTCCGCGGTGGCGTGCCGGTCGTAGTACGCCTGGTAGTCGGCGCGGTAGGCGGCGTGCAGCTCCTCCAGCCGGGCCACGGCGTCCTCGAGCGGGGCCGTCGGGGGCAGGTCGAGGACGAGCGGGCGGACCTTGGTGCGCAGGAAGTGGTCGGGGCAGGAGGTGCCGAGCGCGGCCAGCCGGGGGTGCTCCGCGTGCGCGAGGAAGTCCAGGACGGGCGCGGAGTCGGTGAAGTGGCCGACCTGCGGCCGGTCCTGGGAGGCGATGGCCCGCAGGACCGGGGCGAGCGCGGCGGCGCGGGCCCGGCGCTCGGCCTCCGGCAGCGGCTCCCAGCCGGGCAGCGGCGCGCCGAACGGGTCCTGCCGGCCGTGGCCCTCCAGGAACTCCTCGGCGGTGCGGATGATCCACAGCGCGTTGCGCTCGCACTCCTCGGAGGTGTCGCCCCAGGCGGTGATGCCGTGGCCGCCGAGGATCACGCCGACGGCCTGCGGGTTGGCCTCCTTGATGGCGGCGATGTCCAGGCCCAGTTGGAAGCCGGGGCGGCGCCACGGCACCCAGGCGACCTTGTCGCCGAAGCACTCCTGGGTGAGCTTCTCGCCGTCGGCCGCGCAGGCCAGCGCGATCCCCGAGTCGGGGTGCAGGTGGTCGACATGGGCGGCGTCGACGAGGCCGTGCATGGCGGTGTCGATGGAGGGCGCGGCGCCGCCCTTGCCGTGCAGGCAGTAGTCGAACGCCGCGACCATCTCGTCCTCGCGCTCGGGGCCGGGGTAGACGGCGCCGAGGGCGCGCAGCCGGTCCAGCCGCAGGATGGCGAGCCCGGCCTCGGTGAGGGTACCCAGGTCGCCGCCCGAGCCCTTGACCCACATCAGGTCCACGGAGCCGCCGGTGACGGGGTCGGTGGCGGCGGCCTTGGCGGAGGCGTTGCCGCCGGCGTAGTTGGTGTTGCGCGGGTCGGCGCCCAGGCGGTGGGCGCGCTCCAGCAGGGCGGCGACTTCCGGGTGGGTGGCGGGTGCCATGGAGGTGTCCTTCGGGAGGGGGAGGTACGGGGGCGTACGGGGGCTACGCGCCCCAGCCGGCCTGGGTGCCGCCGACGCGGTCGGCGACGATGTGCTCCTGCCAGCCGGAGGCGTGGTAGGCGGCGACGGGGTCGGGGGCCAGGCCCCGCTCCTCGCGCACCTCGCGCAGCAGCGGGCGCACATCGGTGTTGTAGGCGTCCATCAGCACGGCGTTGGCGGCGAGCACGTCACCGGAGCGCTGCGCCGCGCCCAGGGCGTCGAGGTCGACGAGGAGGGCCTTGGCGGTGGCCTCCTGGACGTTCATCACCGAGCGGATGACCGCGGGGATCTTGGCCTCGATGTTGTGGCACTGGTCGAGCATGAAGGCCACGTTCGTCGCGGTCTCGAAGCCGCCGTTCTTGGCGACCTCGTGCAGGATCCGGAAGAGCTGGAACGGGTCGGCGGCTCCGACCATCAGGTCGTCGTCGGCGTAGAAGCGGGAGTTGAAGTCGAACCCGCCGAGCTTCCCCTGGCTCAGCAGGAAGGCGACGATGAACTCGATGTTGGTGCCCGGGGCGTGGTGGCCGGTGTCGACGACGACCTGCGCCTTGGGGCCGAGCTTGAGGCAGTGCGCGTAGGCGGTGCCCCAGTCCGGGACGTCGGTGGTGTAGAACGCCGGCTCGAAGAGCTTGTACTCCAGCAGCATCCGCTGGTCGTCGCCGAGCCGCTCGTACACCTCGGCCAGGGCCTCGGCGAGACGCTCCTGGCGCCCCACGATGTCGTCCTGACCGGGGTAGTTGGTCCCGTCGGAGAACCAGAGCTTGAGGTCGCGGGAGCCGGTGGCGTCCATGATGTCGACGCACTCGAGCAGGTGGTCCGTGGCCTTGCGGCGGACGCGGGGGTCGGGGTGGCAGACGCTGCCGAGCTTGTAGTCGTCGTCCTGGAAGACGTTGGAGTTGATCGCGCCCAACTCCAGGCCGCGGTCCTTGGCGTGGGCGGCGAGCGCGGCGTAGTCCTCCACCTTGTCCCAGGGGATGTGCAGGGCCACCTTGGGGGCGACGCCGGTGAACTCGTGCACCTTGGCCGCGTCGTCCAGCTTCTCGTACGGGTCACGGGGCACCCCGGCCTGGGCGAAGACCTTGAAACGGGTGCCGGAATTGCCGTAACCCCAGGACGGCGTCTCGATCCGCTGGGCTGTGAGTGCGGCCTTGACGGCTGCGAAGTCAGGCATGTCCACCTCGGATGGCTCGGTGAATCGGCTCAGTGAACCGGCTTCCAGTGAATCGATTCATTCGGCTGTGAAGCTATCCACGTCCACGGGTGGGCGTCAAGAGGTCTGCCGGTCTCGATCCCCGTTATTGAATCGTGTCATCCATGCCGCAAAAGCGCGTTGTCGCTGTTCGAGCGGCATGATCCGGCGCGTTACCTGCGGGTTTCGTGAGGGTGCAGGTCAGGCGGCGGAGGCGGCGACCCTTGACGCCTTCGCGGGGCGGGGCTAGCTTCCCGGCAACTCCGTTGAAACATTTCATAGCAGGAGGGCGCAATGACGCACCCCGAACCGGAGACCACTCCGGTGCTCGCGCTCGAGGGGGTGAGCAAGTCCTTCGGTGCCGTTCGCGCTTTGCGCGGCGTGTCGCTCCGGCTCCACGCCGGCGAAGCCCACGCCCTGGCGGGCGAGAACGGCGCCGGCAAGTCGACGCTGATCAAGACACTGGCGGGTGTGCACCGCCCGGACACGGGCACCGTGCTGCTCGACGGCCGGCCCGTGGAGTTCCACGGCCCGGGGGACGCCCGTGACGCGGGGGTCGCCGTCATCTACCAGGAGCCCACGCTCTTCCCCGACCTGTCGGTGGCCGAGAACATCTTCGTCGGCCGCCAGCCCCGCCGTTCGCTCGGCCGGGTCGACCACAAGGCCGTGCGCGAGGCCGCGGCCGATCTCTTCCGCCGCCTGGGCGTGGACCTCGACCCCGAGCAGCCGGCCCGCGGACTGTCCATCGCCGACCAGCAGTTGGTCGAGATCGCCAAGGCGCTCTCCTTCGACGCCCGCGTGCTGATCATGGACGAGCCGACCGCCGCGCTCACCGGCAGCGAGGTCGCCCGGCTGTTCGGCGTCGTCAAGTCCCTGCGCGAGCAGGGCGCCGCGGTGCTCTTCATCTCCCACCGCCTCGAGGAGATATTCGCCCTCTGCCAGCGGGTCACCACCCTGCGGGACGGCGCGTGGATCGCCAGCGAGCCGCTCGACGGGCTGACCGAGGACGACCTCGTGCGCCGCATGGTCGGCCGCGACCTCGACGAGCTCTACCCCAAGCAGGACGCCGAGATCGGCGAGGTCGCGCTCAGCGTGCGCCGGCTGACCCGCGAAGGCGTCTTCACCGACGTCTCGTTCGAGGTGCGCCGCGGCGAGATCGTGGGTCTGGCCGGACTCGTCGGCGCCGGACGCAGCGAGGTCGCCCGGGCGATCTTCGGCGTGGACCGCCGGGACGCCGGAGAGGTCGTCGTCGACGGCAAGCCGCTGCGCGGCGGCGCGCCCAGCCTGGCCATGGCCGCCGGGATCGCGCTGGTCCCCGAGGACCGCCGCGCCCAGGGCCTGGTGATGGACATGTCCATCGAGCGCAACATCGGCCTCACCGGCTTCGGGGCCACCACCAAGGGCGGTCTGATGAGCCGTCGCGCCGAGCGCAGCCGCGCCCTGGACTGGGCCGTCCGGCTCCAGGTGAAGTACGCCCGGCTGGCCGACGTCGTCGGCACCCTCTCCGGCGGCAACCAGCAGAAGGTCGTCCTCGCCAAGTGGCTCGCCACCGCGCCGGAGGTGCTCATCGTCGACGAGCCCACCCGCGGCATCGACGTCGGCACCAAGGCCGAGGTCCACCGGCTGCTGTCACGGCTCGCCTCGGAGGGCGTGGCCGTACTGATGATCTCCTCCGACCTGCCGGAGATCCTCGGCATGGCGGACCGCGTCCTGGTGATGCACGAGGGACGGCTGACGGCCGAGATCCCCCGGTCGGAGGCGACCGAGGAATCCGTGATGGCGGCGGCCACCGGCCGCGTGAGGAGGGCGGCGTGACCGTGACCGCCGACACCCCGCAGCAGCTCGCCGCGGACGAACCGCCCGCGTCCCGCCGCTTCCTGGACCGGGTGCTCAAACTGCGGGCGCTCGCCGTGCTCGCCGTGCTCGTGGTCATGCTGGCCGCGACGCAGATCTACAACAGCGAGTTCCTCTCCCAGCAGGGCGTCAAGGACCTTCTGCTGAACGCCACCATCCTCGTGCTGGTCGCCGTCGGCCAGGCCATGGTCGTGATCACCCGCAATGTCGACCTGTCGGTCGGCTCGGTGCTCGGCATATCGGCCTTCGCCGCCGGCACCTATCTGCACGGCGGCGGCAACCCGCTGGTCGCCGTGCTCATCGCGGTCGCGCTCGGCGTGCTCTTCGGCCTGCTCAACGGCCTGCTGGTGAGCCTCGGTCAAGTCCCGGCGCTGGTGGTGACACTGGGCACGCTCTACATCATCCGCGGCATCGACTCCATCTGGGTCGGCTCCCGCCAGATCACCGCGAACGACCTGCCGGCGAGCTTCGTCGACTTCGGCCACGACGGCCTGTCGGTGATCCCCTACCTCGCCCTGCTGACGCTCGCGGTGCTGGTCGCGGCCGGCTACTACCTGCGCAGCTACCGCGGCGGCCGCGACCTGTACGCGCTGGGCTCCAGCCCGGAGGCCGCACGGCTGGCCGGCGTCCCGGTCCGCAAGCGGATCCTGACCGCCTACGTGGTGTGCGGGGCGCTCGCCGGACTCGCCGGCGCGCTCTACCTCGCCCGCTTCGGCAACGTCGACTCCGGTACGGGCAACGGCTACGAACTGACCGTCGTCAGCGCCGTGGTGGTCGGCGGCGTCGCCTTCACCGGCGGCTCCGGCACCGTGTACGGGGCCGCGCTCGGCGCCCTGCTGCTGACCTCGATCAACAGCGTCCTGCCCTCCATCGGCGTCAGCTCGGTGTGGGTGCTGGCCATCGACGGCGTCCTGCTTCTGCTCGCCATCGCCGTCGACCGGATCGTGGCGCTGCGGGTGGCCGGCGTCCTCCGCAAGCGGGCCGCACAGATGAGGAGTGCCCACCATGCCTGAGACCACCAAGGCCCCCGCCCCGCTCGCCCGCCTCGGCGGCGCGGTGCGCTGGGACACCGCGGTCGGCGCCCTGCTCGTCGTCCTGCTGATCTGCTCCTTCTCCTTCGTGGAGAACTTCGGCAACGCCCTGAACGTGTCCTTCCTGATCGGCAACACCCTGCCGATCGCGCTCATCGCGCTGCCGATGACGATGCTCGTGGTCTCCGGTGAGATCGACCTGTCCGTCGGGTCGACGGCGGGCCTGTCCGGCGCCGTGATGGGCGCGCTGTGGAACGGCGGCATGGCGATCGAGACGATCATCCCGCTCTGCCTGCTCCTCGGCGCGCTGTGCGGCCTGGTCAACGGCCTGCTCGTGACCCGGCTCGGCCTGCCCTCGCTCGCCGTCACCATCGGCACGCTGGCCGCCTACCGCGGCATCGCGCAGATCGTGCTCGGCGCCGACTCCGTCACCGACTTCCCGCAGCAGTACCTCGACTTCGGCGCCGGCCGGATCGACGGCACCTTCATCCCGTACGCGGCGATCCCCTTCGCCGTCCTGCTGCTGATCGCCGTCCTCGTGCTGCACGCGACCCCGGTGGGCCGCTCCCTGTTCGCCGTCGGCGCCTCGGAGGAGGCGGCCCGGTTCGCGGGGGTGCGGGTGCGCCGGCTGAAGCTGGCGATGTTCGTGACGACCGGTCTGATCTCCTCCCTCACCGGCGTCTTCTGGGCACTGCACTACGCCAGCGCCCGCTACGACAACGCCACCGGCCTGGAGCTCTCCGTCATCGCGGGCGTCCTGCTCGGCGGCATCGACTTCGACGGCGGCAAGGGCACTCTGGGCGGCGCGATCGCCGGGGTGTTCCTGCTCGGCGCGGGCCAGAACGTCATGAGCCTGCTCAACGTCTCGGCCCAGTCCCAGATCGTCGTCACCGGCGTGCTCCTGGTGATCTCCGTCCTCGCCCCCAGGGTCGGCCGCCAGATCGCGCAGGCGAGAGCGCGCCGGCGGTCCTCCGACAAGGGCCCCGCGGCGCTCGCCGCCTCCTGATTCCCCACCTTCCCCCCGCACGCGTCACACGGCACCACACCCCCGCACTCACCCCGTCCTCACTCCGGCGCCCGCCCGGCAGCGAAAGGATCACCATGTCCAGCAGAACCCTCACCCGTCGTGCCACCGTCGTCGTCGCCGTGACCGCGGCCGTCGCGCTCGGCGCCACGGCCTGCGGCGGTACCACCAAGAACTCCTCCAAGGACAGCGGCGGCGGCGCCAAGGCGTCCGCCTCGGCCGACCCCAACGCGGCGACCAAGAAGGGCCTGACCGTCGCCTTCCTGCCCAAGCAGGTCAACAACCCGTACTTCACCATCGCGGACGGCGGCGGCAAGCAGGCGCTGGACGCGCTCGGCTCCTCCTACAAGGAGGTCGGCACCAGCAGCGGCACCGACACCGCCGGCCAGGTGAGCTACGTCAACACCCTGACCCAGCAGCAGGTCGACGCGATCGCCGTCTCCGCGCAGGACCCGGGCGCGCTGTGCACCTCGCTCAACCAGGCCCGCAAGAACGGCATCAAGGTCGTCACCTACGACTCGGACACCAAGCCCGAGTGCCGCGACCTGTTCGTCTCGCAGGCCAGCTCCGAGGACCTGGGCCGCACCGAGGTGCAGCTGCTCGCCGAGCAGATCGGCTACAAGGGCGAGATCGCGATCCTCTCGGCGGCGCAGACCGCCACGAACCAGAACACCTGGATCGACTTCATGAAGGACGAGCTCAAGGACCCCAAGTACAAGGACGTCAAGCTGGTCAAGGTCGCCTACGGCAACGACGACGCCCAGCAGTCCTTCCAGCAGACCCAGGGCCTGCTCCAGCAGTACCCCAACCTGAAGGGCATCATCTCCCCGACCACCGTCGGCATCAAGGCCGCCGCGCAGTACCTGGCGGGCTCCAAGTACAAGGGCAAGGTCAAGCTGACCGGCCTGGGCACCCCCAACGACATGCGCGCCTACGTCAAGAACGGCACCGTCGACGCCTTCGAGCTGTGGGACCCGGCCAAGCTCGGCGCGCTCGCCTCGTACGCCGCCGTCGCCCTGGCCTCCGGCCAGATCTCCGGCGCGGAGGGGCAGACCTTCAAGGCCGGCGACATGGGCAGCTACACCATCGGCAAGGACGGTGTGGTGGTGCTCGGCAAGCCGACCGTGTTCACCAAGGACAACATCGACCAGTTCAAGTTCTGAGAGTCCGGGCGTGGCGGAGAAGGGCCGCGCGGTGGGGATCAAGGACGTCGCCCGTGAGGCGGGGGTGTCCGTGGGCACGGTCTCCAACGTGATCAACCGGCCGGACGCGGTCCCCGAGGCGACCCGGGTCCGCGTGCAGCGCGCCATCGCCCGGCTGGGGTACGTACGCAGCGAGTCCGCCCGGCAGTTGCGGGCGGGCCGCAGCAGGATCATGGCCCTGCTCGTACTCGACATGGGCAACCCGTTCTTCGTCGACGTGGCACGCGGCGCGGAACGGGCGGCCCGGGAGGCGGGGCTGGGCGTCATGGTCTGCAACAGCGCGCAGAACCCGCAGGAGGAGGCCGCGTACCTGTCGCTCTTCGCGGAGCAGCGGGTGCGCGGGGTGCTGGTGACGCCGGCCGACGCCGACGGCGGCAACCTCGCCGCCTTCCGGCGGCACCGCATCCCCTTCGTCCTCGTCGACCGGGTCGCGGCGGGCAGCGCCGAGTGCTCGGTGTCGGTGGACGACGTGGCCGGCGGCCGGATGGCCGTCGGCCACCTGGCGGCCGCCGGGCACCGGCGCATCGCGTACGTCTCCGGGCCGTCCCATCTGCACCAGGTCCGGGACCGCCGTGCCGGCGCGCTCGCGGCCCTGGCCGAGGCCGGGCTGCCGCCGGAGACCCTGCGGGAACTGCCCACCGAGCGGCTGGACGTGGAGGCCGGACGGGACGCGGGGCACCGGCTGCTCGGCCTCCCGGAGCGGCCGACCGCCGTGTTCTGCGCCAACGACCTGCTCGCCCTCGGGGTGCTGCAGGCGCTGTACGCGGCGGGGGTGGACGTCCCCGGCGAGATGGCCATCGTCGGCTACGACGACATCGAGTTCGCGGCGGCCGCGGCCGTGCCGCTGACCTCCGTGCGGCAGCCCGCCGTCGGCATGGGCGCGCTCGCCGCCGGGATGCTGCTGGAGGAGACCGGTCCGCAGGCCCGGGAGCACCGGCACCGGCGGGTCGTCCTCCAGCCGGAGCTGGTGGTGCGGGATTCCAGCCTGATCAGGCGTTGAGCCGCGTGAGGGTGGCCGGTCGTGGGCGGATGTGCGCTGCGGCCGGCCGCCGGGTCGTTTCGGGCGGGCGGTGTGGTGCGGTCCGTGTGTGATGTGGGTTTCCGGTGTGCGGTGGCCGGTTGTGTTCGTGGGGGGCGGGGGAGTGACCGGTCCGCAGGCCCGGGAGCCCCGGCGCCGCCGGGTCGTGCTCCAGCCCGGTTCGGTGGTCCGCGACTTCGGCCTGATCAGGCGCTGAGCCCGTCTGGGCAGCCGGTGGCGGCGCGGGTCTCCGCGTCGCCGGGGCCACCGGCCTGATCAGGTGCTGGGCCAACCCGGGCGGTCCGGGGGTCCGGTCGCGGTGCGGCCCGTGCGGCGCTGGTTTTGGCCGCGCGGCCGCTGATCTGCGCGCACGTGTGTACGGGGACGGGATCGGTCGCGAGCTCGGGAACACCGGCGCCGGTGGGGGTCTCCGCATCGCCGGGGCCACCGGCCCGATCAGGCGCTGGGCCTGGTCAGGCGCCCGGCCGCTCCGGGCGTCCGGCGGCGGTGCGGCCCATGGTCAGCGCGAGCTTCCGCAGCCGCCGCCAGTCCGTGCGCACGCCCGTCGCCGGCACACCGGGGCGGTGGCGGGGCACCCGCACCCGCAGCGCTCCGTGGCTGATCCGGCAGCGCACGGGTGTGGGCAGCACGAGCGCCTCGCCGTCCACGCCCGCGTCGATCTCGTCGGCGTCGGCCGTGGTCACCACCTCCCGCGCCGTCGCCACGGTGAGCCCGGAGGCGACCCGCGGGCCCATCAGCAGCCCCGCGGCCTGGGCGGCGTTGTCGACCGTGACGCCGAGCACCCCCAGCAGGCCCGTGTCCAGACGGTCGCGGCGGCCGAGCCCGGCTGGGTCGTCGGTGCGGTACGGGTTGTTGCTCACCAGCACCGCCTGCGGCTCGTCGATGACGGTGTCCCCGGCCGTCGCCGTCAGCCGGGGCCCGGCCCGGTGGGTCAGCAGGTCGGGCAGGAGTTCCAGGATGGTGCCGACCTTGTCGTCCCGGTAGGCGGGGCTCTGCACGACGGCCGCGTAGGCGCCGAACGACACGTTGTTGACGAAGGGCCGGTCGCCCACGTAGCCGAGGTCGACCCGCAACTCCACGCCGTCCCGGAGCGCGTCGAGGCAGGCCGCCGGGTCGGCGCGGTCCAGGCCCAAGTCCATGGCGAAGTGGTTGCGGGTGCCCGCGCAGATGACCAGGAACGGCAGTCCGCGCTCGGCGGCGACCCCGGCCACCAGCGCCTGCGTACCGTCCCCGCCGGCCACGCCGAGCAGGTCGGCGCCCTCGTCCGCGGCCCGCCGGGCCAGTTCCGCGACGTCCTGCGGATGGTCCGGGTCGAGCAGGACGACCCGGGCGCCCAGTGCCTCCGCCTTCTCCCGCAGACCGAACGTGCCGACCTTGCCGCCGCCGGAGCGCGGGTTCATGATCAGGAACGGCCGGCGCGGCCGGGCGGCCATCCGTTCCCGCAGCCGTGCCTCGTGCGCCCGGGTGGCGCGCACCGCGTTGCGCCCGGCGGCGACGGCCAGCGCCCACAGGGCGAGCGAGCTGACCACGACCCAGAGCAGATTGGCCCGGTCGTAGTAGGCGAGGACGGCCAGCGGGGTCACCACGGTCAGCAGTACGGCCAGTGCCCGCACCACGCCGCGCCGGGTCAGCACCCACCACGCCCCCGCCGCCGTCACCGCGGTGCCGCCCAGCGCCGCGGCCACCAGCGCGATGCTGCGCAGCCCCGCGACGACCAGCGGCAGCGCCACGGCGGCCCCCGCCGCGGCCAGCGCCAGGCGGGCGAGCCAGCGCTGTACGACATGCGACCGCGTGAGGTGCTCCATGCCTCAGACACTGCCACCGCCGGGGCCCGTACCGCCATCCCGGCCGGTCCCCCGGGTGGCGATCCGGCCTCCGTCCCGGGGCGCCACGCTCCGCCGGACATCCCACGACGGACCTCACGCGCCGTCACCGTCGGCCCTGTGACGAGTACGGCCGGTCCGGCCACAGCGTGGCGCCGGCGCGTGCGGTGGAGGGCCGGCGCCGAGGTGTCAGCCGGTGCAGCGCAGCGCGCCCGCGGCCTGCTTGGCCGTCAGCACCCGCCGGGCGCTGTTCTGGACCAGGGTGCGCACCTTCGGGTCGTTCCGCATCCCGGAGCGGATGCCCTCGGCCATCGCGGGGATGCCCTTGGGGTCGACGGTCAGGACGAGGTCGCCGCCGGCCCGGAGGAAGGCGAGGGCGCGCTTGCCGACGGCCATGTTCTGCGCCGAGGCCGCCTTGCCCAGGTCGTCCGAGATGATGACGCCCTTGAAGCCCAGGTCGTGGCGGAGCGTCTGATCGACGATCAGCGAGGAGTACACCGCCTTGTGATCGGGGTCGATCCGCTTGTACGTCGCCAGGGAGATCATCACCAGCCCGGCGCCCGCGGAGATGCCCGCGCGGAAGGGGGCGATGTTGGCGCCCGTGCGGGTCAGCGTCGTGTCCGTCACCGAGGCGGTCGTGTCGGTGTTGCCCTTGACGCTGCCCAGGCCCGGGAAGTGCTTGGGCGTGGTCAGCACCCCGGCCGTCTTGGAGCCCTGGACGTATGCCGTGACGTGCGGGGACACCACGGTGGACGTCGAGCCGAACTGGCGGCCGTAGCGGCCGATGGGGGCGTTCGCGGTGCCGATCGAGGCGGGGACGACGTCGGCGACCGGGGCCAGGTTGACGTTCACGCCGGCGCTCTTGAGCTCCTTGGCCCAGCCCTCCGCCCGCTTGCGCAGCGTGGCGGTGGACCACGTGCCCTGCGTCTTCCCGCTCGGGATGGTGGAGAAGCCGGGGCCCTTGAGGACCTGCACCTGGCCGCCCTCCTGGTCCGTGGAGACCAGCAGTCCGACCCGCTGCCCCGCGACCGTCACTCCGAGCGACTTCTGCAGCCCGTCGACCAGGGTGCGGGTCTTCTTCACCCCGGCCGTGCTGCGTCCCGCGAGGAACACGGAACCGACCGCGTAGCCGCGCATCGCGTCCAGGTCCGCCTTCGGCGGTGAGGTCAGTTTGGCCGCCCCCATGAAGAGCTGGCCCACGCGCTGGGTGTCGTTCATCCCCGCCAGGACCCGGTCCACGCAGGACGGCTTCGGGCTGGAGGTCGCGGCCGGGCGGCCGGTGACGGTCATGGACTCCGGAGCTGTCGGCGCCCCCTGGCAGGCGGCGACGGCCAGCGTCGTGGCCAGCAGAGCGAGGGACACGTGTCGGGAGGTGAAGGCGTACGAGGTCACCCTTGCAGCGAATATCGTGAATGTCCGCCGTGTCAATCGGAGCCGCGTGCCGGGGGTGGGGTCGTGACGAGTCGTTATGTGGCCGTGGTGGGGCCCGCCGAGGCCGGTGCGGGGGAGTGCGACGTCGCCCGCCGGCTCGGCGAACTGCTGGCGGGGCGCGGCGCCGTCGTCGTCTGCGGCGGGCTCGGCGGGGTGATGGGCGCCGCCTCCGAGGGTGCCCGGGCGCGGGGCGGGATCACGGTCGGACTTCTCCCGGGCCGGGACCGCCGGGCGGGTGACCCGTCGCTGACGGTGGCGATCGCCACCGGCCTCGGCGAACTCCGCAACGGTCTGGTCGTCGCCGCCGCCGACGCGCTGGTGGCGGTGGGCGGCAGTTGGGGCACCCTGAGCGAGGTCGCGCTCGCGCTGCGGACCGGCAAGCCGGTCGTCGTGGTCGGCGGCTGGGACGTGCAGGGGCCCGGACCTGGGGAGACGTTCCTGCGGGCGGCCTCCGCCGAAGAGGCCGTCGACGCCGTGGAGGCCGCGCTCGCGCAGTCCTCTCCCGGCGGCGGCTGAGCGACCGGGGAGGGAGCGCGGGTCGGAGCCGGCGCCCCGGCCGCGCCCGCGGTCCGGCGTCCGCACCCCGCCGCCCGGGCCGTACGGGAGCCGGCGGCGAGGGGGTCGGGTCCGTCGGGTCGCCCGCCGCGAGGCCGTCCGCCAGGACGGTCGCTGCGCACCTGCCGTCCGGTTGCGCCAGGGTGACGGCTCGACGGTCCCCGCCGGTTGGGGGTGGTTCGTACCGGCAGCGGTGGGTTCGCCGTGCCCTGGTGGGGGTCGTCGCCGGTTGCCCGAAGCGCCGTGTCGCCGTTGGGACATGTCGCAGCTGTGACAGCCGATAACCGGTGACACCTCCCCGGCATCGGCAGATTCTGGCGGACAGCGCGTGACCCGGAGCTGTACGAAAGGTGTTTGGGTGATGGCAAGGTTCCGCCTCACAGCGGCGATATCGACAGTGCTGGTGGTGACACTCGGGGGCACCACGGCCGCCTCCGCGGGGACCGCACCGGACGGGCCGGCGCGATCCGCCGAACGTACCGGGACGTCCTCCACCACGGTGCGTCTCATGACCGGCGACCGGGTGACCGTGACCACGGTGCCCGGCGGCCGGCGGACCGCCTCGGTGCAGCCGGGGCCCGGACGTGAGCGTGTCGTCTTCCGGACGTTCGAGGAGAACGGGGCGCTGACGGTCCTGCCCTCGGACGCCACGGATCTGGTGATGGCCGGCACCCTCGACCGGCGGCTCTTCGACGTGACGGCCCTGATCGCCCAGGGCTACGACGAGGCCCGGTCCGACGCACTGCCGCTGATCGTCTCCTCCGGCGCCTCCACCGTGGCGAAGCGGACCAAGGCGTCCGAGCGGGCCGCCTCGGCGGTGGCCGACCGGCTGGCGGCGCTCAAGGACTCCTCGGAGCCGTCCCGTTCGCTCTCCAGCATCGGCGCGACCTCGCTGAGCGTCGCCGACGACGACCTGGACACCTTCTGGAAGACCCTGCTGCCCGACGGGCAGACGGGCGTGGCCCGTGTCGCCGCCACCCCGCGGATCTGGCTGGACGGCAAGGTCAAGGCGGTGCTGGACCGCAGCACCGCGCAGATCAACGCGCCCGCCGCGTGGAAGGCCGGGTACGAGGGCCAGGGTGTGAAGGTCGCGGTGCTGGACACCGGTGTCGACGCGAACCACCCCGATCTCGCGGGGCGGGTCGCGGAGGCCAGGAACTTCTCGGACAGCGCGAACACCGACGACCACTTCGGGCACGGTACGCATGTCGCGTCGATCGTCGGGGGCACCGGCGCGGCGTCGGCGGGGACCCGGCGGGGCGTGGCGCCCAAGGCCGACCTGCTGGTCGGCAAGGTGCTCGGCGACGACGGATCGGGCTCGGAGTCGCAGGTCATCGACGGTATGGAGTGGGCGGCTGGCGCGCACGCCAAGGTCGTCAACATGAGCCTGGGCGCGGACATCCAGACCGATGGCACCGACCCGATGAGCCAGGCCGTCAACACCCTGACCGCGTCGACGGACACGCTGTTCGTCATCGCCGCGGGCAACGCCGGCCCGGGGCCGTCCACCGTCGGATCGCCGGGCGCGGCCGACGCCGCGCTGACCGTCGGCGCCGTGGACCGGGACGACTCCCTCGCCTCCTTCTCCAGCCGCGGCCCGCGCTTCGGCGACGGCGCCGTCAAGCCCGACGTGACCGCCCCGGGCGTGGGCATCGTGGCCGCCCGTGCCGCGGGCACCACCATGGGCGACCCGGTCGACGCGAACTACGTCGCCGCCTCGGGCACGTCGATGGCGACTCCGCACGTCGCGGGCGCCGCGGCGCTGCTGGCGCAGCAGCACCCGGGCTGGGGCGCGCAGCAGATCAAGGACGCGCTGGTCAGCACCTCGCGCACGGTGTCCGGCACCAAGGTGACGGAGCAGGGCGGCGGCCGGATCGACCTGGCCACCGCCATGGGACCGGTCACCGCGACCGGCACCGTCGCGCTGCCCCCAGTCCAGAACGGCGGAACGGCGGGACCGCGGCAGGCGGCCACCGTGCGCTACACCAACACCGGTGACAAGACGGTCGATCTGAAGCTGGCCGTCAAGCTGTCCACCGGAACCGGGCGCGCGCTGCCCGACGGAGTCGTCACCCTCGGCTCCGGCACCGTGAGCGTCGCGCCCGGTGCCACCGTCGAGGTTCCGGTCAGCACCGACGCGGCCCACGCCGCGCGCGGGAAGTACTACGGCTACGTCACCGCCGCGGCGGCCGACGGCACCGTCGTCGCCCACACCACCGTCAGCCTCAACGTGCACGCCCCGAAGCACAAGTTGACCGTGATCGCCCGCGACCGCGACGGCAAGGTCATCGAGGGCGCGGCGCCGACGATCTGGGGCGCCGACGGGTTCGTGGGCTACACCGGCATCGAGCCGGCCGTCGCCGAGGTCGAGGAGGGCACCTACCAGCTCAGCTTCGGCACGCTGGACAGGGCCGCCGACGGCCAGGAGCTCCGCGAGGTGGTCAACCCGGAGGTGAAGGTCACCAAGGACACGACGGTGACGCTGGACGCCTCCAAGGTCACCGAGGTGAAGATCCGCACGCCCCGGCCCGCCGAGCAGCGCGGCATCGTCAGCTACCAGACGTACCGGAAGATCGACGGCAACGGCCTGATCCAGGGCGTGATGTTCTTCGACATCGCCAAGCGGATCTACGTCAGCCCCACCGCTCGCGTCACCGACGGCGACTTCGAGTTCGCCTCGCGCTGGCAGATGGTGGCCCCGCAGCTGCGGGCGAAGGTCTCCGGCGGCTCGCCGGCCTTCACCCCGTACTACGTGCCCGCGTCCCCGGCCTTCGACGACAAGGGCGCCAAGCTGACCGCCGTGGACGCCGGCAAGGGCACGGCGGCCGAGCTGAAGAAGGCCGGCGTGCGCGGCAAGCTGGCCGTGGTCCGCTGGGACTTCTCCGACGACCGGGAGCTCGCCAAGGCGGCCAAGGAGGCCGGGGCCAAGGCGCTGATGCTGGTCGTGGAGGAAGGCTTCTACCCCTGGACGCGGTGGAGCCCGACCGGTGACCGGATGGCCGTGCCCACCATGCGCGCCGGCACGGCGGAGGGCACCGCCATCCTCAAGAGCGTCAAGAAGCGCACCACCACGGTGGAGTTCTCCGGCACGGTGCGCAGCCCGTACCTCTACGACGTGATGCAGGTGTCCAAGGGCTTCGTTCCGAAGAACCTGGTGCACACCGTCTCCGAGCGCGAGAGCGCCGTGGTCCGCAGCACCTACACCCGTACCGGTGCCTCGGCGTGGGCGAGTGAGCAGCGCTTCGGCTGGCGTCCCTACCAGGACACCGCCTGGAACCAGTACAGCCGTGAGGTGCCCACGGGCCGGGAGCGGGTGGAGTACGTGACCGGCGGGGACACCATGTGGCGCCACACCGTGCACCACAACGTCGTCTTCGGCATGGACACCCCACTCGGGGCCGGCATGCGCGACGTGCCGCGCACCTACCGGCCCGGTCAGCAGGCCACGGAGCGCTGGTTCGGGGCCGTGGTCCGTCCGTCGATCCCGCGCGGCGCGGCCTGGCCGTCGGTGCGCAACGGCAACACCCTGTCCGTCTTCGTTCCGGAGTTCAACGACTCCGGCACCGGCCACTATTCGTTCTACGAGCTCAACGGCTTCGGCGGCGGCATCGGCACCAGCGCGTCCCGCGCCGGCGACGGAGCCCCGGTGGACGACACCGCCACCGCGGTGCTCTACCGCGACGGGAAGCGGATCGCCGAGTCCGACCAGGGCGCGTGGGGCGACTTCGAGGTGCCCGCGGGCAACGCGAAGTACCGGCTGGACCTGGCGACCACCCGGGTGTCGGACGACTGGCGCTTCGGCGTCGGCACCCGCACCTCGTGGTCCTTCCGCTCCGGTTCCGCCGCCGACACGACGCTGCTGCCGCTGCTCCAGGTCGACTACGCCGTACCGGTCGATGTCCGCAACGCGGTGGGCCCCGCCCGCCGGTACAACCTGGGCCTGAACGTGCGGATGCAGGACGGCATGGCGGCGCCGCGCGGGGTGACCCTGCGGGTCGAGACGTCCTACGACGACGGGAAGACCTGGACCCGGGCCGCGACGGCCCGCAAGGGCGGCGGCTTCACCGCCGCCGTGGAGCGTCCGTCGCGGGTGCGCGGCGACGCCTATGTGACGCTGCGCGTGACCGCGACCGACGCGGCGGGCAACAGCGTCCGGCAGACGGTGGACCGTGCCTATCTGCACAGCGGATCGGGGTCCTCCGGACGACGGTGACGGTGGGGCGTCACCGTTGACACAGCGGCGGGTGCAGGGGAGTGTGGGCCCCGGCACCCGCCGCGCCATCGTTTCGAAACATTTCCGGGGTATAGTCCCGCGTTCAACGATATGTGCGGCTTGTGCCCGACCGGTGCGCGTGCCGTGCGGACCCCGGACCCGGAGGAACGCGGCATGCTCGAGGCGGCTGGCCTCACCGAGGTCGAGGAGACCGTCTACCGGCTTCTGGTCTCCACCGCGACGGCCTCGGCCGACGAGGTGGCCGCGCAGACGGGCCTCCCGCCCGGGCAGACGGAGGGCGTCCTCGCCTCGCTCGCCACCAAGGGACTCGCCAGCCGCGCCGACAGCCGGCCCCGGCACTACTCCGCCACCCCGCCCGACGTGGCCCTGCTGCCGCGCCTGCAACGCCACGCCGACGCCCTCGACAAGGCCCGTACCGCGGTCACCGACCTGCTGGAGAGCTACCGCAGCACCGCGCGCCGCCAGGACGCCGGACAGCTCATCGAGGTCATCACCGGCAGCGAGGCACTGCGCCAGCACCTGCGGCAGATGCAGGAGAACGCGCGCCACGAGATGCTCTGGTTCTGCAAGGCCCAGTACGTGGCCATGCCCTCGGGGAGCAACCGCGCCGAGTACGAGGCCCTGGCCCGCGGGGTGCGCTACCGCGTCCTGTACGAGCGGGCGTTCTTCGACGACGAAGGCGCCATCGACAACGTTGTTGAGGGCGTCCAGGCGGGCGAGATGGCCCGCTCCGTCCCCCACCTGCCGCTGCGGCTCGCCGTCGCCGACCGGACGTTCGCCATCTGCCCCCTGGTGCCCGGCGGCCCGCACGGCAGCCCGAACGAACCGACCGCCGCGCTGCTGCGCGACAGCAGCCTCCTCGAGGCGCTGACCGCGCTGTTCGAGCGCTACTGGGAGGACGCGGTACCGCTGCACGTCAGCGCCTCCGGCACAGTGGGCGGCACCGACGAGGGCGAGGGCGACTCCGACCCGCTGAGCGAGACCGACCGCCGGCTGCTCTCGCTGCTCGTCGCGGGCGTCGCCGACAAGGCCATCGCCAGCCAGATGGGCCTGAGCCGGCGGACCGTCCAGCGCCACATCCAGCACATGATGACCCTCGCCGGAGCGGCGACCCGCATGCAGCTCGCCTGGCAGGCGGCCCGCCGCGGCTGGCTCTGAGCCGGGTGCCGGAGGGCCCGCGGGCGTAGGGTGAGAGGTGGCGCGAGTGCCCAAGGCCCCGGAGCGTTGGTGCCATGTCCCGACGTCACACCGCTCCCACCAGCAGCGCCGAGGAGCTGTTGAACACACTCGGACAGCTCACCGGCCGCATCCTCGAGCGGATCAAGATGCAGCAGGCCCGGGTGGAGCTGGCCGCGGCCCTTCAGCGGCACACCCTCGGCGCCGCCCTCCCGGCCGTCCCCGGCCTGCGTGTGGCGGGGCGGTACGCCCCCGCCCGGGACGGACTCGACATCGGCGGCGACTGGTACGACGTCTTCCCCATGCCGGACGGCTCGGTCGGCTGTGCCATCGGCGACGTCCAGGGCCACGACGTCGAGGCCGCGGCCTACATGGGCCAGGTGCGCACCTGCCTGCGCGCGGTCGCCGTGGCCACCACGGAGCCCGCCGAGGTGCTGGCACGTACCAACGACCTGCTGATCTCCATGGGGTCGGGACTCTTCGTGACGTGCTCCTTCCTCCGCTTCGACCCGGCGACCTGCGAACTGACCGACGCCCGGGCCGGGCACGTCCCGGCGGTGTGGGCCACGTCCGACGGCCGCTGCGAGGTCGTCCTGGACGAGGGCGGGCTGCCGCTGGGCATCCTGGACGGCGAGAGGTACCCGTCGACCCGTCGAATACTGACCGGCACCGGCGCGTTCGTCCTGGTCACCGACGGCGTGGTGGAGGGGCCCGGCCACCCCATCGACGAGGGGCTGGACCGCGTGGCCAAACTGGTCGGCGGCTCTTGCACCGCCGACCCCGAGGAACTGGTCGCGCAGGTCATCGCCGTGGCCGACCTCACCGGCCACAGCGACGACGCCGCCGTCCTCGTCCTCCGGCACGGGGACTGCCCGGGGACGGCCCCACGATGAGCACCGCCGGGCACGGCGAGGGACTCCGGCGTCACCGGGCCACGGCCCTGTGGATCCTCGTGCTGGTGGCCGCCTACTACGGTGCGGCCCGGATCGGCCTGGAGCAGCAACTGGTCCGGGGTCAGGTCACCCCGATGTGGCCGCCGACCGGGATCGCCCTGGTGGGCCTGCTGCTCGGGGGCATCCGGCTGTGGCCGGGGATCGCCGTCGGCGCCTTCCTGGTCAACATCGCGATCGGGCCCTCGGTCCTCCCGGTGCTGGGGATCGCGGCGGGCAACACGATCGCCCCGGTGTGCGCCTGCCTGCTGCTGCGCAGGGTCGGCTTCCGTGTCGAACTCGACCGGCTGCAGGACGCGCTGGCCCTGGTGTTCCTCGGCGCGCTCGGCGGGATGCTGATCAGCGCAAGCGTCGGCAGCGCCGTGCTGGTGGCCTCCGGCGCCGTGCCCGCGGGTGCCTTCTGGTCCACCTGGTCGGTGTGGTGGACGGGCGACGCCATGGGTGTGCTGGTGATCGCTCCGCTGCTGCTGGTCCTGCGTACCTGCCGGCTGCCGCGGGGCGTCGGGCCCTTCCGCTGGATGGAGGCCGCGGCCCTCCTGGCGGGCACCGTGCTCGTCACAGAGGTGGCCACCCACAGCACCCCCGGGCTGCTCTTCCTCGTCTTCCCGTTGCTGATCTGGGCCGCGTTCCGCTTCCAGCTGGCCGGCGCCGCGCCCTGCGCACTGATCACCTCGCTCATCGCGATCGAGGCCGCCGCCGACGGTTCCGGGCCGTTCGCGGGGCTCGACCTCTTCACGAAGATGGTGACCCTTCAGGCGTTCAACGGCTCCGCCGCGCTGACCGCCCTGCTGCTCGCGGCGACCGTCACCGAACGCGAGCACACCCGCCGCGAGATCGAGCAGGTCTGCCGCAGGCTCGGCGAAGCCCTGTCCCGGCTCGCGCCCGACGAGGAGATCGAGCACTGGGCGGCGGTGCCGCCCGTCGAGCGCGGCCGCCCCGAATAGCCTCGCCCGTTCCGCGCGTCCGGGTACCGCGGTGGCGCTACTTTGAAGAGAGGCTCCACGAGGGCCGCCACAGCGGACGGAGGTGCCGGTGGGGACTGACGGCGGCAAGGACGCCGAGGGCCTGCCACGGCTGCAGCTCGACGAGTTGCTGGACGAGCTGCAGACGCGCATCGACGCGGTGCGGGGGACGCGGGACCGTGTGCACAGCCTCCTGGAGGCCGTGCTGTCGGTGGGGCGGGAGCTGGACCTGCCGCAGGTCCTGCGGCGGATCGTCGAGGCCGCGGTGGTCCTGGTCGACGCCGAGTACGGCGCGCTGGGCGTGATCGGCGACGACGCGCGGCTGGCGCAGTTCCTGACGGTCGGGGTGAGCGAGGAGCAGATCGAGGCGATCGGCCCGCTGCCCTCGGGACACGGCATCCTGGGCGAGCTCATCCGCCGTCCGGCGCCGCTGCGCCTGGAGGAGATCGCGCGCCATCCGGCCTCCCACGGGTTCCCGGCGCACCACCCGCCGATGCACTCGTTCCTGGGGGTGCCGATCCGGATCCGCGAGGAGGTGTTCGGCAACCTGTACCTGACCGAGAAGCGCGGCGGCAAGGAGTTCGACGGGGAGGACGAGACGGTGCTGTCCACCCTCGCGGTGGCGGCGGGGGTCGCGATCGACAACGCCCGGCTCTACGAGGAGGCCAGGTCGCGGCAGCGGTGGCTGGAGGCGAACGCGGAGATCACCAGCGGTCTGCTGTCGGGCATCGAGGAGACCTCGGTGCTGGAGCTGATCGTGGAGCACGCGCGGCGGATCCTCGGCGCGGACCTGGGCGTCCTCGCGCTGCCGGTCGAGGGCGGTGACGGGATCACGATGGCGATCGCCACCGGTATCGACGCCGACGCCCACCGGGGGCTGACCCTGCCGCGCGAGGGTTCGTTCACCGGGGCGGCGATGACCGCCAACGAGCCGCTGACCAGTGCCGACATCCAGCACGATCCGCGGGTGGTGGCCGGTCCGCCGCGATTCGGGGGGCTGGGCCCCGCGGTGGCGGTGCCGATGGCCACGCCGCAGGGAGTGCGCGGCGCGCTGCTGCTCGCCCGGGCCGAGGGGGAGGCGCCCTTCACCCAGGCGGAGACGGCGCCGCTGATGGGCTTCGCCGGCTCGGCGGCCCTGGCGATGGAACTCGCCGAGCGCCGGCGGTCGGCCGAGCAGCTGCTCCTCCTGGAGGACCACGACCGGATCGCCCGCGACCTGCACGACCTCGCCATCCAGCGGCTGTTCGCGACCGGTATGACCCTGCAGAGCGCGGTCCGGTTCGTGGACCACCCCCAGGCGAGCGAGCGGTTGCTGCGGGCGGTCGACGACCTCGACGAGACCATCAAGATCATTCGTTCGACGATCTTCGGGCTGCGGAGCCACGAGTCGGGGCCGGGCCGCCAGGGACTGCGGGTCCGGACGGCCCGGGCGGTGGAGCAGGCGGTGCCCGCCCTGGGCTTCACCCCGTCGCTGCGCATGGAGGGGCTGATCGACACCGATGTGCCCGCCCCGGTCGCCGAGCACGTGGTGGCGGTACTCGCCGAGGCGCTGTCGAACATCGCCCGCCACGCCCGGGCCGGAGCGGCGGAGGTGTCGCTCGTGGTCGGGTCCGGGACGCTGGTCCTCACGGTCTGCGACGACGGGGTGGGCATCCCGGAGGACGGCCGCCGCAGCGGCCTGGCGAACCTCGCGCAGCGCGCGGAGAAGCTGGGCGGCACCCTGACCCTCGGGACGCCCGAGCACGGAGGCACCCGCCTGGTCTGGCGGGTGCCGTTGCAACCTGCCGGCCGTACGGGCTGATCAGCCCCGGTCCACGGCCTCGTGGACCGGCGTCCGCGCGGCGCAGTCCGCGGCCGCCCCGGAACCGAACCGGATCAGCATCTGCAGCAGGCCCGGCCCGCAGTCCGTGGTGCGCATCGCCGCCCGCAGGTCCGGCCACTGCATCGCCGCGTGCAGTAGCGACGCCTGGACGGTGTGCGCCGTGGCGAGCAGCACCACGTGCTCCATGGCCTGTCCCGCCCGCAGCCAGTCGGCACAGGAGTCGTGCGGCGTGCACAGCGCGGCGACCAGCGGCCGCCGTTCGGGTTCGTCGGGCGGGGCCGCCCCGCTCCGGGTGCCCTCGTGGAGCCGGCCACCGGGACCGGAGGCGCGGTCCGTGCCCGCGTCGTCGCGCTGCTCCGCCTCGGCGGTCAGCCGCAGCAGCCGCAGCGCCTCCTCGGTCCTCGGCAGGGTCAGCGAGGCGCCCTCCGCGTGGGCGGCGTCGATGAGCTCCAGTACGACCGCCCCGGTCGGGCAGTGCGCGAAGAACGTTGCGCGGCTGCTGTGCCGGCGCCAGATCGCGTCGTAGAGGTCCCGGTACGGACGGTTGCCGACATGGCGCGGGCCGATCGGACGCACGGAGGCGAGCAGATCGGGGTCGGCGGGAACGGGCAGCAGGGCCACGACCGGCTCCCAGCCGAAGTGGGCCAAGGCGACCCGCAGGTTGAACACCGCCGCGCCGACGGACACGTGCAGGGCGCGGGCCGCCGCCTCGGACTCCGGCACACCGGGTTCGGGGACCGCGCGCACCTGGAAGGTCGCGGTGTCGGGATCCAGGCGGTACCGCCAAGGCCGGCTGCCGCGGAACGAGGGCGCCGCGACCGCCGCGGAGATCAGCTTCTCCAGTGTCGCCCCGTTGAGTGTGGTGGGATCCATGACGCGCTCCCTCCGGCCGGCGCGTGCTCCCACTCTGCGCGCACCGGCGGCCGGCAGGGAGGGCCGACCGGCCCTACCGCGGGGGCCGCCGGGGGCACGGTCTCAGGGGCCGGAGCCCGGGGCGCCGCCGGAGGGCTGGTGCTGCGTGGCGAGGACGGCGGCCTGGATGCGGCGCTCGACGCCGAGCTTGCCCAGCATCCGGGAGATGTGGTTCTTGACCGTCTTCTCCGACAGGAAGAGCCGTTCACCGATCTGCCGGTTGGTCAGTCCCTCGCCGATCAGCTCCAGGATCTCCCGCTCGCGCGGCGTGAGTCCGGCCAGCGCTTCGACCTGCGGCTCCGGCGGCTCCTCGGGCCCGCGCAGGTTGCTCATCAACCGGGCGGTGGTCGCCGGGTCGAGCATCGACTGGCCGGAGGCCACTGTACGGACGGCGGAGACCAGGTCGGAGCCCTTGATCTGCTTCAGCACATAGCCCGCGGCCCCGGCCATGATCGCGTCCAGCAGGGCGTCGTCGTCGTCGAAGGAGGTCAGCATCAGACACGCCAGCCGCGGCATGCGGGAGCGCAGATCGCGGCAGACGCCGATGCCGTCGCCGTCCGGGAGGCGCACGTCGAGGATCGCCACGTCCGGGCGGAGGGCGGGTGCGCGGGCCAGGGCGTGGTCGACGGTGCCGGCCTCCCCTGCCACCTCGATGTCCGGCTCGGCGTCGAGCAGATCGCGCAGCCCGCGCCGCACCACCTCGTGGTCGTCGACCAGGAACACCCTGATCGGCGCCTGCGCGGTGAACTCCCGTACCTCGCTCATCCCGGCCTCTCGCTCCTCGTCGCCGCCGGCGTCTCCGCCGGCGGCGCCGGATCCTCCGATCATGGCCCGGAGCGGCCCCCGGCGACAGGGCCGAACGGACCACGCGCGGCTCAGCGCTCCGTGCCGCTGCCCTGCGGACCGTAGAGATCGAGCAGCCGGGTGCGGGCCCCGTGCAGCCGGTGCGCGACGATCTGCGCGACGCGCCGGGCGACCGCGCGCCCGAAGGCCGCGTCCGCCTCGCACAGCGCCCGCACCACCGTGGCGTCGAACTCGTCCGCCCGCACCGGGCTCACCGCCCGCGCGCCCAGGTGCCAGGAGTAGGGCGGGAAGAGCCACGAACAGCCGAGCAGGTCGCCCGGGCCGAGGGTCTCGACCACGGCGGACCGGCGGCCGGGGACGTGCAGGTCGAGCTCGACCGAACCGGTACGGATGATCCAGAACCGGTCGGCCCTGTGCCCCTCCCCGAAGATCCGGGCCCCGGCCGGGAAGGACACGTCGCGCGCGAGTTCCAGAAGGCGCCCGCGGGTCTCCGGGGGCAGTGCGTCGAGCAGTCCCGTCGTGGTGGTGGTCATCGCCGTCCTCCCTCTCGTCCGGTACGCCCTCACCTCCAGGGTCCGCCCGGACCCGCGACCGCGAGGAGGGGCCGACCGGCCCCAAGGCGGGCCGTCGGGCACCCCGGCCGATCTGCTCGCCGCCCGCCGTCCCGGCGGGGAGGATGGGCCCATGCCGTCAGCCGTGTCCACGCCAGCCGGACCGCCCAAGAGGTCCGCCACGAAACGGGGGTGGCGCGGACTGCTGCCGGGCCTCGCCACCCTCACCGGGTACCGCAGGGCGTGGCTGCGGGGCGATCTGCTCGCCGGCGTCACGGTGGCGGCGTATCTCGTGCCCCAGGTCATGGCGTACGCGGAACTGGCCGGGCTGCCCCCGGTGGCGGGGCTGTGGGCCGTCCTCGCCCCGCTGGCGTTCTACGCCCTGCTGGGGTCGTCCCGGCAGCTCTCGGTCGGCCCGGAGTCCACGACCGCGCTGATGACGGCCACCGCGGTCGCGCCGCTGGCCGCGGGGGACCCCGGCCGCTACGCCGTGCTCGCCGCGGCGCTCGCCGTCGTGGTGGGCCTGCTGGCCTGGGTCGCCTGGGCGGTGCGGGCGGGCTTCGTCGCCGATCTGCTGTCGCGGCCCGTGCTCGTCGGCTACCTGGCCGGGGTGGCGTGCATCATGATCGTCGACCAGCTCCCCAAGCTCACCGGCGTGCCGGTCACGGGCGAGGAGTTCTTCCCGCAGCTGGTCTCGTTCGTCACGCACCTGCCGCAGGCGCACCCGGGGACGGTGGCCTTCGCCGCCTCGGCGCTGCTCTTCCTCTTCCTCGTCCAGCGGTACGCCCCCCGCGCCCCCGGGCCGCTCCTCGCCGTGGTGGCCGGCACGGCAGTCGTCGCCGTTTTCGGGCTGGAGGCACACGGCATCGCGGTCATCGGCGAGGTCCCCTCCGGACTGCCCCGGCCGGACCTGCCCGACCCGGGCGACCTCGGACGGCTGCTGCTTCCCGCGGTGGGGGTGCTGCTGGTGGGCTACACCGACTTCGTCCTCACCGCACGGGCCTTCGCCGGCCAGGACGCGGACCGCCTGGACAGCAACCAGGAACTGCTCGCCCTGGGCGCCGCCAACCTCGGATCCGGCGTCCTGCACGGCTTCCCCGTCAGCAGCAGCGCGAGCCGTACCGCGCTCGGTGTCTCGGCCGGCAGCCGCACCCAGCTGTACTCGCTGGTCACGCTGGTGGCGGTGGTGTGCGTCCTGCTCTTCCTGAACCCGCTGCTGTCGCAGATGCCCTCCACCGTCCTCGGCGCGATCGTGGTCTTCGCCGCCTGCCGGCTGATCGACCTCGCCGGCTTCCGCCGCCTGGCGTCGTTCCGCCGCCGTGAACTGGTGCTGGCCCTCGCGTGCCTGGTCGGCGTGCTCGCCCTGGACATCCTGTACGGGGTGATGGTCGCCGTCGCGCTGTCGGTCGCCGAGATGCTGATCCGCGTGGCCCGCCCGCACGACGCCGTCGAGGGCCTGGTGCCCGGCCTCGCCGGCATGCACGACGTCGACGACTACCCCCAGGCGCGCACCATCCCGGGCCTGCTCGTCTACCGCTACGACTCGCCGCTGTTCTTCGCCAACGCCGAGGACTTCCGGCGCCGCGCCCTCGCCTCCGTGGACCGGCAGCACGACCCCGTGCGGTGGTTCGTCCTCAACACCGAGGCCAACGTCGAGGTCGACATCACCGCACTGGACGCCCTGGAGGCCCTCCGCCGCGAACTGGCCGAGCGCGGCATCGTCCTGGCGCTCGCCCGCGTCAAGCAGGACCTGCTGGACGACCTGGACGCGTACGGGCTGTCCGACGTGGTGGGCCGGGAGCGGATCTTCCCCACCCTGCCGACGGCGGTCGAGGCCTACCGCGCCTGGGCGGAAGGGGACGCCGGCGCGAGCGGGGGCCGGAACGGGAGCGGCGGGAGCGGGGACGGGGCGCACTGAGGGGAGCGGCGCACGGAGCGGCGCCGCGAGGGGAAGCCTGTGGGCAGGGCCGCCGCGGCACGGCGCCGGGGCGCCCGCCGAGGGGGGACGCACATGAGCAGGCGGAAGCGGCAGGCCGACCCGAAGAACCCGGACGCCCTCGCGCCCGAGGAAGTGTCCGAGTCCGAACGGCTGCTGTTCGGCGGGCCGTTGCGGTACGACATGGGCTGGAACAAGCACGACGGCTCCTTTCTTGAGCTGGGCCTGCGCTCGATGATCCGGCGGCTCCCGCAGCTCGTCGCGACCACCGTGCGCCTGGCCCACCGGGCCGACCCGCGGGCCCTGCGCGTCGTGGTGTACGCCGAGGTGGGCCGCGGTGTCGCCCAGGCGGTGGGCCTCGTCGCCGTCAACTGGGTGCTGGCCCGGCTGCTGGTGCCCGGCGAGACCACCGAGCGGCTCACGGGCGCGGCCCCGGCGCTGGCGCTCGTGGCGGTCGCGGCACTGGTCGGGGCGCTGCTGCGGTCGGCCTCCACGGCCGGCACCGGCAAGCTGGAGCCGACCGTGGAACGGGTGGCCACCGAGATGTACCTGGAGCGGGTCGCCCGGGTGGAACTCGCGGCCGTGGAGGACGACGAGTTCCACAAACTTCTGGACTCGGCCTCCTGGGGCGCCGCGTCCGCCCGACGGATGATCAACTTCTGCTCGTCGGTGGTCAACGCGCTGATCTCGCTGCTCGCGGCGGCCGGTGTGCTCACCGTCCTGCACCCGGCCCTGCTGCCGCTGCTCGCGGTGATGACGCTGCCCAGCGCCTGGAGCGCGCTCACCATCGCCCGCCGCCGCTACATCTCCTTCCACAACTGGGTGCAGCACGCCCGGGCGGGTCAGCTCCTGGGCCGGCTGCTGATCGAGGCGCAGGCGGCGCCCGAGGTCCGCGTCCACGACCTCGGGCCGTTCCTGCTGGGGCACTTCCGGGCGATGGCGGAGAACGGCGAGCAGGAGCAGACCCGGCTGGCCCGGCTCGCGGCGCGCACCGGGCTGGTCGCCTCGGGGTGGACCGGGGTGGCGACCGCGGCGACGTACGGCGCGCTGGGGGCGCTGCTGTGGAGCGGGGCGATGGCGCTCTCCGTCGCGGGTACGGCGGTCATCGCCATCCGTACCGGCTCCGCCGCCCTGGACCGGCTCGTCGTGCAGCTGGGATACCTGCACGAGGAGGCGCTGTTCGTCGCGGATCTGGAGCGCCTGTGCGCCGAGGCGGACCGCCGGGTGATCCCGCGGGGCGGGCTGGATCTGCCGGAGCGGGTGGAGGCCATCCGGTTCGAGAAGGTCACCTTCAGCTACCCGGTCACCGCCGCCGAGTCCGGCACCCCGGCGGTGAAGCCGCCGGCCCTGTGCGAGGTCGACGTCACCATCCCCATCGGCCGGATCGTCGCCCTCGTCGGACGCAACGGCAGTGGCAAGACCACGCTCGCCAAGCTGCTGTGCGGGCTGTACGCGCCGGACTCCGGGCGGATCAGCTGGGACGGCGTCGACGCGGCCGAGGCCGACCGCCGGCAGATCACCGACCGGATCGCACTGGTCTCGCAGGACGCCTACCGCTGGCCGTTCACCGCACGGGTCAACGTGGGGATCGGCCGTCCCGACGCCCTGCTGACGGACGACCGGCTCACCGCCGCCGCCCGCTACTCCGGCGCCGACGAGGTCGTCGCAGGTCTGCCGCGCGGCTGGGACACCCTGCTGGGCCGCGGTTACAAGGGCGGCCACGAGATATCCGGCGGCCAGTGGCAACGGCTCCAGCTCAGCCGCGCCCAGTACCGCGACGCCCGCATCCTCATCGTCGACGAGCCGACCAGCGCCCTGGACGCCCAGGCGGAACAGAGGGTCTTCGACCTGATCCGGGAACTCGCCGCCGACGGGCAGACGGTCGTCCTCATCACGCACCGGCTGCACAGCGTCCGGCACGCCGACGAGATCTACGTCCTGGACCGGGGGCGCGTCGTCGAGCACGGCCCCTTCGCCGACCTGATGCGGCCGGGGGCGGGCACCGGCGCCTTCCGCGAGATGTACCTGCTCCAGTCCCGCCAGTACCAGCATCCCGAGGACAACTGACGGCGCCCGGCGGCACCCTGCGGGCTCCTCTACGTCAGCAGCCGGTGCCGCTCGGCCCACGTGGTGACGGCCGCCGCGATGGCCTCGGGCCGGTCCTCCGGCGCGTGATGGCCGGCGGGCCCGCAGTGCTCGGTCTCCAGGGCGGCGATGTGCCCGGCGCACCAGGCCGCCATCTCGTCGCCGATCATCAGCGTCGGGGAGGAGTCGAAGGTCAGCAGCAGCTTGGGCACCTGCGGGCTGTCGGCCAGCCAGGCGCCGTACCGCTCGACCCGGGCGACCACGTCGGCCGGTTCGCCCTCGAGCGGCATCGCGCGCGGCCACTCCAGCAGCGGGCGGCGGCTGTCGGGGGTGGGGTACGGGCGACGGTAGACGTCGTGGTCCCGGGGGCTGATCCCGGAGAGCACGGTCGGGCCGAAGCCCTGCTCGATGAAGGCGTTCTCGTCGAGGACGAGGCGTTCGCCGACGCCGGGGGTGCGGAAGGCGGTGAAGCGGTCGCGTGCGGCGGCGGGGAAGTCGTCCCAGGTCATCGGCCGCACGATGGTCTCCAGGAAGACCAGTCCGCGGGTCCGTCCCGGATGCCGGGCGGCCCGGTCGAAGGCCAGGGCGCCGCCCCAGTCGTGGCCGACCAGGACGACCTCCCCGTCCAGACCGAGCGCGTCGAACCAGGCGTCGAGATAGCGGGCGTGGTCGGCGAACCGGTACGGCGGGCCGGGCTTGCCCGAGCGGCCCATGCCGATCAGGTCGGGGGCCAGGCAGCGGGCGTGCCCGCCGATCCGGGGCAGGACGTTCCGCCACAGATACGAGGAGGTGGGATTGCCGTGCAGGAAGACGACGGGAGTTCCGTCACGGCTTCCCGTCTCCTCGTGGTACATGGTCGAGTCGAGCGCCTCGGTCACGGGCATGGCGGATCCCTCTCCATAGCGTTGGTGGCACTAACGTTTGTAACGCTAACGAAGTTAGGTCGTTAGCCCCACTAACGCAAGGGGGTAGGATCGCGGCCGTGAGCGAGAAGGAGAGGGGCGGCGGCACGGACGGCGCGCCGGGGGAGGGTCCCGCACCACTGCGGGAGCTACCCAGCAGGCTGCTGTCGCTGACGGCGCTGACCGCCGACCGTCTGGTGAACGAGGCGCTGGCCGCCCTGGACGCCCGCAAGTGGCACTACGCGGTCCTCGCGACGCTGCGCGAGTCGGGCCCGGCGAGCCAGGCCGCGCTGAGCCGCCGCACCGGCGTCTACCGCAGCGACCTGGTCGCCGTCATCAACGAACTGGCCGCGTCCGGATACGTGGAACGGGCGCCCGACCCCGACGACCGCCGACGCAACGTCATCACCATGACCGCGCCCGGCCGCGCCCGGCTGCGCCGGCTCGACACCGTGCTCGCCGCCGTGCAGGACGAACTCCTGGCACCGCTCGGCGGGGCCGAGCGCGAGCAACTGACGCACCTGCTGGGCCGGTTGCTGGAGCATCACCGCGCCGGGCAGGCGATGGACTGAGGGCGGCTACCAGCCGTATGGGGTCGCGGGCGGCTCGCAGAGTTCGAAGAGGAGCCCGCCCGCGTCGGCGCTCGCCGTACGGGCCACCCGCACGCGCGCGCCGCTGCGCACGTGCATCGGCAGGGCGCCGACGACCCGGCCCCGCACCGAGAACCCCTCGGAGAGGTCGACCAGGGAGGCGTCGTCCCGCATCAGGCGGACGATCACCCCCATGCCGTCGCTGCGCACCTCGTCGAGGTCCGTGGAGGCGCAGGTGGGGCAGAGCAGGCGCTGGAAGGCGGTGTTGCCGCACCAACGGCAGCGCTGGACCAGCAGCCCGCCGTCAACCGATACGTCGTGCGCGTCGAGAGTCCGGTCATCCATGGCGCACACCATATGGCACTGAGTGCACTTTGGGAAGGCACTGAGTGCCTCAGGAGAGGGAGCCCTCCTCGGCCAGGCCCGCCTCGATCTCCCGGACGACCCGCCACATGGGGGTCCTCCGCTTGGTGATCACGATGACCACGTCGTCCTCCGCCTCCGGCGCGCCCCGCCGCGTGGCGCCCTCCCCGTTCCAGGCGGTGCGCACGTACTCCAGCGCGTGGTCCACGGCCGTGCCGGCGTCGCCCTCCGCGCCCGAGCGGAGCCAGGTGCGCAGGCCGTTGTTGTGCGCGGCGACCACGGCGGCCGCGATCACGTCGGCCCGGAGCTTGCCGTCGGGGCGGTCGGCGTAGCGGGCGCCGAGGTACTCGGCGAGCGCGCGCTCGTACCGCCAGACGACCGAGAGTTCGTACGCCCGCAGACCGGGCACCTGCTTGGTGAGGCGGTAGCGCTGCACGGAGAAGGTGGGGTTCTCCGCGTACATGGTGAGCACCAGGCGCGCCGCGTCGCAGACCCGGGTCACCGGGTCGTCCGTGTCGGCGCTGGCCTCCAGGAAGCGGGTCATGTCGGCGAGGGCGCGCTCGTGGTCGGGGAAGACCACGTCTTCCTTGGAGGGGAAGTAGCGGAAGAACGACCGGCGGCCGACGCCCGCGAGGGCGACGATGTCGTCGATCGTGGTCGCCTCGTAGCCGCGTTCCAGGAAGAGCTGGAAGGCCGCTGCGACGAGGGCGTCCCGCATCGGGGGCTTCGTGGTCATGGAGGCGAACCTAACACCGGGGGCCGGTCGATCGATGGCACTGAGTGTGCATAATTGAGGGTACTCGATGCCATGGAAGCTGACGCGGACTGGAGTAACGGACGTGAGTGACAATTTCGACCTCTTCCGGACGTCGGAGGAGCACGACATGCTCCGGGACGCGGTGCGTTCGCTGGCCGAGGCGAAGATCGCGCCGTTCGCGGCCGAGGTGGACGAGCTCGGGCGCTTCCCCCAGGAGGCGCGGGACGCCCTGGAGGCGAACGACCTGCACGCGGTGCACGTGCCGGAGGCCTTCGGGGGCGCGGGAGCGGACGCGCTGTCCACGGTGATCGTGATCGAGGAGGTGGCGCGGGTGTGCGCCTCGTCCTCGCTGATCCCGGCCGTGAACAAGCTCGGCTCGCTGCCGGTGCAGCTGTCGGGCTCGCAGGAGCTGCAGGCGAAGTACCTGGGCGCGCTGGCGCGGGGCGAGGGGATGTTCTCGTACTGCCTGTCCGAGCCGGAGGCCGGCTCCGACGCGGCGGGGATGAAGACCCGCGCGGTGCGTGACGGCGACGAGTGGGTGCTCAACGGCGTCAAGCGGTGGATCACCAACGCCGGCGTGTCCGAGTTCTACACGGTGATGGCCGTGACCGACCCGGACAAGCGGTCCAAGGGGATATCGGCCTTCGTGGTGGAGAAGGGCGACGAGGGCGTGTCCTTCGGCGCTCCGGAGAAGAAGCTGGGCATCAAGGGGTCGCCGACGCGTGAGGTGTACTTCGACAACGTGCGGATCCCGGCGGACCGGATGATCGGCGCCGAGGGCACCGGCTTCGCCACCGCGATGCGGACGCTGGACCACACCCGGGTCACCATCGCCGCGCAGGCGATCGGGATCGCACAGGGCGCGCTGGACTACGCCAAGGGGTACGTCAAGGAGCGCAAGCAGTTCGGCAAGGCGATCGCCGAGTTCCAGGGCATCCAGTTCATGCTGGCGGACATGGCGATGAAGCTCGAGGCGGCGCGGCAGCTGACGTACGCGGCGGCGGCGAAGTCGGAGCGCTCGGACGCGGATCTGACCTTCTTCGGTGCGGCGGCCAAGTGCTACGCGTCGGACGCGGCGATGGAGATCACCACGGACGCCGTGCAGCTGCTGGGTGGTTACGGGTACACGCGGGACTACCCGGTGGAGCGGATGATGCGGGACGCGAAGATCACCCAGATCTACGAGGGCACCAACCAGGTCCAGCGCATCGTCATGGCCCGCAACCTGCCGTAATCAGCAACCGATTGTGTGAAGGGACATCAAGTGAGCTTGAGGATCGTTGTCGCAGTGAAGTATGTGCCCGATGCCACGGGTGATCGTCACTTCGCCGGGGACCTGACCACGGATCGGGATGCGGT